>CAYFOA010000013.1:16056-76245 GCA_964344575.1 uncultured Rickettsiales bacterium | reverse complement strand
GGCCTGCGCGGGACGACGGTCGAGATCCTCGACGAGGACTCCGGCGCCTGGATCCCCACCCTCACCGTGGACCGCACCCTCGACGAGAACCTCCTCGTGGCGTCCCAGTCGGCGTTCACCCCGATCTGCGACACCGGCCAGTTCAGCGTCGAGCGGAACCGGAACGACGACGTGGTCGGCGTCACGGCCGACGCCAGCTCCCCGTGGTCCTGGATCTTCCGCGACACCCAGCTCGACCTCGACTCCCTCGGCCGCCCCACGCAGCGCCTCGTCACCCAGGACGAGCTCGCGTTCACGCCGTGGGGGTTCGTCGACCAGCCCAACGACTCCTTCACGGGGACGCTGTTCGGGGCCGACCAGACGATCCGCGTCGTCGACCACGACGACCCGTCCGGGTTCACCACCGAGGTCCGCGACTACAGCCCCGCCAAGGAGCGGCTCGGCGGCGAGCTGACCTTCAACGGCGGCAGCCTCGAGGAGGAGGCGCGCGACTTCGCCGTGGGGACCGGCCTCCGGACCGCCGACGCCGACTTCCTCTACTCCTGGGACGGCTGGAACCGGCTCCGCGTCGTGCGTTCGGCGTCCGACCCGACCGAGATCGTGGCCGAGTTCGACTACGACGCCCACCCCGCCGTGGCCGGCGGCCGCCGCATCCGCAAGACGACCGCCGAGGGGACCACGCACTACCTCTGGAAGGACGACGACGTCCTCGAGGAGCGCGTCGACGGCGTCGTCGCCCGCCAGTACATCCACGGCCCCGCCAAGGACCAGGTCGTCGCCATGGACGTCGACACCGACGGCGACGGCGAGCCCGAGACGATGTACGTCCCCGTGCGCGACCACCAGGGGAGCACCACCCACCTGATCGCGGCCGACGGCACCCCCGTCGAGCTGATCACCTACGACGGCTACGGCGTCCCCACGATCCGGAGCGCGGACGGCTTCGAGATCCTCCCCGACTCCGCCGTCGGCTTCCCCTACCTGTACGCCGGCCGGTACTGGGACGCGGACCTCGCGAAGTACTACCAGCGGGCCCGCTTCTACGACCCCGCGGAGGGCGAGTTCCTCAGCCGCGACCCGATCGGCTTCTGGGGCGACGGCGGCAACCTCGGCAACCCGATGGCGTACGCCAACAACCGCCCCGACAACATGACGGACCCCTCCGGCCTCAACAGCGTCGGCGACTACATCGGCTGGTTCTGGGAGGCCTGGAAGGAGACGTACACCGACCCGATGGCGGAGCGCGCCTGCCGGGCGATGGAGGAGGACGGCGGCAACACCACGACCGGCTACGCGTGGGCCGTGGGCGAGGTCACCGGCGCGGTGTACGTGGTCGAGGCGATCGCCGGGAACACCATCGAGGGGAAGATCCTGACCGGCACCGAGCGCGGCACCCGGGGGGCGTTCGGCCTGGCGATGACGACCCTGACGGTGAGCGGCTTCCGCGCCGCCGTGGTCCCCCGCGGACCCGCCGCCGCCCAGCCGCTGTACTCGTACAGCCACTCGGGCGCGACGGGCACGTCCTGGCTCGCCCGCGGCGGCCGCATGTGGGCGACCCCCCACGCGCCGGGGCCGTGGCTGACGAACCCCGGCTTCCGCGCCGGCCTCACCCGGTTCGTCCGCACGGGGACGGCGAAGTGCTTCCCCTCGCAGGGGACGATCTTCCAGTTCAGCGGCAACGCGTCGCGCCACTTCGCGCCGGTCCGGCACGGGCTGCTGTGGAAGAGCCTCGGCGGTCAGTACTGCTCGCGCGTCGGTGTGGTCGGGCTCCGCGGGATGGTCAACCTCGGCGGCCAGCGGGTCCTCGTCCTGGGGACGCGCCCGGTGATGGCGGGCCCGGGGCGGGCGCTGATCGGCGGCGCGGGACAGGCCCTGGAGCAGGCCGCGCCCCCCATCCTGCTCTACCTGACGGGGCAGAAGGCGGCGTCGGACAACCTGCGGAAGTAGCGGCGACGGCGGCGGCGGCTACAGGCGGAGGACGACCTCCATGAACATCCGCCACGTCTCGCCGTTGATGGAGCCGTCGCCGGGGTTGACGACGCTGCTGTAGACGAGCCGTCCGCCCTCGTCCCCGTAGGGCGACCAGACGAGCGCCAGGGGCGTGACGGGGGCGGGCTCGTCGAGGAGGTGGGAGACGTTGGCCGCGACGAGGACCTCGACGTCGTCCCGGTAGTCGGTGACGACGGTCCAGCGGCGGTCGTCGTCGTCCGCCGCCAGCTCCATGCGCGGCTGGGTGACGTGGTTGAGGGACGCCCGGAGCGCGCGGTCGACGAGGGTGACGTCGGCCCAGCCGGCCTCGCCCCCCTCCGGCTCGAAGCTGACCGCGCCGGGGTCCAGCGCCTCGACGACGGGCCAGGACGCGTCGCTGACGTAGACGCTGCCGCCGGCCTGGAGGAAGGCGGTCAGGTTCTCGTGGATCTCGTCCGCCGCGTCCCAGTACTCGTCCGGCAGGCCCGAGCCGAGCATCACGACCTCGTGGTCGTCGAGGCTGTGATCGTAGGTGAGGACGGTGACGAGGTCGCTGGGCACCGCGCCGCCGACCTCGAGCCGGTTGGCGGGGCGCTCCATCGAGTCGAGGGTGTCCCACGTCGAGTCGTGCGCGCCGTCGGCCGCCGCGATGCCGACGCCGTCGGTGTCGAGGCAGGCGGGCTCGATGTCGGTGGTCGTCAGCGACGCGACCTCCGCGGCGGCCTCGTAGCGACCCTTGGTGCCGACGACCTCGTAGCCGTCGGTGGAGTCGGGGAAGTCGCCGTCGAGGTCGAAGAAGCCGTCGCCGTCGGTCTCGAACTGGGCGAAGACGGAGCCGTTGTCGAGGTTCGCGATCTCGACGACGGCGCCGCTGACGCCGTGCTCGGCGCCGACGCAGATCTGCATCTGCACGCCGCCGTCGAAGCGGTAGTTGCCGAAGCCGTCGCCGTCGCCGCCGCAGGCGACGAGGGTGGAGACGAGCGAGAGGACGAGGAGGAGCCGGCGCATGGGCCCCCGTATCGGCGGGATCGGGCGGGACTTAAGGGCGGTGGGCGGGGTCGAACTCGTCGGTCGCCTGGACCACGGCGCTCAGCCCCAGCTCCGCGACCTTCGCCTTCATCCGGGCGTGCCGCTCGATCCGGACGGCGAGCGTGTTCGTCCCGTCCAGCGTCTCCCACTCGTGGTAGTGCCCCGGCGTCGGCAGCGTGATGCCGAACTTGTCGTGTTCGGTCCACAGCGGCGACCCCGGCATGACGGCGCAGACGCTCAGCGACGTCACCCGGTCGATGTGCTCGCGGTGCTCCTCCAGCGCGTCCAGCGTGCGCTGGAAGTCCTCCTCCGTCTCGCCGGGGAAGCCGCAGATCAGGTTGATCCCGGTGGTGATCCCGGCGGCCTTCGTCAGCCGCAGCGACTCGACCGCGATGTCCTCGGTGTATCCCTTCCGCATCACCGCGAGGACGGGGTCGCTGAACGACTCCAGCCCGTAGGTCATGTCCGTGCAGCCGGCCTTCGCCATCTTCTCGAACAGCCACGGCCGCTTGTTCATGACGCGGTGCGCGGTCATCTGGCCGTCCCACACCAGCTCGACGTCGTTCTCCAGGAGGACGTCGCAGAACCGGTCGAGGTGGTTGAGATCCCCGTTGAGGATGAGGTCGTTCCAGGTGATCCCGCCGACCCAGTACCGCTCCTTGTAAAAGGCGACGGCCTGCATGAGCTTCTCGAAGCCGAAGCTGCGGTACTTGCCCTGGTCGGGCTTGTCGCTGCAGAAGGCGCAGGAGCGGAAGCAGCCGCGGCCCATGATGAGGGCGAGGTGGTCGCGCCCGAGGTACTTGACGAGGTCGTAGCCCTCGAAGGTGGGGTGCTCGAAGGCGCCGGGGTCGACGGGGTGGGAGATGCAGAGCGGGCAGTCGGGGTCGTCGGGGCGGTCGCGCCAGGTCTCCAGCCCGGGCGCCTCGACCCCCTCCGTGAGCAGGAGCCGGAGCGCCTCCTCGCCGGCCCCGACGACGAAGATGTCCACCGATCCGCGGGGAAAGAGCGCCCGGTACTCGGGGAACGCGACCCCCGGGCCGCCCATGACGATGACCTTCTCGGGGGCGTCGCGGCGGAGGCGGTCGGTGATCAGCTTGGCGAAGCGGATCCCCTCCATCGTGAGGCTGAAGCCGACGTAGGGCGTGTCCGCCTCGAGGATGCGGCGGGCGGCGACGTCGCACTCGTGGTTGAAGACCTCGGCGACGTCGTCGGGGGTGAACCAGAACACCGCCGCCTCCATGTCCCACAGCGCGGCGCGGTCCATGCGGAAGCGGAGGTAGGTGTCGATGTTGCAGTCCCAGACGGGGGCGTCGATGCCGTGGCGCTGGAGGTACGTCGAGAGGTAGCCGATCCCCAGCGGAGGGAGCCGCGTGTCCCACGGGGGCGTCTTGACGAGGAGGATCTCCGGACCCGCCGGCGTCTCGACCGTGGCGGTCCGTTCGTCGACGGACTCGGGCCTCCCGCGGAGGATGTTCAGGCGGCTGCGGAGGGACACCGAGCGACAGGATAGCGCCGTGGTGGCTAAGATCATGTTCGGCATGGGCGAACAGAACGTCGCGGAAGCCGTCGATCGCGAGGAGCTGAGGCGCTTCACGCGAGCCCTCCTCGACGACATCAAGGCCCTCACGAAGATGCTGGACGACGGCCACATCGAGACCGGCATCCGCCGGATCGGGGCCGAGCAGGAGATGTTCCTCATCGACCCCAGCGGCGGCCCCGCGAGCAAGGCGGTCGAGGTCCTGGAGCGGATCAACGACCCCCGGTTCACCACCGAGCTGGGCCGGTTCAACCTCGAGGCGAACTGCCTCCCCCGCGTCTTCGGCGGGAGCTGCCTGCGGGACATGGAGGACGAGCTCAAGGAGGTCAAGCGGATCGCGGGCAAGGCGGCCCGCGCGGAGGGGGCCGAGGTCCTCCTCGTCGGCATCCTCCCTACGCTCCAGAAGTCCCACCTCAGCCTCGAGCACATGACGCCGAAGCCCCGCTACTTCCAGCTCAACAAGCTGATGACGGAGCTGAGCGGGGGCGAGTTCCGGACGCTGATCAAGGGGATGGACGAGCTCCAGCTCGCCCACGACAACATCATGCTGGAGGCCTGCAACACGTCCTTCCAGCTGCACTTCCAGGTGGCGCCGGCGGAGTTCGCGCCGCTCTACAACCTGGCCCAGTTGGTGACCGCGCCGGTGCTCGCGGCGGCCGTCAACTCCCCGGTGTTGCTGCGGAACCGGCTCTGGCACGAGACGCGGATCGCGCTGTTCCAGCAGTCCGTCGACGTCCGCAGCAAGGCGCACCAGCAGCGGGGGCGGCGGACGCGGGTCAGCTTCGGCAAGGGGTGGATCGACAACTCGATCCTGGAGATCTTCCAGGAGGACATCAGCAGCTTCCGCGTCATGCTCTCGACCGACCTCGGGGAGCCGTCCACGAAGCTGCTGGAGCAGGGGATCATGCCGCCGCTGTCGGCGCTCTGCCTCTTCAACGGGACGGTCTACCGCTGGAACCGCGCCTGCTACGGCGTCAAGGACAACGTCGCGCACCTGCGGATCGAGAACCGCGTCATCCCCAGCGGCCCCACCATCCCCGACGAGGTCGCCAACGCGGCGTTCTACTTCGGGCTGATGGCGGGCATCTCCGCCGAGCACGACGACATCAGCAAGGTCCTCGACTTCGACGTCGCCAAGGAGAACTTCTTCGCCGCCGCCCGCTACGGCCTCCAGGCCCGCTTCCGCTGGCTCGACGGGCAGACGATGAACGCCGACCAGCTGATCTGCGAGCAGCTCGTCCCCACCGCCCGCGAGGGGCTCAAGTCCCACGGCGTCGACAGCGCCGACATCGACAAGTACATGGGCATCATCGAGGAGCGCGTGACGTCGGGGCGGACCGGCGCCCGCTGGATGCTCGACTCGCTCGCGGCCCTCGGCGACCAGGGGCGCCCCGAGGAGCGCTACCGGGCGATGACGGGGGCGATGTTCCGGCGCCAGCGGCGCGGCCGCCCGGTGCACACGTGGCGGCTCGCCCGGTTCGACGAGCTGGCCGACTGGCGCCAGTCCTTCCGCCGCGTCGGCCAGGTGATGACCCGGAACGCCCGCACCGTCCACCCCGAGGACGTCATCGACCTCGCCGCCTCGCTGATGAACTGGGAGCGCATCCGCCACCTCCCCGTCGAGGACGACGACGGCCAGCTCGTCGGCATCATCACGCACCGGACCATCCTGCGGCTCTTCACCAGCGGCAAGCTCGACGCCGACGAGCCGCTGAGCGTCCGCGAGGTCATGCACCCCGACCCCTACACGGTGCTCCCCTCGACGAGCACGCTGGAGGCGATCGGGATGATGCGCGACCACAACATCGGGGCGCTCCCGGTGGTCGACGAGGACGGCCGGCTGGTCGGCATCGTGACCGAGCGCGACTTCATCGAGATCAGCCGCAAGCTGCTCGAGGCGAGCCTCCGCGAGATGGAGGAGGAGGACGCGAACGGGTCGGCGGGGCTGACTACTTCGGCGTCGCTTCGAAAACCCAGTTCGCGGTGACGTCCTCGACGCGGACCTCGAAGATCCGGTAGCCCGCCGCGTCCGCCACGATCCGGTCGCCGTCCGCGACCATCGACCCCTCGCCGAACGCTCCCTTGAGGCCCTCGAGGGCGCGCGCCGCGGCGACGAGCTCTGCGGGGGTCACCTCCTTGACCGCCTCGACGGCGTTGGCCGCCGTCATGATGGCGTCGTAGCCGTCGCCCGCGGCGTAGTCGGGGGGGGTCTGGTAGCGCGTCAGGTAGGTGTCGGCGAACTCGCCGGTGGGGAGCAGCCGGTTGACCCAGTGGGCGCGCCGGTAGCCGTGCTCGCCCGCGGCGGTCGCGACCGTGGGGAACATGCCCCAGTCGATGAACCAGACGTGGGCGCCGCCGAGGGGTTCGTCGTTCATCGCCGACGCGACGGCCTCCGACGCCTCCGGGGGGCCGACGACGAAGAAGGCGCGGGCCCCGGCGAGGCCCGCCTCGAGGACGGCGGAGCGCCACGCGTCGGGCTTGCCCGCCTCGAGCTCGTGGGTGCTCACGATCGTCCCCTGGCCGGCGGTGTACCGGGCCACGAACGCGTCCTTGAGGGTGGTGCCGAAGATGCCCGGGGTGTGGAGCACCGACGCCTTGCTGATCTGGCGTCCCTCGACCGCGTCCTTGGCGGCGAGGGTCCCCATCGAGGTCGCCGCGGGGCCGACGGCGACGACCTGCTCGGCCCACTCGGTGGGCAACGCCGACCCGATCCGGGGGAGCACGAGGAGCGCGTCGTGGGCCTTCGCGACGGGGATGATCGCGGTGACGGGCTCGGGGTGGACCGGCCCGACGATGACCTGGAAGCCCTCGGCGTAGCAGCGCTGGAAGGCCGCGGTGGCGCCGACCTCGGTCGACCGCGTGTCCTGCTCGACCCACTCCACGCCGCGGGTCCGCCACGGCTGCGCGGCCACCTCGGCCTGCGCGATCGCCATCCCGCGCCGCATCTCGGCGCCCACGTCCTTCGCCGATCCCGACGACGGCAGCAGGATGCAGGCGCGGACGATCTCCTTGTTCGGATCGGGCGTGATGTCGGGCGGCGGGGGGACCGGGGGGTCCGCGAGATCGGGGAACGCAGGCGGCACGGAGCCGTCGTCCGGAGGACAGCCGAGCAGCAGGATCGTCGCGGTCAGCAGCAGCGGGAGTCGGATGCGTCAGTCTCCACCTTCGAGCCCTGCATGGTACTCCAACGTCGACCCGCCGATGACGACCTGTTCGCCGGACTTGAGGGTCACGTCGCTCTTCTTCTTCCCCCCGTACTCCATCTTGCTGAAGAGCCCCTTCGACCGGATCCGGACGCGGCCGTCGTCGAGCTTCGTCGCCTCGGCGAGGACCTGCTCGCGGCTCTTGGGAGACGGCCCGAGGGAGATCCGGACGGGGCCGAAGCCGATCGCGGTGGTCTTGGTGTCGAGGGGGTGGATGTCGAGGGTCGAGCCCCGTTCGCTCCGGACGACGAGGTGGGGACGCTGGCGGGCGCGGACCTTCGCCTGCATGCGCGTGAGCTCCGCCGGCGCGAGGTGGGCGGTGGCGGGGAGGCTGTCGGGGTCCTCGTCCAGGATGGACATCGCCCACTCGGGGAGGTCGAGCTCCTCGGGGACGGCGTCGGCCTCGGCCTCGGGGTCGAAGAGCATCATCTCCACGCCGACCTGCAGCGTGGACGCGACGCGGAGCACCTTGCTGAACTCGCGGACGCCGTTGACCAGCGTGCCGTTGCCGGTGTCGAGGTCCTTGAGGAGGTACTCGCTGCCCTGCCACTGGAGCTGGAAGTGGCGGCGGCTGACGAGGGTGTCGCTCAGGACGAGATCGCACGCGGGGTCACGCCCCACGAGGTACGTCCGCTCGCCCAGCGCGAGCGACTTGATGAACTTCCCGTCGCGGTACAGATCGATTCTGGCCATGCTGCTTCGCCCCTGCCTCAGCGGCAGTCTTGCACCAACTTCGGGTGTTCCCCAAACCAGGCGCGGCAGCCTTCGGACAGCGCGGGCTCTCCGTTGACGATGTGGGTGGCGTAGTCGGCGCAGGGAACGAGGGACAGGTCGGCGGCGGTGGGGTCGGTCTGAGACGCCGTCACGCACTCCTGGCAGCAGGTCGCGGTCAGGTCCGGGGCCGGCGCCGGGGTCGGACTGCTGCACGCCGCGACGAGCAGGGGGAGGAGGAGCGCGAGCCTCATCCGCGGAGCCTCAGCAGCCGTCCCAGGCCGCGCCGCGACTGTTCGTTCCGGAACCCCAGGACCAGCGCGAGGACGAAGTAGATCGCGCTGAACACGTAGTGGGAGCCCTCCGCCGGGAAGAACCACGGGACGACGAAGAGGACGAAGAGGGCGATCGCTTCGAGGAGGGTGAAGCGGAGGTCGGCGAGGGCGACGATGGCGAAGATCGACTGTGCGGTGGTGAGCAACAGCTCCTCCCGGGGGCGGGGCTCGAGGTGGAGCGACTCGATGCGGCCCAGCGAGGCGCAGTAGACGAGCGGGACGGCGCCCACGAGGAGCGTCCACTGGTTGACCTTGGAGCTGACCAGCGCCCCCAGCGCGGTGGACGCCCGGTGCCGCAGGACGAAGAGGATGGCGACGATGAACTCGGGCGACTCGGAGGCCAGCGGGGCGACGAGCTGGATGAGGATGAACTCGTCGATCTGCCACCGCCGGCCGACCTCGACGAGGCCCTCGGCGAAGGGCTCGGCGCCGAACCAGATGGCGGCGCAGGCGTAGACGCCGAAGACGACGATGATCGCGAGCCGGCCGGCCTTGCCGACGCGGTCGTGGATCATCTTCGCGGGGCCGACGAGGGGGTGGTCTTCGTGCTCGACCGACAGCGCGCGCCAGACGTAGAGCCCGAAGATGCCGAAGAAGACGGCGGTGTCGATCAGCGACAGCGTCTCCTTGATGGGGAGCACGAGCGAGTAGATCGAGGCGAAGAGGAGGAAGCCGAGCTCGAGGCGTTGCGACGGGTGGACCTCGAGGGTCTTCTGGCGCGTCCGGAAGAACAGGACGAACACGAGCATCGTCCAGCCGATGCCGATGAGGACGCGGTTGGCGCCGGTCATGTTGGCGACGGCGAAGCCCCGGTAGACGGGGTCCTTGCCCGCCTGCCACGCGAAGTGCATGTCGACGGCGTACTCGGGCAGGACCGAGATGAGGGCGAGGACGATGAGGGCGAACGAGGGGGGGACGTACTCCTCGGCGAGCTCGGTGCCCCAGGACAGCAGGAAGGCGGCGCTGACGATGGCGAGGCCGGACAGGAGCGCCTGGGTGCCGGGCTCGTAGTGGTGGCCGGCGCCGGTGAAGTGGGGGATCAGCCAGATCAGCGGTCCGAGGAACGCTGAAATCAGCCAGATCACGTTGACCACGTCGCGCGCTCCTTTCCGCGGGCCCGGCGATATACCAGACTCCGCGCGTGGGATTTGAGCGAGGCGGGAGCGGTCTTCCGTTGGTGCGCCGGGCGCACTGGGGCGGGCGGCTGCGGGAGTTCGTGCACCCGGCGGACGGGAGCCCGGCGATCGAGCGGGGGGGAGCCCACGACGAGGCCGTACGGGCGGAGGCGTCGGGCATTGCCGTCGACGAGCAGGGGAGGGCGCGCCAGGGGCAGCTGGTGGGGCGTCCGGTGGGGGCGGCGGACGCGACGAGGCCGCTCCACCTGCCGCTGCTGCGGGCGGGGTGCGACGGCTCGGGGGCGTGCTGCGGGAGCTACCACCACGTCCCCCTGACCCCCGAGGACGCGGCCCGCATCCGGGCGCTGATGAAGGGGCGGTGGGACGGTCCGGTGCCGCTCGACGAGGTCTTCTACGACGCGTTCGAGGGCGTGTCGCCGACGCCGCTGAATGTGGTCCACGTCGACGGTTCGTGCGCGTTCCTGGAGGCGGGCGGGGGGTGCGCGGTGCACCGGATCGGGGGGGCGCGGGCGAAGCCGCTGGGGTGCCGGGCGTTCCCGGCGGTGCTGGTGGCGTGCGGGGACGAGTGGCACGCGTCGCTGCGCCCCGAGTGCGCGTGCTTCGTGCGGCACTGCGAGACGGGGAGGTTGCTGCACGAGGACCCGGAGCCGTGGGCGGCGCTGCGGGCGTCGTTCGTCCGGGTGTGGGAGGTCCCGGAGCGGATCTGGATCGACGACGGCGAGCACATCGCGCGGGACGAGTACGTCGCCTGGATGCGGGCGACGGTGGCGGACCTGGCGACGACCGGGGACGTCGACGTCACCCTCGCCAAGGCGACGGCCCGGTTGGGGCTGCCGGACGTCCAGCCGACGGAGCCCGGAGAGTGGCTGGACGAGCTCCGCGCGCACCTCCGGGCCGAGCTGGACGACCTGCCCCGGACGCACGCCCCGATGTCCCCGTACCGCCTCACGATCGAGTGGGGCGCCGGCGTCGAGCCCGCCTTCGCGCCGCGTCCCCGAGAGGCCGCCGCGGTGGCGACGGCGGTCCTCCACGGCCACCTCCTCCTGGAGCAACGCGTCCTCGGCGAAGCCCTGACGGAGCTGCGGCGGGTGCTGTGGCTGGGTCAGGCGACGACCCCGCCCGACGACGGCCGCATCGAGCCCCTGACGGGCTGGGTGTTCCTCTGGCGCAACGTCTTCCCGAAGGGAGGGGGGCGGTGAGGCGGATCGGGATCCTGATGGGGCTCGCGATGCTGGCGGCGCCGGCGGTGTCGGCTCAGGAAGGTCCGTCCGAGCGGGCGATGCTGCGGGTGCTCGCCAACGAGCCGGACCTCAAGGTGTACGTGGACAGCCGTTTCGTGGGGACGACGCCGGAGGTCATCGCCTGGGTGTCCGGCGGTGATCACCTGGTCATCGCGAAGGGCGAGTGCTTCGACGCCGGGCCGACAAGGGTGTCGCTCGAGGCCGGGGAGCAAGCCGAGCTCGTCCTCGCTCCGACGCCGAGGATGCGCGAGCTCTCGATCGAGGCGATGTCCGACGGGACGCCGGTCGCGGCGGAGGTCCGGGTCGACGGGGAGGTGCTCGGCAGCACGCCGCTCGTCGCTTCGGTTCGCAGGTGCGCGGCCTGGATTCGACTGGAAGCCGAGTCCTTCGACCCGTGGGTCGCGCCGCTCGTAGTTTCGGGTCCGGCCGCGATCGAGGCGGAGCTGATCCCCGTCGCCACCGACCGGTCCCTGGGACTGGAGGACGTGCACGAGTCCTCTCGGCGGTCCCGACCCCGCATTCGGTATCCGGAGGCGGCTCGGGACGAGGGAGTCGGGGGCAGGGTGCGGCTCCGCCTCCTCGTCGGCAAGGACGGCAGGGTCGTTCGCCGCTCGCACCCGGACTGCCTGGGGTGGCGGGTGCTGCCGAGGGAGGAGCTTCGCGCGCGGTGGCACCGGACCAAGTGCATCGAGGCGGTCCACGGCCCGCCGCTGCTGTACGCGGAGACGATCCGGGCCTGGGCCGAGATTCGGTGGAAGCCGCTGGTCGAGGACGGGGTGCGGCTGCCCTACTGGGCGAACGTGGTGACCACCTACAAGCTGAAGTAGCGGCGCGTCAGTCGAGCTCGAACTCCTCGAACGTGGCCGCGCCGACGGGGTCGCAGACGGCGCTAGCGCGAGCCGTGGCGGCGGCGGCGGTCTCGGCGGGGGTCGAGGTCGTAGCCGAAGGGCTTGACCCCCTCGAAGCTGAGGACGTCGGGCTCGTCGAAGGGGAACACCACGCCGCGGGCGACGTAGGCCGCGCGGTCGGCGAACTCCTCGGGCGGGATCTCGTAGTCGCCGAGGAACGGGTGCAGCCGCTCGGGGCGCTCGGTCCCCGCGGGGACGACGTAGAAGGACGGGAACGCGCGGACGCCGAACAGCGTCGCCAGCTCCGCCTCGGGCTCGCTGTTCTCGGGGTCGATGTGGACGCGGACGACGCGGTCGAGGAAGTCCTTCATCGCGCGGTGCGACAGGTACTCGTTCCGGAACCGCGCGCACCAGGAGCACCACGGGGCGTGGAAGTAGACGACCAGCGTGGCGTTGCGGCGGTCGCGCTCGACCAGCGCGCGCTCGTAGCCGTCGATCCCCTCGTACCAGCCGCGGGAGCCGACCGGGTCGAACCGCTCGTTGAGCGAGCTGCCCGCGCGGGCGCTGTAGGGGGCGGACGTCTCCCCGCGAGGGGGGCGGACCGAGGACCCCTCCGCGGGGCGATCGCCCGGGGCGGGGGGAGCCGCGGGGGGAGCGATCTCGATCGGGCGCGCGCCGGCGTCGTCGTCTTCGGGCGGGGGCTCGTCCTCGTTCTCGTTCTCGTGCTCGCCGTCGTTCTCGTTCTCGCCGTCGTTCTCGTTCTCGTTCTCGATCTCGTTCTCGTTCTCGTTCTCGTTCTCGTTCTCGTTCTCGTTCTCGCCGTCCGCACCCGGCGCGCGCCAGGTGTCCACCAGCCCCCAGTTCAGCTGGTCAGCCGTCAGCCCCGGCGCGTGAGTCACTTCTTCGGCCGGCGCCACGTCGGCCGCCTCCACCGCGACGACCTCCGCCGCCGCCGCCGGCGCCTCCTCCTCGTCGCCGGCGTCGAACCAGATCGCGTACCCCCCGAGCACCCCGAACGCCATCGCCAGCAACACCGTCCGCCACGACGGCCGCAGCTCCGTCAGATCCGCCCGCGGCGACTTCTTTCCCTGCGCCTGCGTCCGCCGCGCCGTGAACAGCGATCGAGCCGCCCCGTACCGCGAAAACACAATCCCGCACTTGCGGCAGGAGTCGGTCGCGGCTGCCTGGTCCCGCCCGCACGCAGGGCACTGGATCCGGTCGGCCATGCCCTAACCGTAGGCCGGAAGTGCGCGAGTCGCATGGGAAATCCCAGTCCCGCGGGCTAGACGTCGATCGTCTGGCCCTGCTCCAGGCACGCGATCACGCTGCCTTCGACGTCGAAGAAGTCGGGGTAGTGGACCAGCCGCATCCGCGCCCGCAGCGGCTCCGGCAGCGCCGCCAGGTCCTCGTACGGCGTGTGCACCCCGAGGTTCGTCTCGTGGACGATCAGGTCCGCCGGGGCCAGCCACTCGACGAGCGACGGGTCGAACGCCGTGTCCGCCGAGTAGCCCAGCGTCCGCCCCGCCGCGCGGACCCGGAAGGCCGTCGTCGGGATGTGGTGGATCGTCCGCCGGCACTCCACCGTGAACGGGCCGACGTCCAGCACCTCGCCCTCCTCGATGGGGACGTGGTCGAAGAAGTCCGCGAACCGGTGCTCGTGCACCACCGCGTCGTCCCGCGGCTCCGTGATCAGCCGGTCCATCGACGCCGCCAGCTGCGCGTCCCACAGCCGCTCCACCACCGCCGGGTGCGCGACGAGCCTCGCCGCCCGCTTCAGCACGAACCACGAGAAGAAGCCGTACCCCTCCAGGCCCGAGCTGTGGTCGGCGTGGAGGTGCGTCAGCAGGATCGCGTCGATGTCGGGGACGTCGACGCCGGGCGCGGACTCCGCGAGGATCTTCCGGATGGGGTGCGGGCAGTCGACGAGGAGCCGCGCTCCCTCCGCCTCCAGCAGCAGGCAGGTCGAGTACCACTTCGCCGAGAACGCGTCGCCGACGCCCAGCGCCGTGAGTCGGAACGTCATGCCGCGATCATGCGGGAACCCGACCCGCAGGGTGCGTGTCCAAGCCGATGTGCGACGCGCGCTCGTCCTGACCCTGGCAATCGCCGGCGCCGTCTTCGCCCGCCCCGCCCCCGCGGAGACCGCCGTCGCGTGGGAGACGATCGCCGAGCAGGGGTTCGAGATCGTCGTCCGCAAGGCCGATCGGAAGCTCGACGTGCTCTCCCCGCCGGGCGGCGAGGTCGTCCGCTCGTGGCGCATCGGCCTCGGCTTCGACCCCGTCGGCGACAAGGAGCGCGAGGGCGACGGCCGCACCCCCGAGGGGACGTTCCGCATCACCAAGCGCGTGCCCCACTCCAGCTACTACAAGGCGTTCCTCATCAACTACCCGCTGTCCGAGGACGCGGAGCGGGGGGTGAAGGACGGCATCATCACCGAGGCCACCCGCACGAAGATCGACGACGCCCACGCCAACAAGACGACGCCGCCCCAGTTCACCGGCCTCGGCGGGCTCATCGAGATCCACGGCATGGGCTCGCTCGGCGACTGGACGCTCGGCTGCGTCGCCGTCGACAACGACGTCATCGACGAGCTCTGGCCGCACACCAAGACGGGCACCGTCGTCCGCATCGTCCCCTGAGCCGGTAGGCTTCCGCGGTGCTCCGCCGCGCGCCGCTGCTGCTGACGCTCCTGCCGCTGCTCGCGCTGTCCTGCACGCCGCTCGGCCTCGACCCCGTCGCCCCCTACGCGTTCGCCGTCTACGACCCCGGGAGCGGCCGCATCCCGACGCCCAACCAGGCGCTCGTCGACGACGACGCCGGGCACATCGACCTGTCCATCGACGCGCAGACGCAGACGCCCGCCGAGGTCGCGATGCGGCAGTGGCTCAACACGCTCGACGGGTGGTCGACCGTCAGCACCCCGAAGCTCGAGTTCAGCGAGCCCGTCGACCCCGCCACCGTGACGTCCGCCAGCTTCCAGCTCTGGCAGTGGACGACGCCGCCCATCCCCGTCGAGGACGCGGCGATCGAGGTCGCCGAGGACGGGCTCAGCGCGAAGCTGCTGCCGCCCGCGCACGGCTGGGACCGGGGCGCGACCTACGTCGCCATCGCGGTCGGCGGCGACGACGGCATCCGGACCGCGGAAGGCGCCGAGGTCGGCCCCGACGCCGCCTTCTGGTACCTCCGCCTCGCCGAGACCCTCGACGACCACCCCCGCGCCTTCTCCGGCGACACCCCCGAGACCCGGCAGGACACCGCGAACCGGATGGAGGCGCTCCGCCTCACGCTCCAGCCCTACTTCGAGGAGTTCACGGTCCCGCGGGAGGACGTCATCGCGCTGTGGGACTTCCGGATCACGACCCGCGTCGAGGTCGCGATGGACCGCGACTCCCAGCGCGTCCCGCTCCCCTTCGACCTCCTCATCGACCCCGACACCGGGCTCGTCGACCTGACCCCCCACGAGGACGACACCGAGCTGGAGGCCGACGCCAAGCTCGTCGCCAACCAGCTCGACGGCTTCGGCCTCACGGCCAACCCGTTCTTCGAGCTGACCGGCCCGATCGACGAGGCCGCCGCGACCTCCGAGACCGTCCGCCTGTACGACGTCGCCGACCCCGCGACGCCCGTGCCGGCCGACGTCCGCGTCATGGAGGAGCGGTACGTCTTCGTCGTGCTCGACCGGAGCGTGCTCCCGCTGGACGCGTCGACCACCTACGCGGTCGTCGTCACCGAGGGCCTGCTGGACGTCGAGGGGAACCCCGTCATCCCGATGTCGATGGGCGCCATGCTCGAGGTCCCGGCCGCGCTGCACACGGACGACGGGGGCTCGGAGATCGGCTCGCTGGACGACGACTCCGCCGCCCGCCTGGAGGGGGTCCGCGCGTCCCAGGAGCCGCTGCTGGACGCCCTCGGCCGCGACACCGTCGCCGTCGCGTGGCCCTTCACCACGCTGGATCCGGTGCCCGCCCTGCGCGACGACGTCCGCCTGATCGAGTCCACCGACGTCCACCCCACGCCGACGATCGACAGCCGCAAGCCCGCGTGGCGCCTCATCGGCACCGACCACGCCCTCGCGGACCTGTTCCCCGGCATCGGCAACCCGGGCCCCGACCTCTACCTCGGCCGCGTCGACGGCATCGCCGAGGTCGTCCAGGGGACCATCGACATGCCCTGGTTCCTCGACCCCGTCACCCGCCGGTGGCGCGAGGACGGCGGCTACGAGGCCCGCCCCGTCCACTACCTCGCCACCATCCCCGAGGACCCCCCGCCGGGCGACCTGAAGGTCGTGATCTTCGGGCACGCCGTCGTCACCGACCGCCGCTTCCTCCTCATGATCGGGGGCGAGCTCGCGCGCCGCGGGTACGCCGCCGTGTCCATCGACTTCCCCTTCCACGGCGAGCGGATCGCGTGTGTCGACAGCTCGCTCGTGTCGACCCCCAACTTCTTCCCCGAGGAGCTCCAGGACCTCACCGGCCTCGACGACCCGCTCCTCCACTTCCCCCCCTGCGTCAGCGGCGACGACGCCACCTGCGCGCCCACCGGCGAGTGCCTCGACGCCGACGGCAACGTCGAGGACTTCACCACCTTCCCGATCCTCGACATGGCTCCCGTCGCCGGCGCGGCCCTGCTCGACGTCGCCGACATCGCCCACATCCCGGACCGCGTCCGCCAGGCCGTCGTCGATCTCGGCACCCTGTCGTACTCGCTCCGGACCGACCCCACCTGGGACGGCGTCTTCGGCGACGCGATCGAGCGCGACTCCTTCCACTACGTCGGCATGTCGCTCGGCTCGATCTTCGGCTCCGTCTACGTCGCCCTCGACCCCGCCATCGACCGCGCCGCGTTCAACGTGCTGGGCGCCAACTACGTCGATCTGTTCCTCGACTCGACCTTCTTCAGCCCCCAGGTCGACGCGGTGATGTCCCAGAACGGGCTGGAGCCGGATTCGTTCGAGGCCGAGCGGATGCTGCAGTTCGCGACCTGGCTCCTGGATCCCGTGGACCCCCTCGGAGTCGCCCACCTGTACGCCGAAGAGGAGCGCGACGCGATGATCCAGATCGACCGCATCAACGACGACCTCGGCGACATGATCATCCCGAACCACACCACCGAGACGTTCCAGGCGGCCAGCGGGCTGCCCATGTACGCGTACTCCTCGGTGCTGCACGCCGATCTGGTCGTTCCCGTGCTGGGGGACGCCATGCTGGACGACATCGGGGCGTTCCTCGACGGAGAGATCGAGCCTTGAGCCGGGTCGCGGTCGCCGCGGCGGCGGCCCTCGCCCTCGTCGTGCTCCCCGCCGGGTCCGCCGACGCCGGCGGGTACGAGCTCGCCACCCAGTCCGCGTCCGTGGCGGGCGCGGGGCACGCGGGCGCGGCGCTCTCCGACGACGCCGCGGCCGCCTGGTACAACCCCGCCGCGACGGCCGACGGCGGCGGCTTCCGGCTCGCGGTCGGCCTCGCGATCGGCGGCTCCAGGGTCCGGGCGAGCGGCGACGTCCTCGAGGGGACCTCCGCCAGCCCCGTCTCCACCCCGCCTCACCTGTACGTCTCCTACGCCCGCGACTGGTGGGCGGTGGGCGCGACCGCGAACCTCGCCTACGCCGGCGGCGTCCGCTGGCCGAACGACTGGGCGGGGCGGTTCGAGATCCTGGAGTCCCGCCCCACCTTCCTCCGCATCACGACGTACTTCGCCGCCCGCGTCGGCCCCGTGGCGCTGTCGGTGGGTCCCCACTTCGACGCCGGCGCCCTCCGCCTCCGCCGCGCCACCGACCACGTCGCCGAGGAGGGGTCCGTCCACATCCTCCTCCGCGGCGCCGGCATCGGCGTCGACGCGTCCGCCCTCGTCCGGTTCTCCCCCTACGCCCAGCTCGGGCTGACCTACCGCTCGCGCACGTCCGTCCCCCTGGACGGGGAGGTCGACTTCGACGTCCCCGCCCCGTTCGCGCCCCGCTTCCCCGACCAGGAGGCGTCCAGCGCGATCACGCTCCCCGACCGGATCGCCCTGGGCGCCGCCTTCCGCCCCCGCCTCCCCGGCTTCGACGCCTCGCCGCTGCGGATCCTCACCGAGGCCTCGCTGACGCTGTGGAACGTCAACGACAAGCTCGTCGTGGACTTCGCCGAGGACGTCACCACCGACTCGGTCAAGGTCAACGACTGGCAGCCCACGATGGCGATCCGGGGCGGCGTCGAGGTGTACGTCCACCGCCGCTTCACCGCCCGCGGCGGGCTCTACGCCGACGGCCTGTGGGGCGCGCCTCCGCCCGCGGACACGCTGTCCGCGTCGTCCCCCGACGCCACCCGGCTGGGGCTGACGGTCGGGGCCAGCGTCCACGTCCACCGGTTCGTCTCGATCGACCTGTTCTACGAGCACGTCGAGCTGCTGCCCCGCACCTCCGACGACGGCGTCGCCTTCCGGGGCGCCGCCAACCTCGGCGGCCTGGCCCTCCGCGTCCAGGACGACCGTGTAAGCGAACGGTAAATGCCCGCCTCCCCCGGAACCGGCCCGACGTCACCCGGTCCTACCCCGGGAAGCGACCCGAGGACCCCACCCCCCATGCGACGACTGCTCCTGCTCCTGACCCCGCTCCTCGTCTTCGGCCTCCTCGCGTTCGGCGAGTGCGGCGCGGACGACGAGATGGCCGACGACGACGACGCCGCGGGCGCGACGGACGACGACGATACCCCCGCGAAGATCACCCGCACGGGCGACAAGCCGAAGGTCGCGCCGCCCCCGCCGACCCCCGACGACGCCCGCTGGCTGGCGGGCCTGCCGCCCGAGCACCGGGTCCTCGTCGAGCAGCTCGCGGACCCGTCGCTCGCCCCCGCCGCGCGCGAGCTGATCGTCGCGCAGGGGCCGCGCATCGTCCCCTCGCTGCAGGACGTCGCGCTCCTCGCGTCCGACCCCGTGATGGCCGGCGGCGCGATCCAGGCGCTCGGCGCGATCCAGCACGCCTCCGCCGACCAGACCCTCCGCCTCATCCACGACCGGACCGGCGCGACGATGCTCGTTCGGACCTGGGCCGCCGCCGCGCGCATCCAGCGGGCGACGTCCATCGAGGAGCTCCAGGAGCTGAGCTCCCTCACCAACCAGTTCCCCGCCACGGGCCGGACGATGACGCTGCAGACGACCGCCCTGCTCGGCGACGCGTCCGTCCGCGACCTGATCGCGCTCGCCCGCAGCAACCCCGCGATGCAGCAGTCGGTCGCCGGCGCGGTCGTCGCCAAGGGGCCGGGGCCGCTGATCGAGGTGATGTTCACCGACGCCGACACGGAGACCCGCCGCCTCGCCGCGAGCTACCTCGGCGGGCTCGCGACGTCCGACCCCACCGCGATCGACGCCATCGTCGACGCCTACGCCTACGTCCCCGGCCTGAGCGGGGTCCCGTGGGCGGGCGGGGCGCTGTACGTCCCCTCCATCGGGTGGCAGGCCGAGGCGGCGAAGGCGATGGTCGGGCACCTGATCGCGTGGCACGTCCACTGCGACCGGAAGGGTCTGAGCTCCGAGAAGCAGCAGATCTACAACAACCTCCGGAGCGTCGGCCTCCACCGTCCGGCGGGCTTCCCGTGGCCGGCGTCGGACACGAAGGGGCTTGTCGACCAGTACCGGCAGACGTACGGGGACGAGGCCGCGAACCTGCTGCTGAACGGGGTCGACAAGTGAGGCGCGCCGTCCTCCCCGTCGCGCTCGCGGCGCTGCTCGGCTGCACGGCCGACGCGGCGTCCGTGGCGCCGGCGGATCCGCGGGACGACGTCCACGACGCGCACGACGCGCACGGCGGGGGCGACGCCCACGACCCCGACGACCCCGGCTGCGAGACGTCCTGCGCCCGCCCCGAGCACGGCGTCGATCGCCTCACCGAGGCCGAGTTCGGTCGCCTCCTCGACGCCTGGCAGGACGGCCCCATGGCCGAGCCCACCCTCGCCCTGGAGTCGCTCCTCTTCTACGGCGAGCAGACGCGGGACTACCTCGCCGGCGTCCCCCTCCGCGCCGACCGCCGCGCCTTCCTGCTGCTCGAGCTGGCGAAGAGCCGGGCGTCGATCGAGATGCGCCTCGTCGACGACGACGGCGCCGTCCGCGGCACCCTCACCGACCACGAGCTGGTCCTCGGACAGGGGCGCCACGTCGCGATGCATGGCGACGGCGGCCTCGGCGAGATCGAGGTCAGCGGCCGCGTCAAGCGGGTCGGCCTGAAGCACGTCTGGAGCCGGTGGTGACTCCAGGGGGCCCACTTCGGGGCCGGGCCGTGGTTCGCGGTCACCGAGGAGAACGAATGGACCGAGCTCGGCCGGGTGTGGCTGAGCGACGGGACGGCCAGCGGCGGCGCGTCCCTGCAGTACCGAGCGCGCCTGCACGACGGAGAGATCGAATGACGAAGCGGATGAACGGACGACTCTCGCTGGCCCTCGCGGTCGGCTTCCTCGCCACGGCGACCCTCCCCACGGACGGCAACGCCGACCCCTGCGGGATGGTCCCCCCGCTGCACATCACCGGCGGCGGCGTCGCCAAGATCGAGCGGACGGGCGCCCAGCGGACCTGGGTCAGCTTCCGCGACGGCATCGAGACGATGGCGCTGCGTCCCGGCTTCAGCGGCAACGTGGCCGACTTCGGGATGCTCATCCCGTTCCCGTCCCCGCCCGCGATCCGGAAGATCGACGACAAGACGTTCGCGCACCTGGAGGCGGCCGTCGATCCGCCGACGCTGACCGTCCAGATCCTGAAGGACTACCCGGTGGTGGCAGAGGCGGAGTCGGCGCCTCCGATGGCGAAGTCCCGCAGCCGCCGCGAGGACGCCGAGGACGACCTCGCCCTGGACGAGGTCCGCGTCATCAGCGAGGAGGCCATCGGCATGTACCAGGTGGCCGTCCTCGAGGCCGGCTCGCCCCGCGCGCTCCAGGCCTGGATGGAGGACAACGAGTACCGCTACCCGACGGGCATGGACGCGGTCACGCAGGACTACGTCGACGAGCGGTGGTGCTTCGTCGCGGTCAAGGCCAAGGTCGGCGCCGGCGACGACCTCAACGCCCGCCCCGGCATGCGGCGCGTCGACCCGAACCTGCCGTCCGGCACCGGCTACAACGGCCACGTCCAGGGGATGGCGTTCCGCTTCCGCGTCGACGCCCCCGTCGTCCCCATGCGGCTGTCCGTGTTCAACGGCGAGGGCCCGCGGAACGTCGTGTACATGCTCACCGACCAGCCCGTCCGCATCGACGGCGTCCCCGCCAGCTCCGTCGTCCGCCAGGTCGACGGCAAGACGCTGTTCGAGAACCTCACCGAGCCGATCCCGGTCGTCTACACCGGCGACGGGGACGTGAACGACCTCTCCGAGAACGAGCTCCAGCAGATCGCCGACAAGTCCGACCCGAAGCAGTACAGCGGCGTCGCCCGGGGGCTCATCGCGTCCGACCTGATGGCGGCGGGCGCCGGCGAGCTGGCGCTCCCCCACGAGGACAAGGAGAAGGCGCTGCTGAACCTCTCCGAGGCGTTCGGCCTCCGCGGCCCCGAGATCGACGCGCTGCACACCGAGGCGGTGGCGGCGCTGGAGGCGAAGGTCACCGGGGACGCGCTGAGCGACCTCGACGGCATGCACCTGACGGTGATCGACGGGATCTTCCCGAACGAGTGGATCGCGTCGAACAACCTCACCTTCAGCGAGTACGCGATGGGGGAGCGGCAGAACCAGCCGCGGCAGGATCCGATCCGACCGGTCGCTGGCGTCCTGACCTATTGGCGTTAAGTTGGTGCGCGTGAAGACGCGCCTCCTCCTCCTGCTCCTCGGCCTCCTCCTGGCGCTCCCCGCCTGCCAACCCGCCTGGCGGGGCGCCGCTGCCGGGGGCGACGACGACGACGACGACGACGGCTCCAGCGACGACGACGACGACGACGATGACGACGACGACGACGTCACCCCGCCCGTCACCGAGGACCCCCTCGACGCCGACTTCGTGGCCGCGCTGGAGGCGGAGCTCCAGATCGTGTCCGAGGACTACGCCGCGCCGGGCATCCAGGTCGCCGTCAAGGTCGACGGCTACACGGTCTGGTCCGGCTCGGCGGGCACGGTCGGCGACACCGACCCCTTCAAGGTGGGCGCGATCGGGCAGATCTTCGTCGCCGCCGCGCTGATGCAGATGCAGGAGGAGGACGTCCTCTCGCTGGCCGAGATCCCGTCGACGTACGTCGATTCTCTCACGTGGCCGCAAGACCCCTCGATCGGCCAGCTCCTCAACCACAACTCCGGCGTCCCCGACTACGCCGACGACCCCTCCTTCTCCTTCAGCTCGACGTACACGCCCGAGGAGCTGATCGCGCTGGCCGCCGGCCAGGATCAGCACTTCGGCCCCGGCTCCAACTTCGACTGGTCGCGGACGAACTTCGTCGCCGCCGCGATGGTCATCGAGGATGCCGCCGAGCAGCCCTGGGAGGAGGAGCTCGCCGACCGCTTCTTCGAGCCCCTCTCCCTCGTCAACACGCGCATCCCCGACGTCGGCGACGGCTGGGGGGACGTGGTCCCGGGCTACTCCGGCGGGGACGACGTCACGAACGCCAACGACCCGTCGGCGTTCTCGGCGTCCGGCAACCTCGTCAGCACGGCGACCGACCTCGCCAGGTTCGGCGGCGCGCTCTTCGGTCCGAACCTCCTCAACGCGGAGTCCCGGTGGGACATGTACGGCCACCCGTTCGGGACGGGGGGCGGCGACGGGTGGGGGCTGGGGGTCCACACGCAGCAGACCAACGGCCCCGACTCGGCCCTCCAGGTCGGCAACAGCGACTCCATCGAGGGGTACACGTCGTGGCTCGGGTTCCGCGAGGACCTCGAGGTCGTCGTGGTCGTCCTCGCCAACGCCCACCTCGAGGACCAGGGCGGCACCTACGCCGAGTGGATCGCGAACGAGTTCTGGAGCGTGGTCGAGCAGCACGTCAGCCCCAGCGGCGACGACGACGACGACTTCACGCCGCTCGCCGAGCCGGCCGGCCAGATGCGGTTCGTCGGCCACCCCGTGCTCCCCCACATCGGGGAGCCCGCCTCGCCCGGCCACGACGGCGTGGGGCTGACGGGGTGGTGGGACTTCGACAACGACGGCGGGACCATCGGCCACCTGACGTTCACGTCGGCGGACTGGAGTTCGGGCTCGCCCTCGGGCGGGGTCGACTGCGAGCTCGACGCCAACGGCACCTACGACCCCTCGGACCGCGGCAAGTACAGCATCACGGGGACGCTGTGGCTCGAGTCGTGGGGCGACTCGTCGTGCAAGGGGTGGCCGGGGTTCGAGGCGTGGCACGAGCGCGTCCAGACCGACTTCACGGCGCTCCACCTCGTCCCCACCGACGAGGTCCCGTCGGGGTGGGACGTGCAGCCCACGCTGGACGACTGGTCCTCGTCGGCGCCGGGGGACGCGAGCATCCCGTTCGTGCTCCTCGCGAGCTTCGAGGACGTCCTCACGCCGCACCCGCAGACGCCGCCGTACGCGATCGTCGGCCACTTCTGGCAGCTCCCGAAGGACCAGTAGCGGCCACCGAACGCTTGCCCTCGCGCGCGCGGACGCCTACAAGGCGCGCGGCATGCCCCTCCCCCCCAAGGCCCGGACCCCGCTCCGGAACGTCGACGGCAAGCTCGAGCTGCGCGGCGACCCGGCGCTCGCGCGGCGGCTCGCGGACGCCTTCCGGGTCCGCCCCGACGAGCGCGACGAGCCCGTCCGCGGCGTCCACGGCCTCCACCCGTACCCCGGGCGGCTGCACCCCGCGTGGGTCCGTCGCCTGCTCGCCGGGCTCCACGGCCAGGCCCGCGTCCTCGACCCCTTCTGCGGCTCGGGGACGACGCTGGTGGAGGCGATGGTCAGCGGCCGGCCGGCGATGGGGAGCGACCTGAACGAGGTCGCCGTCCGGATCGCGCGGCAGCGCACGACCCGCCGCGACCAGGCCTTCCTCGAGGCCTTCGCCAAGGCCGCGTCCGTCATCCACGAGGACGCCGCGGACCGGCGCGACACCCCCTTCTCGCGCCTCGCCCAGGGGAACAAGCGGTTCCCCCCTCACGTCCTCACCCAGATGATCAACCTGCGCGCCGCGATCGAGCGACACAGCCCCGACGCCGAGCTGAAGGAGGCGCTCCTGATGGGGATGTCGCCGCTGCTCTCGAAGTACGCCGCGCGGCCCGGCCGGAAAGCGCCGCAGGTGGGGCGGCGGGCGGTCCGGGACGCGTTCCTGAAGCGGTGCGAGGCGATGACCGAGGCGTGGGCCGACTTCGCCGACCGGCTCCCCCCGGGGGTGTCGGACGGGGAGGTCCGGATCGGCGACGCGCGCGCCACGTCGTGGCCGGACCACAGCGCCGACGCGATCATCACGTCGCCGCCGTACCCCGGGGTCTACGACTACGCGGGCGAGCAGGAGCTCCGGGCGAAGTGGCTGGGGCGAGCCGGCTGGGTGGACAAGGCCCGCCGCGGCGAGATCGGGCGGCGCGGCGACCGCGACCCCCGCGGCTGGGCGGCGGGCATGCGGGACGCGCTCCGGGAGATGGTCCGGGTGACGACCCCGGGCGCCTGGATCTTCCTCGTCGTCGGCGACGGCGTCGTCCGCCGGCGGGCCGTCCGGACGGAGCAGGTGCTCCGCAAGATCGTCTACACGGATCGCCAGTTCAACCTCCGCCGCCTCGCCGCCGTGAGCATGGAGCGGCCCCACTTCCACGGCCCCAGCGCGCAGGCGTTCGCGGGCCGGCCGCGGCGCGAGCACCTCATCCTGCTGGAGCGCCCGTGAGCGGCTCGGACCTGAGGGAGCTGCGCGAGATCGTCCGCGAGTTCGTGCGGGAGCGGGACTGGGAGCAGTACCACTCGCCCCGGAACGTGGCCGCCGCGCTGGCGTGCGAGGCCGCCGAGCTCCAGGAGATCTACCTCTGGCGGCAGGACGACGACCACGCGGACGAGCACCGGGAGTCGGTCCAGGACGAGGTCGGCGACGTCCTCATGCTGCTGCTGTCCTTCTGCAACGCGACCGGCATCGACCCCGCCGAGGCGCTCCTGGGCAAGCTGGTGAAGGCGCGCGCCAAGTACCCCGTGGAGCGGGTGAAGGGGCGGCGCGAGAAGTACGACGAGTACCCCGAGTACGACGGGGAGGGGCAGTGACCGCGAACGCGCGACGGAGCGGCGTGCTCCTCCACCCCACGAGCCTCCCGGGGCAGCACGGGATCGGCACGATCGGCCGCGACGCGCGCGCCTTCGTGGACTGGCTCGGGGGCGCTCGGCAGCGGCTCTGGCAGGTCCTCCCCCTGACCCCCGCCGACGGCCTCGGCTGCCCCTACAGCTCGCCGTCCGCGTTCGCCGGGAACCCGCTGCTCCTCGACCTCGACGACCTCGTCGACGACGGCTGGCTGGACGGCGACGACCATGCGCTGGCGACGCTGGCGGAGGCCGCGACGGAGGACTCGCGCCGGGTCGACTTCGACCTCCAGACGGCGGTGCGCCTCCCCGCGGTCCGGCGGGCGGCGGCCCGGGTCGTCGAGCGGGGCGCGGCGGGGTACGAGGCGTTCGCCGCGCGCGAGGCGGACTGGCTCGACACCTGGGCGACGTGGTCCGGCGCCCAGTGCCCCCACGAGACCAACGCGGACGTCGAGCGGGCGCTCCAGTTCCTGTTCGACGTCCAGTGGGGCCGGCTCCACGACGCCGCACGGGGGGCGGGCGTCTCGATCGTCGGCGACCTCCCGATCTTCGTCAGCGCGGGCAGCGCCGACGTCGCCGCCCACCCCGAGCTGTTCGCCGACGGCGGCGTGGCCGGCTGCCCCCCCGACCCGTTCAGCCCCGACGGCCAGCGCTGGGGGAACCCGCTGTACGCCTGGGGCGCCCACCGCGCCGACGGGTTCGCGTGGTGGAAGGCCCGCGTCCGCGCCCTCCTGCGGCGCGTCGACGTGGTCCGCGTCGACCACTTCCGGGGGTTCGCGGCGTGCTGGGAGATCCCGGTGGACGCCCCCGCCGCCGACGGGCGCTGGGTCGAGTCCCCCGGTCGCGAGCTGTTCGACGCCCTCCGCGACGACCTCGGCGGCGGACCGCTCCCGTTCATCGCGGAGGATCTGGGGCTGATCACCCCCGACGTGATCGCCCTCCGCGACGGCGTCGGTCTCCCCGGGATGAAGATCCTCCAGTTCGCCTTCGACGGGGACCCCGCCAACGGCTACCTCCCCCACCACCACGTGCCCCACAGCGTCGTCTACACGGGCACCCACGACAACGACACGTCGGCCGGCTGGTACCACGCGAGCGACGCCCGCACGCAGGACGTCTACCGCCGCTACTGCGCCCGCGACGGGAGCGACCCCGCGGGGACGCTGACGCGGCTCGCGCTGAGCTCGGTGGCGGACACCGCGATCGTCCCGCTCCAGGACGTCCTCCGCCTCGGCGGCGAGCACCGGATGAACGTCCCCGGCACGGTCGGCCTCCACAACTGGACGTGGCGGGTGACCGAGGACGAGCTGAGGGGCGGCGAGGGCGAGGCGCTGGGCGCCGCGACGATCCTGTACGGTCGGGGGGCGTGAGCACGATCCACCACCAGGCGCGCCTGACGATCGAGGGGCGCGGCGCCGGCCTCACGGACATCACCCGCCGCGTCGCGAGCGTCGTCGCCGAGGCGGGCGTCCGGACGGGGCTGGCAACCTGCTTCGTGAAGCACACGTCTGCGTCGCTGGTCATCCAGGAGAACGCCGATCCCGACGTCCAGCGCGACCTGGAGGCGTTCTTCCGGCGGCTCGTCCCCGAGGGGGATCCGCTGTACCGGCACACCGCCGAGGGGCCCGACGACATGCCCGCCCACGTCAAGGCGGCGCTGACGGCGACGTCGCTGGGGATCCCCATCGCGGGCGGCCGGATGGCGCTGGGGACGTGGCAGGGGGTCTACCTCTGGGAGCACCGGCGGCGGCCCCACCGGCGGCAGGTCGTGGTCCACGTCAGCGGGATCGGGGCGTGACCCACGCGGCCGTCCGGCGGCGGCGGCGGGCCCGGCTCGCCGAGGCGATGGGGGGGCGCGCCGTCCTCCTCCGCGGCCACCGCCCGCTGCCCCGCAACTTCGCCGCGAACGTCTACCCCTTCCGGCAGGACAGCAGCTTCCTCTACTTCACCGGCGTGACCTCCCCCGACGCCGCGGCGCTGATCGAGGCGGACGGCCGGACGACGCTGTACGTCCCCGAGCCGCACCCCGACGACGCGCTGTGGCACGGCGCCGCGTCGCCCCCCGAGGCGATCGCGGAGGCGGCGGGAGCGGACGCCGTGGCGTGGACGTCGGCGCTGGAGGGGGGCGCCGCGGCGGGCGCCCGGACGCTCCCCGTGGCGGACCCCACGGCGCCCCGGTACGGCGGGATCGTCGACGACGCGCTCGTCCGCGCGGTGGTCGATCTCCGGCTGGCGCGGGACGACGGCGAGATCGCTGCGATGGAGGCGGCCCTGGACGTCACCCGGGAGGCCCACGTCGCCGCGATGGCGGCCACCCGCCCGGGCGTCACCGACACCGCCGTTCAGGCGGTCATCGAGGGCGTGTTCGCGCTGCGCGGCATGGGGCTCGCCTACCCGTCGATCGTGACGGCGCGGGGCGAGGTGCTCCACGGCCACGCCACGGGCGCGGCGCTTCGGGACGGCGAGCTGCTGCTGGTCGATGCCGGCGCCGAGACAGCGTCCGGGTACGCGTCCGACATCACGCGGACGTGGCCCGTGAACGGCGCCTTCGACGGCCGCCAGCGGGCGATCTACGAGGCGGTGCTGGAGGCCCAGCTGGCGTCGATCGCGCTGGTCCGGTCCAACGTTCGCTACCGCGACGTCCACCTCGAGTCCGCGTCGGTGCTGGCGTCGGCGCTGGTCGAGCTGGGGCTGCTCCGGGGCGAGGTGGACGGCCTCGTGGAGCGGGGCGCCCACGCGGCGTTCTTCCCCCACGGCGTGGGCCACCTGATCGGGCTCGACGTCCACGACATGGAGCTGTACGGCGACCTCGTCGGGTACGGCGCCGAGGGCCGCCGGAGCGACCAGTTCGGGCTGAGCTTCCTCCGCCTCGACCGCGACCTCCGCCCCGGGATGGTCGTCACGGTGGAGCCGGGGCTGTACTTCGTCCCCGCGATCCTCGGCGACGCGGCGCTGCGGGAGCGGCTCGGCGACGCGGTGGCGTGGGACGAGGCGGAGCGGTGGCTCCCCTTCGGCGGGGTCCGCATCGAGGACGACGTGCTCGTCACCGACGGCGCCCCCCGCGTCCTCGGCCCGGGCATCCCCAAGTCGGTCGCCGCGGTGGAGGCGGGCGTGGGAATCGGGCCCACCCCCTCGGAGCGGCTGCTCCCGAACGGGTAGGATCTCCCCGCCCTCGATGAGCGACGACAAGAAGATCCTGATCGCGGACCGCGACGCCGCCGTCCGGCGATCCGCCGCGAGCGTGCTGAGCGCCACCGGGTACGACGTGGTCTCGGCGACCGACTACGACTCCGCCTGCGAGGCGGCCGACGGCGTCAAGCTCGCCGCCGCCGTCGTCGGGCTGGACCTGGGCGACGGCCCCAGCGGCTTCGTCCTCCTCCGCGAGCTCCGCGCCCAGGGGGGGAGGTTCCCCATCATCCTCGTCTCGGGCTCGTCGGACCCCGACGACATCCTCGCCGCCTTCCGCCTCGGCGCCGCCGACGTCCTCATCAAGCCGCTTCGGCCGTCGGAGCTGCTCTGCATCGTCGATCGCGAGATGGGGGTCAGCGCGCTGGAGGCGGGCGTCCGGAGCGGCCTCAACCCGACGGTCACGGGCGAGAACGAGCTGGTCTCGCAGAGCACCTCGGCGGCCGAGCTGAGGCCGGTGGAGGACTGATGCGGCCGCCGCTGCACATCATGGTGGTCGACACCGACCTGGAGCGCCGGGGGGCGAACCTCAAGGCGGTGGACCGGATCGGCCACCGCGCGACCGGCGTGGACTCGATCGACGAGGTCCGCCAGCGGCGCGGACGCGTGACCCCGGACCTGCTGGTCTTCAGCGAGCCGTGCTGGGCCGACGGGGGCCGCCAGTACGTCCGCGAGCAGATGGAGAAGGGGGGCGTCCGGGTCCTCATCGTCGGCGACAGCGCCTCGCTGGGGCGCTCCCCCGAGCTGATGGACCAGGGCGCCCAGGGCGTGCTGCTCTACCCCCTGTCGACGGCCGAGTTGGACCGGGCCTTCGAGGCGTTGATGACCGGCCCCCCCGCGACGGTGTTCCTCACGGGGGAGATGGAGACCGTGGGGGAGGACGACGAGGAGGAGGAGTCGATCGAGGAGGCGCCCAAGCTGTCTCCCGAGGAGCGGGACGCCAAGCGGTCGAAGATGCGCGTCCAGATCCAGGATCTCGCGGGCTCGCTCCGCTCCGGCAAGGCGACGATCTCGAACATCTCGCCCATCGCGATGGAGCTGCAGGGGCTGTGCGCGAGCGACGAGCCCCCCACCCTGGGGACGCTCGTGAGGAAGCTGGAGCAGGACCCGAACCTGGCGAAGTCGGTGCTCAAGGCGTCGAACACGGCGGCCTACCGGGGGATGCCCGCGGTCCTCGACCTGACCGCCGCGGGGCGTCGCCTGGGGACCCGCCGCATGGGCGAGGTCGCGCAGATGGAGGCGATCAAGGGGGCGTTCACGGTCAAGAAGGAGACGGGCTGGAGCAAGGTCCTGAGCAAGATGTGGCGGACGACGGTGACGACCGCGCACGCCTGCCGCCAGATGGCCGACCGGCTCGGCGGCGCCAACCGCGGCGAGCTCTACTCGATGGCGCTCTTCCACAACCTCGGCGAGATCCTCGTCATCGACCTCTACCGCAAGATGGGCGAGCCGGCGCCGAGCCGCGGGTTCGTGACCGGCGGGCTCCTCGAGGACATGGACAAGATGCACGCCGACCTGGGCGCGCTCCTGCTCAAGTCGTGGGGCATGCCGACGAGCCTCGCGGCCATCGCGATGGCCCACCACGACCCCTCCGCGCTCCCCCCGGGGACCCCCCTGGCGCGCCACGCGTGGCTCATCGGGGGGTGCTACCGGGCGGTCGTGGCGGCCGGCTTCGACTACAAGAAGCCGCACTCCCAGGGTCCTCCCCTCGAGGCGGCCGCGGCCGTCCTCGGGGTCCCCGGAGACGCGTTCCGGGAGATCGCCGAGGCGTCCGTGGAGTGGTGGCAGACCGGTCGCGAGTAGATGGTCAGTCCGGTGACCCCCGGATCGACGATGAAACACGCTGTATACCCCCTGAGATCGATGCACTGAGGCCAAGCGAACACTCGCGTGACCAGCCAGATCGGCGGGGGTGGGCACTTGACTGGTCATCTGGATGACCGTCAGCCTTGACTACTTCAGGCTGAAGCCAATGATTTCAGTGGCTTGCGGACTCTGGCACGGGCCGTGCTTCTAGGACGGGCACAAGCGAATCGCCCTTGAGGGGCGGATGCACCAGGGCCCGACAGAATCGGGAGACTGGGCCGAGGATGCTCCGGGAATGGGCCCGGGGGTCCGCGGTCCGTGCCCAGCGGACGATACCTAGCTCCCTCCATCGTCCGGTGGGCAGTTCCCGAGTCAAACAACTCCTCTCCGTGCCCTGAAGAGAAACTCTGACGAGTCCTGACTGCATCCGTCCCTCAGGGGTCGCTTCACAATCCCCTACAGAAAAGATTGATTCTCTTGATTCCGGTGGGACCTAGGGTGGCCCCATGACCCGGATCGCTTTCCTCGTTCTGATCCTCGGATGTGCCCCTGCGCTGCAGCAGGGGGCCGAGCCCACCCCGATCGCGAGCGACGGCTGGACCTGCGCGTCGGCCAGCTTCCAGCACCCCACGCAGCTCGCCCACGTGGTCTGGCGGGCGACGATCACGCAGTCGGGCGACTTCGACGTGGCGCTGACGGGAGGCCTCGAGGCGACCCACCCGGACACGATCGTGATCGAGCTCGACGAGCCCCGCGAGCTGGCCGCCGACGGCCTCGCGCACCCCGCCGGCATCGGCCTCGAAGGCGACGGCGTCGAGGTCTCGCTGGCCGAGGACGCGGTCGTGCGGGGCTTGTGGGTGGGCACGATCCGGGTGGACGACCTCGACGCGGTGCAGTTCAGCTGCTGGGACGCCACGCTGGCCCCGACCTACGAGTACGCCGGCGGCGCGTGCGACGGCTGGAACCCGATCCCCATGGAGGTCGTCCGCGAGACCGGCCTCGGCCAGTGCGTGGACTTCGCCGGGATCGAGATGGAGGAGCAGGACTACAGCTACCCGGTGTTCGCGAACCTGGACCTCCGGGGCGCCAACCTGAACGGCGCAGGCCTCCACTTCGCCCACTTCGAGGACGCCCGCTTCGAGGGCGCGGCGATGACCCTGTTCGACTTCGGCTACGCGAGGCTCGAAGGGAGCGTCGACGAGCACACCCAGCTGCACGAGAACTGCGAGCCCGCCGACGGCCGCATCGACTGCTCGCGGTAGGGGCGCGATCCGACTCGATGGACACGGACGGAGTCCGGCGGGAGGATGGCCGCATGTGGCGGTCGAAGCCGGTCCTGTTGGCGGTCGCTCTCGCCGTCTTGCTGATCCCGCGGCCGAGCCTTGCCCACGACCCCGACACGCCGCTGCTCCACCTCGAAGGCAAGGTCCACGACGATCTGCTCGCCTGGGGTGGGCTCTCTCTGGCGGCGGGGACGCTCCAGGGAGGGGCCCTGCTCGGGACCGCGTTCCGAGGGCCGGGCGCGCTCGAGCTGCTGATCGCGTCGACGGCGTTCACGGCGCCCATGGTGTCCGGTCTGCTCACGACGCTCGGGATCCGGACGGACATTCGCTCTCGGCGACCTCTGCGGCAGGTACGCCTCGGTTGGAACGTCGCCTGGTCCGTGCTGATGGGCTTCGCCCTCGCGACGGCGACCGCCGCGGTGCCCGGGATGGTGCTGGCCGGCTGGGCGCTTCACGAGTCGATCGCCGTCATGCTCCTGGCCGTTCCGTTCTCGTTCACCGCCGCCAGCGCGGTCTGTCTCGGCTACGCGGTGCGGACGCGGGCCCAGCGACCCATCCGGTTCGGGGTCGGTCCGGGCGGCATCGTGGGGGTGTTCTGATGGGCCGCCGGCTCGGCCTCACCGCCATCCTCGTGCTCGGGCTTGCCCCCGTCTCCGCCGCGGCCGTGACGTGCGACGACTCCGAAGGGGTGTGGGAGTTCGCCCCCCTGCTCCTGGCGTGGGATGAGCTGCCGACCAATTCGCTCCTGTGGCTCCGCCTCGACGCCGTCTACGAACCCAACCTGCCCCCCGAGTGGAGTGCGACCCTGGAGGGTCCGGAGGGAGGCGTCGACCTCACCCAGGAGCTGGAGATCCGCTCCGGCGACTCGCGCATGATCGGCTTGCGACCCGCTCAGGAGCTCGACCCGAATGAGGACTACCTGCTGACCTGGTCCTTCCTGGATCGATGGGACGAAGCGACGACGGACGTGGAGCGCGCGTTCACCACGGGCGACGGCCCCGACCCCTCGACGCCGCCCGTCCCGGAGGAGCGGCGCCGTCTGCTGCGCAGTGACGCCGACAGCCTCCCCTCGCTCTGCAGCAGCGGGCGGCACTACGACCGGGTGGAGTTCGAGGTCACCGAGTCGGGCGACATCCACCTCCTGCGGGAAGGAAGCGAGAGCGCGCCGAGCGGAGATGTCTGGGAGGTCGCGGCCCTCGCTCGGGGCACGACGCTGGCGTTCGTCGACGACATCGGGCCCGCTCGAAAGGTCGAGGTGCGCTTCGGCGCGATCACCTTCAACGGCGAGTTCAGCGGCTGGAGTGAACCGACGACGGCGACGATGCCCCTGGCCGGCTGCACGTCCTCCCGAGCCGCAGTCCTGTTCCTGCTGGTCCCGGCCCTCGCCGGCCTGCGCCTCCGGCGCTCCTAGCCCTTGGCTCCCTTGCCGGCGATGAGCCGGTGCTCGCGGAGGAGCTTCCTGAGGTGGTGCCTCGTCAGGCCGACGTCCCTCGCGGTGCGCGACAGGTTGGCGCCGTTTCGGGCCAGGGCGGCCTTGAGGTAGGTCTTCTCGAACGCCGACACGGCCGCCTCCTTGGCCTCCTTGTAGGGGAGCTTGAGGTTCATGTCGGGGACCAGCTGGGCGCCGGTGTCCGCGCCCGCCATCACGGGGCTCAGGCGGAGGGGGAGGTCGTCGAGGTGCTTGGCGCCTGAGGGGGCGAGGAGGAGCGCGCGCTCGAGGACGTTCCGGAGCTCGCGGATGTTGCCCTGCCAGGGGTGCTGCCGCATCCGCTCCAGGGCCGGGCCGCGGGCGTCGACCTCGAGCCCCTCGCCGCCGATGCGGTCCAGGATCGTGCGGACAAGCAGGGGGAGGTCCTCCAGCCGGTCGGCCAGCCGCGGCATCGTCACGCGGACCACCGCGAGCCGGAAGTAGAGGTCCCGCCGCAGCTCGCCGCGGGCCACTGCGTCCTCCGGCGACTTGCCGCACGCCGCCACCAGGCGGACGTCGACGGTGCGCGTGTCGAACTCGCCCAAGCGGACCACCTGGCGGGTCTCGATCACCCGGAGCAGCTTCGGCTGGAGGTCCAGGGGGAGCGAGTCCAGCTCGTCCAGGAAGAGCGTCCCTCCGCGGGCCGACTCGAACACGCCGGGGCGGTCCTGCATCGCGCCCGTGAACGCCCCCCGGCGGTGCCCGAAGAGCTGCGACTCGACCAGCTCCGGCGCCACCGCCGAGCAGTCCAGCACCACCATCGGACCGCTGCTCCGGCCGCTGTGCTCGTGCAGCGCGCGCGCCGCCAGCTCCTTGCCCGTCCCCGTCTCGCCGTCGACGAGCACGTTGACGTCCTTGCCGGCCACCTTCTCCAGCACCGCGAACACCTGCCGCATCGCCACCGATTCGCCGTACAGGTCGCCGAAGTGGTCCGCCGTCGAGGGCGTCAGCATCAGCGGCGCCTCGTCGGTCCGGAGGTGCATCCGGGTCCGCCCCACGTGGACGACCGTCCCCGCCGGCACGAGGCTCTCGATCACCCGCGTCTTGCCGATGAACGTGCCGTTCGTGGAGTCCAGGTCCTTGAGCCGGACCGAGCTCCCCTCCAGCGTGATCTCGAGGTGCTTCTTGGAGACCGCCCGGTCCGTCAGGACGATGTCGCACTCCTTCGCCTTGCCGACGACGATCGAGCGCTTGCCGAGCGGAAACGCCAGCCCCAGATCCGGCCCCTCGATGACCGTGGCGGTCGCGCGGACCAGCGTCTCCCCCGTCGGCCCGAACTCTCCGGGAGGGACGAGGGCGGTCTGGTGACGGGGGCCGGAGGACGCGTCAGGCAAGGCTGAGGCAGAATAGCAGCGTGACCGGCCCGGGCTCCGACGGTGGCGACAACCCGCGGGCAGGTGCCCGCTCGGCGGACGGCCGCTACGAGCTGACCAAGCTCGTCGGCGTCGGGGGGATGGGCGAGGTCTGGCAGGCGACCGACACGGCCGTCGATCGCGACGTCGCCATCAAGGTCCCCCGCGACGACTCCGCCTTCGACCCCGGCCGCTGGCTCGCCGCCGAGGCGCACACCGTCGCCCGCCTCAACCACCCCAACCTCGTCGCCCTCCTCGACCGGACGTCCATCGCCGAGAAGGGGGACCGCGAGGACACGCCGGCGCTGGTCTTCGAGTACGTCAGCGGCCGCTCCCTGAGCCTCTGGGCGGACCGCCCGCGGCCGTGGCGGTGGCTGCGCGGCATCGCCCAGCAGACGCTCGACGCGCTCGCCTACGCGCACGGCCGCGGCGTCGTCCACCGGGACCTCAAGCCATCCAACATCCTCCTGTCCGGCGACGCCCTGGAGCCGACCGTCCACCTCCTCGACTTCGGCATCGCGGCGTGGTCCGCGCCCGGCCGGGGCGGGGACGAGCTCCCCAGCTCGGCCAACCTGAACCCCCTCGGCGCCCCCACCGCCCCCGGCACCCGCGCCTACATGGCGCCCGAGCAGCTGGACGGCGACGTCGGCGACATCGGCCCCTGGACCGACCTCTACAGCCTCGGCGTCGTCTTCGCCGAGCTGCTCCTGGGGAAGCTGCCGTTCGAGGGGGAGTCCGACGACGCGATGTGGGCGGGGCGCGTCCGCAACCGGTTCAGCCCGCCCGCGCAGGCGCTCGCCGATCTCGGGATCCCGCTGCGGCGGTTCCTGCTCCGGATGCTGGCCCCGGATCCGGCGCAGCGCTTCGGCTGGGCCGCGGACGCGCGGCGGACGCTGCCGTCGTCGATGATCGCGGACCTCACGACCCCGGCTCAGGACGCGCAGCTGTCCCCCGAGTCGACCGACGTCATGCTCCAGGTCGTTCCCCGGCCCGAGGACCGCGACACCGACCCCGACGTCGCCCGCCACGAGGCCGAGGTGATGCCCATCGTGGAGGGCGGCTCCATCACGCTGGAGCTCGCGCCCGCCGGCGAGGAGGAGGTCCAGCTGCCGCCGTCGTGGGCCGTCGACCGGCCCGACGCCGGCGCCTGGGAGGAGGGGGTCGACAAGGTCGACCGCCGCCCCGACAGCGCCGTCCCCGCCGTCAGCTACGCGCTCCTGTCCATGCGGGACGCCCCGCTGCACGGGCGCGAGAAGGTGTGGAAGGAGGGGTGGAAGCACCTCGCCACGGTCGCCGAGACGAAGCGGCCCGCGCTGCTGCTCGTCGAGGGGCCGGGGGGCCGGGGCAAGACGCGGTTCGCGCGCGAGCTCGCGGCGGTCGCCGAAGAGGTCGGCGTGGCCCGCTCGCACCACGTCCGGTTCCGCGGCGACGGCTCCGGCGCGGGCGCCCTGCGGCGGCTGCTCCATCGCGTCCTCCGCGTCGCCGAGCTGCCCGAGGAGCTGCGCGAAGACCGCGTCCGGCGCGTGCTCTCCGAGGCCGGCTACCCCCCCGAGGCGGACCTCGTCCCCCGCCTGATCGCGATGCTCAGCCCCCGCCAGCACGCGCGCGGGCCCGAGCTCGAGGAGGCGACCACCGCCATCGAGCTCTTCACGGTGCTCTGCCGCCGGCGCCCCCTGCTGCTGTGGCTGGAGGACATCGACCGCGCCTCGGACCGGGCCCTGGTGACGTGGCTGGGGCAGCTCTTCCGGGCCGAGGGGGAGCTCCCCGTGGCCGTCGTGGCGACGTCGCGGACCGACCTCGACAACGACGACCCCGACCCGAAGTGGGTCATGCTCCGCGCCCAGGGCGGCACGAAGCTGATGGAGATGGAGCCGCTCTCGGACGAGGCCATCGCGGGCGTCCTCCAGTTCACCGCCGGGACGAGCGCGGACCTGGGAATGGAGATCGCGCGCTGGTCGAAGGGCGATCCCCGCGCGGCGCAGCAGATCGCGCGCCACCTCCACGAATCCGACCGCCTCCGCTGGCACCCCGAGGGGTACGAGCTGCGGGGCGACACGCCGTCGACCGCGGGGCACCTCAAGCTGGACTCCATCCTCCGCGCGCGGGCCCGCGATGCGGTGGACGCGTCGGCCGACGGGGAGGCCACGCAGACGGTCCTGGACCTCCTCAGCCTCGTCCGCGAGCGGGCCCACCACGGCTACCTCCTGCAGGCCGGCCGCAAGCTCGGGGTGGGCTCGCGGCGCATCGAGGCCGCGCTCGGCCCGCTGGTCATCGGCGCGCTGGTCGACGTCCGGGACGAGGGGCCGCGCCTCGCCCACCTCGCCCTCGCCGACTCGATCCGCGAGGGCATGGACCTCGTCCGGAGGAGCGAATTCCACAAGGCCTGGGCGGTGGTCCTGGAGGCCTCGGGCCGCGGCCATGGGCGCGCCGAGCGGCTCCTTGAGGCGGCCTGGAACCGGTCCGCGTGCGGGCAGGACGAGCTCGCCGCGCGGGACGAGCTGGAGGCGGCCCACCTCCTCCGCGAGCGGTGGGAGGTCAAGGCCGCGTGGCGCGCCGCCGAGTCCGCGACGAAGCGGCTGAACGCCACCCCGGGCCTGCTCCGCCCCGAGGAGGAGGCCGACCTGTGGGTCCTCGCCGCGGTGCTGGAGCACGAGGTCCGGACGCCGCCGGGGTCGCCGTCGGAGCTGGCCGGCGCGCTCGACATGCTCCAGCCGCTGTGGGTGGCGCTGCCGCCGTCGATCGAGCGTTGCCGGGCGGACCTCGTCCACGCGGAGTCTCTCCGCCGCGCCGGTCGCCCCGCCGACGCCCGGGAGTCCCTCCAGCGCGGCCTCGACGGCGCCCGCGCGGTCGGCTCGACCCTGTGGGAGTGCCGTGCGCTGACGCTGTTGGCGGACTCCTGCCGCCTCGAGGGGGACCTCTCCAAGGCCGAGGAGCTGGGCGAACGCGCGTGGGCGCTGGTCCAGGGGCTCCACGACGATCACCTGCTCCTGTCGGTCCTCGTCGCCCGGCTCCCCATCGCCATCGGGATGGGGGACCTCGAGCGGGCCAAGCTCTGGCTCGACAAGCTCCGCGGCCTGCTCCGGGCGCGGGCGTCGTGGCAGGACCTCCAGAACCTGTGGCTCTTCCGCGGCGAGGTGGAGCGCATCGCGGGGCGGCTGGAGCAGGCCCGGCAGGCGTACCAGACGGCGCTCGTGCTCGGCCGCAAGCGGGGTCTCCACAACGAGAACATCCTCCTCAACCTGGCCGCGATGAACCTCGCCGCGGGCGAGCTGAAGGCGGCCCGGGAGACGCTCCAGGAGGCCGGCGGGGAGCCCGAGGAGGGGATGGGGAGCCCGCACTCGCACGAGCTCCGGACGGCCCGGGCGGTGCTCCGGGCGGAGCTCGGGATTCGGAGCGAGAGCGCCGACGAGGCGAGCTCCGCGCTCCAGGACGCCGAGATCCTCCAGGCGCAGTCCCCCATCGCGCACCCGGTCCTGCTCGAGAGCCTCGCCCGATCGGCCGAGGGCGGCGCGGACGAGGCCGTCACGGGCCGCCTGGAGCGCCTCCGCGCGGACATGCAGGGTCGGCTGAAGATCGGCCACCGCCGCCGTCGCTGAGGCAGGTCCGACGCCGGGCGCGTACAATGATCGTTCCCCCGGAGGATCCGCTCCCATCGAAGGCGCCCGCCCCCTCGTGGAACACCGCACTCCCCAGATCGACGGCCTGACCGACCTGGTCCTGGTCGGGGTCGGCGGGATGGGCGCCGTCTACCGGGCCGTGGACACCGAGACCGGCGCGCTGTGCGCGGTCAAGCTCGTCCGCCGCCAGCCGGGGGCCATCGGCCCGGCCCGCCGGTTCCGCCGCGAGTTCGCCGCCGTCGCCCGCCTGCGGCACCCGAACATCGTCGCCGTCCACCGCTACGGCATCTGCGCCGACGGCGAGTTCATCGTCATGGAGTGGGTCCCCGGCGGCGACCTGTGGCACGTCTCGGGGCGCCGCGCGCGGAAGGAGCCGGAGCCCCGGCCGCTGCCCGCGCAGTGGGTGGCGCCGGTCATCGCGACGGCGGCCCAGGTCTGCGACGCGATGTCGTACCTCCACGGCTGCCGCATCCTCCACCGCGACCTCAAGCCCGAGAACATCCTCGTCGACAGCGCCGGCCGGGCCCGCCTCGTCGACTTCGGCATCGCCAAGCCGCTCGCCCTGGACCCCATCCAGCAGTTGACCGCGGTGGGCGAGACGGTCGGCACGGCGCGCTACATGAGCCCGGAGCAGGCGCGCAGCCTCGACCTCGACGGCCGGGCCGACCTCTACAGCCTCGGCGTCATCCTCTTCGAGGTCATCTCGGGGCGGCCCCCGTTCACGGCCCCTTCGCTCTTCGACCTCCTGATGGCGCACGTCACCGATCCCGCGCCCCGCCTCGCCGACTTCGTCCCCCACCTCCCCCGGTCGCTGTGCGACTTCGTGAACCGGCTGCTGGAGAAGGACCGCTCGGCGCGCCCCCCGGACGCGGGCGCGGTGCGGGACGAGCTGCTCAGCCACCTGGCGCCGGACTGCACGCTGCAGTCCCGCAACAGCGACCGCATGGCCGATCCGAGGGACCTCCCCCTGGCCGTCGTGTCGGCGTTGGAGGCGGCCGGGCGGCTCGAGGAGATCATGCGGGAGCACCCGCTGCCGCAGCCGGGGATCCTCGGCCCCGACGGCATCCAGACCCCGGGCGAGAAGACGGCCGCGCACGGCGCCATCGACGTCAAGTTCCGGCAGGCGTCCAACTGGGAGATCCGCACGCCGCAGCCCGACGAGGCGGCGACGCGGCCCTTCCAGGCCTCGATCGAGACCGACCCCGCCGCGGCCGTCACCCCCCAGGCGCCCGTTCGCCAGGGCCTCGAGGAGGACGTCGGCGCGTCGTCCCTCTTCGCCCCCATCGACGACGTCCTCGAGATGGAGGACATCGCCGAGCTCTTCGCCCCTGCGTTCCGGGGGCGCGACCAGCTCGTGACCCAGGCGATCAACGGCTTCCAGCTCGAGACCGCCCGGCCCCCGCTGCACTGGTTCAGCGGCCCCAGCGGCGCGGGGCGGACGCGCCTGCTCGCCGAGCTCCGGGACGTCCTCCGCTTCGAGCTCAACGCCATCGTCCTCGCGGCCCGCGGGATGGACCCGGCCGTCGGCATGTCGATGGCCCGCGTGCTGTTCGAGAGCGCGCCCTTCTACCTGGGCTCCGTGCCCCACCGGAAGATCGTCGAGGCGCTGGGCGCGGCGGGCGCGATGGCCCTCGACATCTGCCCCGGGTTGCAGCCGGTGTTCGACCGCGTCGGGTTCCAGCCGCCGCCCGAGCCCGATCCGGCGTCCCGGCGGGTCCTCTACTACCAGGCCGCCGAGCGGCTCCTCGCGCTGATGAACGAGCAGGCCCCCGTCGCGCTGCTCGTGGACGACGCCGAGGCCAGCGACCCCGACTCCCTCGACCTCCTCCGCTACCTCGCCACCCCACCGCCCGACGACGCCGCCAGCCGCGGGCGGCCGCGGCTGATCGTGGTGGTGGGGACCGAGCCGGAGCCGTGGGCGGGGGCGGGGACGCCGATCCCGGCGCTCCTCGGGGCCGACATCGCCGTCACCCTGCAGACCGCCCTGGGCTGGAACGTCCCCCCGACGCGGCTGGCCCGTCGCGCCGTCGTGGAGCGCGTCAACGAGACCCCGCGGGCGCTCCTGGAGTGGGTCCGGTCCCTGCTCCACGAAGCGGGACGGGCGTCGGGGCGGGAGGCCACGGAGGACGACCTCCTGGCCGTCGCCTCGGGCGATCCGCGCGAGCGCTGGAAGGCGCGCATGCGCGGCCTGACGCCGCTGGCGCTGGAGGCGATCGGTGTGCTCGGGCTCGTCAATCGGCCCGTTGTCCTGGAGTGGCTCCTCGCCACCGGTGAGTGGGACGAGGATGACTTCATCGACGCCATCAACGAGGTCGTCCGGCGGGGGCTCGCCAACGAGCGGCCGGCGGGCGGGTCGTGGGGGCTGGAGCTGGACGACCGGGAGTCCGGGGACATCGCCTGGGAGCTGTTGGAGCCGCACGAGCGGCAGGCCGCGGCGGGCCGGTTCGCGGTGATGGTCGTCGAGGACCACCCCGTGCACCCCGCGGCGGCCGACGAGCGGCCTGCGCTGGCGGCCCGGGCCTACCTCCGGGCGGGCGTCCCGGAGACGGCGCTGCCCCTCCTCGCGGCGGCGACGCGCAGCGAACAGTCGGCCGGCCGGACGGCGACGGGCCTCGCCATGGCGGACCTCTGGGTGGACACCGCGGCGGCCTGCGGGAGCCCCGATCTGGAGGACGCCCTGGAGGCGCGGGTCCACCTCGCGTGCGCCGCATGCGAGTGGGGCCGGGCCGAGGCGGACCTCGAGCTGATGAAGGAGATCGCGTCCGAGGACCCGTCCCGGCTGCTGCGGGTGCTGACGTCCCGGGCGGCCATGTACGAGCAGTCCCAGAACCACGAGGGCGTCATCGAGGCGGTCGAGGAGGCGTTCTCGATGGCGCTCCAGGTGGACGCCCCGCGGGAGACGCTCTTCCACCTGTCGCACCTCGTCGCGACCGTCGACAAGCGGGCGGGGTCGCTGGTCTCGGCGCGGGACCGGTGGCTCGGCATCGCGGCGGACTCGCGCCGCATCGTGAACCCCTACTGGGAGATGGTGGCGCGGGCGGCGGCGGCGGCGGCGGACCTGCAGCTCGGCGAGTACGACGCCGCGGAGGCGGGGTTCCACAAGGCCCGGCAGCTCGCCGACGACCAGTGCGACGAGCTCGTGGCGCTGGAGATCGAGCTCGAGCTGGCGACGCTGTACGGCCTCCGCGGGGACCCCGAGCGAGGCCGCGCCGAGTGCCTCCGGGTGGCCGACCAGGCCCAGGAGCTGGGGGCCCTGCGGGTCCTCGGGCAGGCGCTGACCCACCTCGGGGAGCTCTGCCGGCGGGTGGGGCTGCTGGACGAGGCGGACGCCCACCTGGAGCGGTCCGAGCGCATCCTCCAGGCCACCGAGCAGCGCGTGACGATGGCGCAGTGCCTCGCCGAGCGGGCGCTGACGGCGCTGGCCCAGGGGGACGTCGAGGGGGCTCAGCGGCACGCGGCGAGCGCGGGGATGGCGGCGTCGCTGGCGGCCGGGGTCCAGCTGGAGCAGGAGCGCGTCCACTGCACGCTGGGCCGGGTAGCCGAGGTGCGCGGCGACCGGGCGGCGCTGGCGGCGGCGCGGCAGGCCACGGTCAAGTGCCTGGAGGCCCAGGCGCGCCACCTCGGACCGGAGCATCTGGGGCGCTGGGTCGCCGTGACGCGGCGCCTCGAGGTCGTCACGTGGGCGAGCTGGAGCCCGTCGCCGAGGCGATGACGGAACGGCTCGACCGGCTCTCCCTCCACCGCCAGGTCCTCCAGCGCGCGCGCGGTCACCGCAGCGGGACGGACGACCTGCTGGCGGCCTACCAGGTCCTCCGCGCCGCCCCCGACGCGCGCCGCGTCCTCGACCTCGGCTGCGGCCACGGGACCGTCACCCTGCTGCTGTCCTCGCTGCTCCCCGACGACGCGACGTTCGTGTGCGTCGAGGCGCAGGCGGTCTCCGCCGACCTCGCCCGCCGCAACGTCGCCCTCAACGGGCTGGAGGACCGCGTCGAGGTGCTGGAGGCGGACCTCCGCGACTACGAGCCGGACGAGGCGTTCGACGTCGTCACCGGCACGCCGCCGTTCATGCCGGTGGGGAGCGGGGTCGTGCCGCAGGACGAGCAGCGGGCGTACGCGCGGTTCGAGTTCCGCGGGGGGATCGAGGCGTACCTGGCGGTGGCCGGGGACGCGGGCGGGGTCGTCTCCCTGGTGATGGACGCCGAGCAGGACGAGCGCTGCCGCCGGGCGTTCCGGGACGCGGGCGTGCACCTCTCGGCGACGACGACCGTCATCCCCCGCGCGGGGCGGCCCCCTCGCTACCGCTGCTACCTGGGGCGGGCCCCGCTGGTGGACGACCTCACCATCGTCGTCCGCGACGAGGAGGGCGAGCCGACGCCGCAGTGGCGCGCCATCCGCCGCGAGCTGCAGGTCGAAGCGTGAGCCTCACCGAGTTCTTCTTCGCCCTGACCCCGGAGCGGGTGCTGGACGCGGTCGAGGTCGACGGCCGCCGCTGCACCGGCCGCTTCATCGTGCTCAACAGCTACGAGAACCGCGTCTACCAGCTGGAGTTGAGCGGCGGCGAATACGTCGTCGGGAAGTTCTACCGGCCCGGGCGGTGGAGCGAGGACGCCATCTTCGACGAGCACGACTTCCTCCTCGACCTGGAGGAGGCGGAGGTCCCCGTGGCGGCGCCGATCGAGCTGCCCGGGGGGACGACGCTGGGCGAGGTGGAGGGGATCCGGTTCGCGCTCTTCCCGCGGTTCGGCGGCCGCGCGCCGGACGAGATGGACGACGCGCAGCTCCGGCAGATGGGTCGCCTCATCGCCCGCATCCACGCCGTCGGCAAGACGGCGGACGCCGAGCACCGCTGGCGGATGGTGCCGTCCCGCTTCCTCGGGGCCAACGTGGAGCTGCTCTCCGCGCACGCACCCTCGACGTACGTCGACGCGGTCAAGCGGCTGGAGGAGGCGATCACGCCGCTCTTCGAGGGGGTCGAGCTGCACCGCATCCACGGCGACTGCCACCTCGGCAACGTCCTGAGGACGCCCTTCGGCTTTGTCTTCCTCGACTTCGACGACATGGTGGTGGGGCCCGCCGTCCAGGACCTCTGGATGCTCCAGGGGAGCACCGACGCGTGGGGGCTGCGGCGCCAGGAGCTGCTGCTCGAGGGGTACTCGGCGTTCGGTGAGTTCGACCGGGCGCAGCTGCGGCTGATCGAGCCGCTCCGGGCGATGCGGCTGGTGCACTTCGCGGCGTGGATCCAGCGGCGGTGGGAGGACCCGGCGTTCCCGGTGGCGTTCCCCGCGTTCGGGACGCCTGCCTACTGGCAGCGCGAGACCGGGCAGCTGAACGAGCAGCTGCGGCTGATCCTCGCTACGAGGCGGTGACGGTCGTCGTGTACCAGGCGCTCAGGTTGCCGGCGTCGTCGTCGACCTGGAACCCGAACGTGTACGTGTTGCCGGAGACGAGGCCGCTGCCGCCGACGTAGAAGTTGACGGTCCCGGTGCAGGTGAACGGCGTGCCGGACAGGGTCGCGGGGGACTATTCGACGCCGTCCACGCTCCAGTAGATGTTCGGCAGGCCGAGGTCGCAGTCGCCGTCGGACATGTAGATGGTGAACTCGAACTCGTTGGTGGACCCGTTCCAGAGGGTGGTCACGCTCGTGATCGCGGGCGCGCCGGGGCCGCCGCCGCCGCCGCCGCCGTCGTCGTCGTCGTCGTCGCCGGGGGGCGGGGTCGCGTCGTCGTCGTCGCCGGCCGCGTCGTCGTCGTCGCCCCCCCCGTCGTCCAGGCAGTCGGGGGAGTCGAAGCAGCCGACGTCGTCGCAGTCGAACCACCCGTCGAGGTCGTTGTCGGCGCCGTCGATGCACTCGCCCGGCTCGTCCCCTTCGTAGGCGCCGCTGCCGCCGTCGTCGTCGTCGTCGTCGGTGACGTCGGCTGCGTCGTCGTCGTCGGTCGCGTCGGCCGCGTCGTCGTCGTCGGACTGCTCGTCGTCCGCCGCGTCGTCGTCGTCGCCGTCGCCCCAGTCGTCGCCCGTGGCGTCGTCGTCGTCGCCGGTCCAGACGCCGTCCTCGCCGGGGCCGGGGTCCGACCACTCGGTGAAGCCGCTGCCGCCGCAGCCGGTCAGGAGCAGGGCGAGGGCGAGGACGAGGAGGGGTCGTCGGGCGAGCACGGACCCAGCATGGGACCGGTTTGTAAATTTGTCGTCAACGAAATGTGAAGTCGCCTCCACAACTTCGCCACATCTGACACCTCAACGAGGGACGCGGACGCCTTGGAGTCGGGCCGCGAACGCCGCATCGGCGTGCTTGCTGCCGTCGGCGCCGACGTAGAGGGCGGCGAACCCGCGCTCCGGTTCGGCGGCGGCGACGCGGTCGGGGCGGTCGGCGACCTGGCGCGCGCGGCGGGCGGCGGGGACGGCGCCGGGGGCGATCACGGTGGCGCGTCCCCCGACCACGCTGCGGGTGGACTCGCGGACCACGGACGCCATCGCCTCGTCGCGGAGGGCGAGGGTGCCGAGGGTGGTCCCCGGGTCGGCGCCGTCGACGGCGACGCGCCAGCCGCGGCCCGCGGTCCCGTCCTGGGAGCCCCGCGCGCGGTGGATGCCGGCGAAGGTGACGAGGAAGTCGGTGGTCCCCTCGGTGCTGAGGACGTGGGCGGCGCGGTCCACGGCGTAGGCCCAGAGGTGGGGGTGGGCGACCAGCTCGGGGCTGTCGGGGGGGAGCGCGGCGACGCGGCGGGCCTCGGCGACGGCGGCCTGCCCCGCGGACTCGGCCTCGGCGGCGCCGGACGCGGGGGCGAGGACGCGGATCTGGAGGCGCGACTGGAGCACGTCGACGTCGAGGACGACCTCGGTGGTGGCGGCCGGCGCGGGCTCGGGCGCGGGGTCCGCGGGCGTCGCCGGCGCCTCGGGCGCGGGCGGGGGCTCCGGGCAGCCGCCCAGCAGGAGGGTCAGGACGAGGAGCGCGGGGGGGCGGATCAGAACTGGGCGAACGCGCCGCCGCTGATCGTGAGGACGCCGGTCGTGGGCTGCCACTCGGCGTTCACCGTCTCCTGGATGCGGGCGGCGTGGCTGACGCCGGCCTGGACCCCGGCGAAGACGCCGAAGTGCTTGTGGATGACGAAGTCGCAGCCCGCGTCGACGGCGATGATGGGGGCGAAGAGCGGCCGCACGGCGGTCCCCGCGCCCTGCGTCACGACGGCCTGGGCGTACAGCAGCATGCCGATGTCGAGGCCGGCGTAGGGGCGGATGACCTTGTGGAAGTCGCCGTGCCACTTGGCCCCGACGTAGAAGCTCGGGAGCGTGCGGACGGTGCGGACCTCGTTGTCGGCCTCGTCGAACTCGATGAGCGACACGGCCCAGAACTGGCCCGAGAGGTCGACCGAGAGCCACTTCATCGCGAACACGCTGATGTCGAAGCCGTAGTCGAACATCCCCAGGCTGAGCGTCTGCGGGTAGTAGAGCGTCCAGCCGGCGCTCGCCTTGATGTTGACCCAGGGACGGTTCCCCGCCGAGGTGCGGGCCGAGCCGCGGTTGCGGGGCGGGCTGTAGGTCCGGCCGCGATCGTCGTACCGGTCGCGGTCGCTGTAGCTGTCGCGGCTGTCGCGGCTGTCGCGGCTGTCGCGGCTGTCGCGGCTGTCGTAGCGCTCGCTGCGGTCGTCGTAGCGGTCGCGGCTGTCGTACCGGTCGCTGTCGCGGCTGTCGCGGCTGTCGCGGCTGTCGCGGCTGTCGTAGCGGTCGCTGCTGCTGCGGCTGTCGTAGCGGTCGCTGTCGCGGCTGTCGTAGCGGTCGCTGTCGCGGCTGTCGTAGCGGTCCCCGCTGTCGCGGCTGTCGTAGCGGCTGTCGGCGGGGGCGCCGTCGTCGTTGTAGGCGAGGCGGCGGTCGTCGTCCCGGCGCGTGTAGGCGTAGTTGTCGTCGCTGTCGCTGCGGGAGAACTCGCGGGCGCGGCTGTAGCGGTCGCTGCCGCCCGAGTCGTCGTAGTCGCTGCGGCGGCGGTCGACGTTGCGGCGCTCGCGGACGCCGTTGTCGCCGATGACCTGGCCGGGGCGGAGCTCGCCGTCGTCGTCGTCCTCGACATCCTCGTCGTCGTCCTCGATGACGAAGCCGACGTCGTCGTCCTCGACCACGATGAGGCCGGAGCCGAGGGTCAGCCCGGAGCCGAGGGTCAGGTCCTCGTCGTCGTCCAGGTCGACGTCCTCGTAGTCGTCGTCGTAGCGGCGGTCGCTGCGGGAGGCGACGCGCTCGTCCTCGCGGCGCTGGCGCTCCCGCTCCGCCTCGTCACGGCGGTCGCGGTCGTACTCGGCGCGGCGGCGCTCCTCCTCCTGGCGGCGGGCGCGGTCGCGCTCCTCGTCCTCACGGCGCTGGCGCTCGCGGTCGGCCTCGGCGCGGCGACGCTCCTCGTCGCGGCGCTCCCGCTCGGCCTCGGCGCGGCGGCGGTCCTCCTCCTCGCGCTCCCGGCGGAGGCGCTCGCGCTCCTCGGCCTCGCGGCGCTCGCGCTCGATGCGCTCCTGCTCGCGGCGCTCGTACTCGGCCCGGGCGCGCTCCTCCTCCTCGCGGCGGCGCTCCTCCTCGATCCGGCGGCGCTCCTCCTCCTCGCGGCGGGCGCGCTCGCGCTCCTCCCGCTCGCGCTCCAGGCGGCGGCGCTCCTCCTCGCGGCGGCGCTCCTCCTCGGCGGCGAGGCGGGCGAGGCGCTCTTCCTCCTGGCGGCGGGCCTCCTCGCGGGCCTCGGCCTCGGCGCGCTCCTCGGCGCGCTTGCGCTGGCTGTCCTCGGTGATGTCGTCGAGGTCGAGGTCGTCGAGCTCCTCGAGGTCCAGCTCGTCGGCGAACTCGTCCTCTTCCTCGACCTCGGCGTCGCGGATGATGCGGCCGCGGCGGTCCCGCTTCATCCACCTGGCGTCGCGGTTGCGGCGGTCGTCGGCGGCGTCGACGGAGCCGTCGTCGTCGGAGTCCTCGTCCAGGTCGAGGTCGTCGTCCTCGTCGAAGTCGGCGTCGTCGAAGAGGGGGCCGCTCGACTTCTTCGCGGCGCCGTCGTCGGCGTCGTCGTCGTCGGCCGGCCGCTCGCCGGTGACCAGCTCGATGACCAGGTCGGGGACGGCCTCGATGAGCACGTCCGCGGTGCGGTCCATGGTGTGGGTGACGGTCCGGACCTTCCGGCCGGAGCGGACCTCGTAGAGGGTGGCGGTGACTTCGTACTGGTCGCCGACGGCGCGGACGGAGCCACCGACGACGTGTTCGTGGCCGGCGCTGCGGGCCCACGTCTTGAGGCAGTTGACGTCCTTGCTGCAGCCGTCGGAGGTCTCGCCCTCCTCGGCCGCGAGGACGAGGTCGTAGCCGCCGCGGATGTCCAGCTCCGTGGAGACCAGCGACGTGATGTTCGTGGCGGCGCCGCGGCCGACGTCCCCGATGCTGTCGAAGTGGGCCACGCCGCACGTGCCCGCGACCGCTGCCGGGATCCAGAGGAGCTGGGCAACGGCCGCCGCGAGGAGCAGCTTCGAGACCTTCATGGCTTGTCGCGTCACGATCTTCATCGGACTCCCTGTGGGGTGATTGCTCCCCCGAATCACCCTTTTGAGCGCGTCTTCACTATACGAGGCCCTCTGGACCGGCCGAAGACTAATCGGGGCTCGCAACGCGCGCGAGGGGATCTTTCAAGGGGCCTGCAACATGTCCGCAACATCCGGCGAATCCTCGAACCGTGTCAGCACCACGGCACCTGCCGTGTCCCCCATCACGTTGACGACGGTCCGGCACATGTCGAGGACGCGATCGACCGCGTAGATCGCGCCCAGGGGCTCGAGGGGGAGGCCGACCGACTGGAACACCATCACCATCGTGACGATGCCGGCGGACGGGATCCCGGCCGCGCCGACGGAGGCGGCCATCGCGGTGACCAGCACGACGAGCTGCTGCCCCGTCCCGAGGTCGAAGCCGAGGGCCTGCGCCACGAACAGTGCCGCGATCGCCTCGTAGAGCGCCGTCCCGTCCATGTTCATCGTCGCCCCCAGGGGGAGCACGAAGGACGCGACGGGGGTGGGGACGTCGAGGTTCTCCTCGACCGACTGAATCGTCACCGGGAGGGTCGCCGACGAGGACGAGGTCGAGAACGCGACGGCCATCGCGGGGCGGATGCCGCGGAACCACTCCAGGGGGTGGCGGCGGGCGAAGATCAGGACGATGAGGGGGAGGACGACGAGGCCGTGGATGCCGAGGGCGATGAGGACGGTGGCGCAGTACCGGCCGAGGTCGAAGAGGAGGCCGAGGCCGCTCTTGCCGAGGGCCTGGATGAGCAGGCCGACGACGCCGATGGGGGCGAGCCACATGATGTGGGTGACCACCCCCATGACCACCTTCTCGGCCCGCTTGAAGGCGTCGACCACCGGGGTCGCCCGGGGGCCGGCGACGATGAGCCCGAGCCCGAACAGCAGGGTGAAGGCGATGACGGTGATGATGTCGCCGTCGCGGAGGGAGTCGATGGGGTGGAGCAGCGTGTTGCCGAACACCTTCATCAGCATCCCGCCGACGCCCATGTCCCGGCCTGCCTCGGCCTTCTCGGGGATGGAGTAGCCCTCGAGGGACGCGCCCTCGCCGGGCTGGATCAGGTTGACGAGCGCGAGCCCCAGCGCGGCGGCGAGCAGGGTGGTGCCGAAGTAGTAGGTGGCGGCCTTCCCCCCCAGCTTGCCGAGGCGGGCGACGTCGCCGACGTTGGCGACGCCCACGACGAGCGAGACGACGATGATGGGGATGATGAGGAGCTTGAGGCAGGCGATGAAGAGGTCGCCGAAGAAGATCACCGGCGCCAGCATCGCGAACAGCCCCTCGTTGCCGTAGGAGAGGAGGCCGAGGGGGGTGCCGACGAGCAGCGCGAGCCCGATCAGGCCGGTCAGCGAGGTGGGCACCCACTTCGGCAGGCGTTCGGCGAGGGCGGGGGGGAGTTCCTGAGCGGACGACATCGCGCGCAACCTTAGCTACGTTGCGCGCGGGAGGCGCTTTGAGGGTCCTGGTTGCGACGCGGGTGTTTCCGCCGGACGTCCGGTCCAGCGCGGCCACCGTCATGGGCGAGCTGTGGGAGCGCATCCGGGCGCTCCACGAGGCGCACCTCGTGGCCGGGTATTCGACCGACGTCTCGCTCCTGCCGGCCGACGCAAAGGCGGTCCGGATGGACCCCGAGCACAACCTGCGGTCGCGCGGCGCCATGGAGCTGGCCGTCCGCCGGGCGGTGCTGACGTTCCGGCCCGACGTCATCGTCGCGCACGGGATCGAGGTCCCCGTCGACCTCGCCCCCACCCTCGGGATCCTCACCGACCCGCGCGCCGGCGAGCACATCTGGGGGCGCGTCCGGGGGGTCCGCAAGAAGCTCTACCTCCGGCGCGTCGCGCGGATGGCCGTCCCCATCGTCCCCACCGAGGCCGCCCGTCAGCGCTGGGCCGACTTCGGCGCCCCCCGCGACCGCCTCCGCGTCGCCTGGCCGGGCGTCGACACGGCGGCCTTCCGGCCCTCCGAGGAGGCTTCCGGCGAGGGGGCCCGGCTCAAGCTCCTGTACGCCGCTCGGATCCAGCCGGGGAAGGGGCAGCACGTCGCCATCGAGGCCGTCAAGGGGCTGCACCCCAACGTCCGCGCCCAGGTCCACCTCGACCTCGTCGGCCCCGTCGTGGACACCACCTACATGGAGGGGCTGCGGCGCCGCGCCGCCGACGCGCCGGTCTCCTTCCACGGCGACGTCAGCGACCTCGCGGAGCGCTACCGGGAGGCCGACATCGTCCTCTTCCCGACCGTCAGCGAGGAGGTCTTCGGCTACTCCGCGGTCGACGGGATGGCGTGCGGCAAGCCCGTCATCTTCAGCAAGCTGGGCGCGCTGCAGGAGGTCACGGCGGGCATCGGGGTCGAGGTCCCGCCCGGCGACGTCAAGCGGTTGGGGGAGGCGGTCCGGACCCTCGTGAAGGACCCCTCGTCCCGGGTCGACCTGGGGCGGCGGGGGCGCGAGCTGGTGGTCGAGCGGTACTCGTGGGACCGCGCCTGGGAGCGCTACGCAGAGCTGCTGGAGCTAGCCGCCGAGGGTGGCGTCCAGGTTCAGGGTTAGCTGCTCGCCCCACGTCCGCCGGCCGAGGTCGCCGACGCCCTGCATCGTGATGGTCCCGGACCCGTCGGGGACGCGGAGAGCCGTCACCGACAGCCCTCCCGTCCACGCCTGACCGCCGATGCCGACGGGCGGTGACGTCCCCGCCTGGACGGGCCAGGGGAGCGCGTCGGGGGACTCGATGAGCTCGACGCGGGCCACCCCGCCGACCCAGTCGAACACGCCCGGGAGCGGCTGCGACAGGCCGCGCGTGGCCCGGTAGAGGCGGTCCCGCCACTCGGGGGGGGTGGACTGGCGGAGCGCCTTGCGGAGGGCGTCGCCGAGGAGGCCGCGGCCGGCGCGCTCGCGGTCGGCGGCGGCGTCGAAGCGGGCGGCGAACTCGGCCAGCGGCTCCGGGGAGTCGCCGGAGAAGCGGACGGCGGCGAGGACGGCGGTCTCCGGGGGCGCGCCCGGACCGTCGCGCAGGGGGACCACCAGGCCGGGGCCGAGCGAGAGCCCGCCGCCCACCTGGCAGGCGTGGCGCCAGTCGGGGCAGCGGTCGAGGAGGAGCCGGTGCAGCGCGATGCCGACAGCCCACGCGAGCTCCGCGGCGTCTCCGGGGAGCTCGTCGCGGCGCAGCGCGAACACCTGCTCGCGGCCGCCCTCGATCGCGCGGTCGAAGCCCCACTCGGGGGGCCGCCAGGCGTCGACGTACGTCCGCGTCATCTCCCGCCCGAGCCACTGCGACGTCCCCTCGGGGAGCGCGTCGAGGAGCTGGTCGGCGAGGGTGAAGATCTTCGCCGCGAGGCGCACCTGCTCGGCGCCGTCGACCGCCGCCGGGCTCCCCGCGAGGAGCTCCAGGGGGGGCGCGTGGTGGCTCCGCGACGACTTGCTGAGGCAGCCCCAGGGCCCCTGCAGGCCGAGCGTGCGGTGGGCGTGGCGGGCGAGCTGCAGCGGACGCCGGTCGGTGACCACGACGACCGGGACCCGCATCGTCGTGCCGGCGTGGATCCGCTTGAACGCGCCGGTGGACCGGGCGGCCCCCAGCTCGGCGGCGATGGTCGCGATCTCGCGTCCGGCGGGCGACGGGACGACCCACCCGAGGTGGCGGTCGATCAGGCCGACGTCGGGCGGTCCGTCGCTCGGGTCGGGGCTCACGCGCGCGACCCCCCCGACGTCCTGCATCAGGAGCTGGGCCTCGGGCTCGCCGGCCAGCACCTCCGACGCGGCGCGGGCCCACGCGGCGACCACGATGGTCCGCTCGGCGGGGTTGAGATCCTGGGGCCCGGCGGTCCGGCCGGCGAACGTGTCGGCGTGCTCGCCGAGGTAGTGCGTCGCCTCCTGCCACGGGTTCGGGGCGACGGACGACTCGCCGAGCTGGCGGAGGCGCTCCCCGAGGGCGGCGTCCACGCCGGGGAGGAGCTTGCGGCCGACGCCGTCCCGGCGGGGGTCGACCTCGTCGAGGAGCGCGAGCACGTCGTCGGACGACAGCGGCGCCGGATCCGCCGGTGCGACCGGGTCGTCCCCGCGGGGGAGGCGCGCGAGCAGGGCCTGGAACGGATTCATCGGGCCCGTCCAGGGCCCGCCCCTGCGGGTGCCCACGTTCCGTGGGCATGGACCTTCGTCTCGTGACTTCGGTTCATCGGAAGCGGAAGTGTAGCCGCCGCCGCCCGCCGTCGCCCGACACCCCCTGTGCTACGGTTCGACAGCCGATGCGTACGCTGTTTGTCGTCCTGATCACGGTCGCCCTGGGGGCGTCGCCGGCGGCCGCCGAGACCCGCTGGGTGGACGCCGCCGGGAACACGCCGTTCGCCGAGATCCAGGACGCGATCGACGCCAGCGCCGACGGCGACGTCGTCCTCGTCTTTCCCGGCGTCTACGGCCCCGTCGACTTCGACGGCAAGACCATCACCGTCCGCTCCATCGAGGGCGCTGGGGTCACCACCATCGACGGCGGCGGCCTCGGCCCGGCCGTCACCATCGACGAGACGGGCCCCGAGCTGCTCCTCCACGGCTTCACCGTCGTCGGGGGGACCGGCTTCTACGAGGAGTCCGTGCTGGAGCTCGCGGGCGGCGGGATCCTCGTCAACCGCGACGCGGAGGGGCGGGTCTCGGGGAACGTCGTCACCGGCAACACGGCCGACGTGGGCGGCGGGCTCGGGGTCATCGCGTCGTCCCCCGAGGTCTACGGCAACACGTTCTTCGCCAACACCGCGGCCGGCCCCGGCGGCGGGATCTGGATCCAGGGCGCGGCGGCCGCTCCGGTGACCTTCGTCTGCAACGACGTCCTCGAGAACGAGGGCGGCTCGGTGGGCGGAATGTTCGTCGGGGCGTCGGTGGTCGAGGCGACCAACCTCGTGTTCGACGCCAACGTGGGCGAGCGCGGTGGGCTGTGGGTCACCCTGGAGGCGGACGGGTTCCTCCACAACGCGACGTACGTCTCCAACGAGTCCACCGCGGGAGGCGCCGCCGGACTGGAGGCCGAGTCGGCGACGTTCGCGTTCAGCGGCAACCTCGTCGCCTTCAACGAGGACGGCTGGGGCGTCATCCGGAGCGACGCGACGGCCCCCTGGTCCTACAACGACGTCGTCTCCAACGACCTCGGCGAGTACTCAGGCGCCGCCGGGGACCCCACCGGGATCGACGGGAACGTCGCCATCCCCCCGTCGTTCGTCCTCTTCACCCCCGACGCGGGCGACGACGACGACCTCGCGCTGACCGCCGGGTCCGCGCTCCTCGACCTCGGCGACCCCTCGCTCGACCTCCTCGACCTCGACGACTCGCGCAACGCGATCGGCTTCGAGGGCGGCCCCCACGCGGCCTGCGACCTCGACGGCGACGGGGTCCGCCCCGACGAGGGGGACTGCCGCCCCGACGAGGGAGACTTCCACCCCGACGCCTACGAGCTCGAGGACGGACGGGACACCGACTGCGACGGGTACGGGACGGCGGCGCTGTACGAGCTCGTGGCCGACGACGGAGGGCTCGCGGGGGCGGGGACGTGGACGTTCGCGGCCCCCGATGCGCTCCCCGGGGTCGGCTACCAGGGGACGTCGGCGTGGTGTACCGGCTGCACGGGGCCGGCGCTGGGCGGCAGCCTGACGCTCGACCTCGACCTGACCGCGATCTCCGCCGGGGTCGCCGTCCGCGTCCTCCTCGTCCACGCCTACGACGACGGCAGCGACGCGGGCTGGTCGTTCGAGGTGGGGTTCGAGGACGCGACGGGGTCCGAGATCGCGGGCGAGGCTTTCACCGGCGCGCAGACGTCGTGGGACTTCGCCGACGTTGACGTCCCGGCGGCGCTCGTCGGCTCGACGGGGACGCTGCTCCTGGACGCCGTCTCGAGCGGCTCCCCGGCGCCGGGGTGGACGATCGGGCGGGTCGCGATCCAGGTCGAGGACGCCGACGGCGACGGCCGGTCCGCCGACCTCGCGGACTGCGACGACGACGACCCGACCGTCTACGACGACGCCCCCGAGGTCCCCTACGACGGGCTCGACCAGGATTGCGACGGGGCCGATCTGACGGACGCGGACGGGGACGGCTTCGACGGCGCCGAGGCGGACGGGGACGACTGCGACGACGACGACGCGACGGTCTTCCCGGGGGCCGAGGAGATCGCCTACGACGGGATCGACCAGGACTGCGCCGGCGGCGACCTGAACGACCTCGACGAGGACGGCTCGGTCGGCTCGGAGGCGGGCGGGCCGGACTGCGACGACGACGACGAGACCATCCACCCCGGCGCCGAGGAGATCCCCTACGACGGGGTCGACCAGGACTGCGACGAGGCCGACCTCACCGACGTCGACGGGGACGGCCACCACGGGAACATCGACCCGCCGTTCGGCGACTGCGACGACACCGACGCGACCGTCCACCCCGACGCCGACGAGGTCTGCGACGACGGCGTGGACAACAACTGCGACGGCGCGACCGACGTCCTCCCCGACGGGGACGGCGACGGCGTGGACGTCTGCGCGGGCGACTGCGACGACGCCGACGCGACCGTCGCGCCCGGCTTCGACGAGGCGTGCGACGGGCTCGACACCGACTGCGACGGGGACGTCCCCGCGGACGAGATCGACGCCGACCTCGACGGCAGCCTCCTGTGCGGCGGCGACTGCGACGACTCCGACCCGACGTCGGGCGCCGGCTTCCCCGAGGTCTGCGACGCCGCGGACAACGACTGCGACGGCTCGGTCGACGAGGGCCACGACCTCGACGGCGACGGGTTCAGCGCTTGCGCCGACGACTGCGACGACCAGCGCAGCTCCGTCTTCCCCGGCGCCGAGGTGGTCTGCGACGACAACCTCGACCACGACTGCGACGGCACCCGCGACTTCGAGCAGGACGTCTGCACGGGCGGGTGCGGCGGCTGCGAGGAGGCCGAGGCGTCGCTCGCAGGCGGCCGCGGAGGCGCGGGCGTGCTCCTGCTCGCGATCGCCCTCGGGGGCACCGGCCGCCGCCGCCGCCGGGTATGATCCCAAGCGAGGGAACGCTTGGCCGAAGGCAAGACATCGGAGCTGTCTGGACGTTGGATGCAGGGCCTGGCAGGAGCCGGCGCGGGGGTCATCTACAACCTGGACTCCGCCGGACGCACCGCCTACGTCAGCAGCTCGGTCCGTGACGTCCTCGGGTGGGAGGCGTCCGAGCTCCGCGAGCGGCCCATCTTCGACATCGTCCCCGAGGAGGACCAGGAGACACTCCGGGAGGCGCTGATCCGGACGCTCCACGGCGAGTCCGAGGTCGAAGTCGAGTTCCGCGCCCAGCACCGCGACGGCACCGAGCTGTTCGTCGAGGCGACGATGATCCGGGCCGGCGAGGAGGGGGACACCTCCGGCGGCGTGCTCCTCCGCTTCCGGGACGTCACCCAGCGCAAGACGACCGAGCTCCAGCTCCGGGGGATGGTCCGCTGGTTCCGCGCGCTGACCCGCTACTCGGGTGACGTCATCATCGTCCTCGGCGCCGACGACGCGCACCGGTTCGTGAGCGGCTCGTCCGAGCGCGTGCTCGGCCACCCTCCCGACGAGCTCACGCGCGAGGTGTTCCTCGACGGAATCCACCCCCGAGACCGGATGGGCGCCGTGCTCGCGATGGAGGGGGTTCGGCACGAGGTCGGCGGCTCCGCGTCCCACACCTTCCGCCTCCGCCACCGCGACGGGAGCTACCGCCACGTCGACCTCCTCGCCGTCAACCGGTACGACGACCCCGACATCTCGGGGCTGATCCTCTACCTCCGGGACGTCACCGAGCAGCAGCTCCGCGACGACCTGACCGAGCTGCCCAACCGGCGCCTGTTCATCGACCGCCTCCAGGAGACGCTGGAGGGGGCGAGCGAGGACGCGATCTACGCCGTCGCCCGGGTGCAGCTGGAGCGTCACCCGATGGTGCGGGGGACGCTGGGGCCGGAGCTCGCCGACAAGATGGTCGTGCAGTTCGCGCGCCGCCTCCAGCGCCTCGCCGCCGACGGGTGGACCGTCGCCCGGATCGCCGACGCGGGGTTCGCCATCCTCCTCGTCGGCCTGGAGTCCCCCCTGGACGCCGAGAGTCACGCCGACGAGATGACCGCGCTGGGGGACGAGCCCTACCACCTCGCCGCCCAGGAGGTGTGCAGCAACGTCCAGGTCGGCGTCTGCCTCTCGTCGCGAGGGTACAGCCGCGCCGACGCGATGCTCCGGGACGCCGAGGCGGCGCTGCAGGCGGCCAAGGCGGGGGGGAAGACGCGCGGGCTGGTCGACAGCGGCGCCATCGCGACCCGCGCCAACCGCCTCCTCCTCGAGGGGGACCTCGTCGCCGCGATGGACGGCGACGAGTTCCGGGTCAACTACCAGCCCATCTGGACGGCGAAGAAGCGCCGGGTCGCGGGGTTCGAGGCGCTGGTCCGCTGGAACCACCCCCGCGACGGGCTGATCATGCCGGGCCGGTTCATCGCCATCGCCGAGGAGACGGGGCTGATCGTCAAGATCGGCGCCTTCGTCCTGCGCCGGTCCTGCCAGCAGCTCGTCCGGTGGAGCGAGCGGGTGCCGGGGACGGACCACCTCACCGTGTCGGTGAACCTGAGCGCCGTGCAGCTCCGGGACCCCGGCCTCGTCGAGCTGGTGGAGGCGGCGCTGACCGAGTCGGGGCTGGCGCCCGAACGGCTCCGGCTCGAGGTGACGGAGACGGCCCTCATCGACCGGCCGGGGGTGGCGACGCGGACGCTGAGCATGGTCCGCGACCTCGGCGTCCGCGTCTCCCTGGACGACTTCGGCACCGGGTACAGCTCGTTGAGCTACCTGTCGTCGTATCCCTTCGACGTCCTCAAGATCGACCGCTCCTTCGTGTCGGGCCCGCGCGGGCTGACCGCCTGGGACCGAGGGCAGCGTCTGGTGGAGGGGATCGTCCGCCTCGCCCACAGCCTGGGGCTGACCGTGGTCGGCGAGGGGGTCGAGGACGAGGCCCAGGCGCGGCTCCTCACGGATCTCGGTTGCGACCTCCTCCAGGGCTTCCACCTGGCGCGGCCGGCGGGACCGAAGACGATCCGGGCGCTGCTCGAGGGGAAGCGCTAGCGCACGGTGCTAGCGGTGGGTGCTAGCGGTCGCGCAGGACCCACGCCGCGCCGGGGAGGGGGGCGCCGCCGGAGACCTCGCCGGGGGGCTCGCCCTCGGGGGGCGTCCACGCGCGGTAGACGGCGCCTCCGCTGCGGCTGCGGGCGGCGATCGACCAGCGCAGGCCGAGGGCGGTGAGGGCGTCGCCGGCGGCGCGGGCATGGGCTCCGGCGATCATCAGGCGGCCGCCGCGGGCGAGCTCCGGGACGGCGCCGTCGGGGAGGCCGAGGACGACGTCCCACGGGCCCGGCGGCGGCTCGTCGGAGATCGTCGGATCGCCGAACCCGGCCATGAGGAAGTTGCGGCGGATGCAGCGCTGCGCCTCGGGGCGGCGGTCGACGCAGGTCACGTCGGCGCCCCGGCGGGCGGCGTGGAGGCCGGGCAGCCCCGAGGCGGCGTCGAGCACGAGGACGCGCTCGCCGGGGCGGGCGTCGAGGGCGCGTCCCAGCGCCGACGGAGCCGACCACCCGAACCGCGGCGCGGGCGACGGGAAGGCGGCGTCGAGCATGAGGTCGAAGCCGTCGAGCGTGATGGTGCCGTCGGTCCCGGGGCGCTCCCTCAGGAGCCAACGCCGCGCCGCGTCAGGGAGCACCGAGCTCCTTCAGGCCGGCCCGGATCGCGTCCGGCGCGCGGCAGGGGCGGCCGGTGCCGTCCACGAACGCCAGGGTCAGCTCGGCGGTGCAGATGACCGCGCCGTCGGCGGGCCGAACGATGCGGTAGGCGAGGACGATGCGGGACGCCCCCGCCCGCGGGCAGCCCTGCTCGACGACGAGCTCGTCGAGGAACTTCGCGCTGGCCCGGAACTTGACCTCGGCGGCGGCGACGATGAGCCCCATCGTCTCGTCCCGCATCCCCAGCCGCCCCATCAGGTCGACGCGGGCGCGCTCGAAGTACACGAAGTACTTGGTGTGGTGGACGATGCCGTACTGGTCGACCTCGTCGAACTGCACGCGCACCGGGTACCGGTGGAGGTCCATCGTCAGAAGACGAACGCGAGGCGGCTCTGGACCGTGAAGACGTTCAGGAGGCGCTTCTCGATCCGATCCCGCTGCGCCGCCGTGTAGGGCGTGTTCTCCGACGCCTCGGGGTACTGCGTCATCCGCCCGAGCCGCGGCCCGGCGCGCATGTAGCCGCCCTCCAGCGACACGAGGATGGCCTCGTCCGCCCACTTCATGTGGATGCCGAGGTCGATCTCGGTGCCGAGGAGCTTGCTCTCGGTGATGTCGTCGCCGATCTCGTCGCCGAGGTGGGGGATGACGTTGCCGTCGACCTCGTCCGCCCACGCCATCAGGAAGCCGAGCCGGAACTCGTAGATGTCGCCCGGCCGCCACTTGAAGCGGGGGTTGATGTACGTCGAGTTGTAGACGCCGCCGTTGCTCCAGAGCCCCTGCGTGCCGGGGTCGGCGGCGAACTTCTCGATGGTCCGCTGGGCCAGGACCTGCTCGTAGAGGATGAGGCCGACGTTGAAGTCGCGGTGCAGCGCCCGCCCCTTGAACGTCTCGTCGGCGATGACGTCGTCGCCGCTGGCGTGGCCGACCTCGGCCAGCGCGGTGATCCACGGGTTCTCGTACCCGAAGCGCCACACCGTGCCGAAGATGTCCGCCTTCGTGGTCTTGTCGTAGTCGGGGAGGATCGCGTCGGTGTTGCCGAAGATCCAGTAGGCCTCTCCCTCGAGGAACAGACCGAACATCGACCAGCGGACGTAGACGTCGGGGATCCAGACGTTGGACTTGGACTCCCGCTGCCAGCGGTTGACCCAGTAGGTTCCCACGGTCAGGTCCATCAGGCGGCCCGACTTGCCGACTCGCCAGTCCTCCCGCTTGAACATGAGGACGTAGATCATCTCGAGGACGTCGTCGCCGCTGTCGCTGAGCCAGATCGGGGCCTGGCGGAAGTTGCTGTCGGGGTCGTTCTCGTCGCGGAGGTTCTCGTCGTCGGTCAGCTTCTGGCGGAAGCTGATGGCGGACGACTCGACGAGCTTGTCGAAGCCGACGGCCATGATGATGCCGGGGTCGTCGGCGGGGTTCGGGGTCGGCTTGCCGGCGGCGATCGAGTAGATGCCCTTGGCCAGCGTCACGGGCCGGGTGGCGAAGATGAGCCGGTCGTAGGTCGACCCGCCATAGGCGTCGCCGAAGTCGTTCTTGAACCCGTTGCCGTCGTTGGCGAGCAGGCCGAGGCCCCAGTTCGAGGGCTGCCGGCCGACCCGGAGGAGGCCGAACGCGGTGCTCCACTCGAGCCACAGACGCTTGACGCGGATGCTGTCCTGCACGTCGCCGTTGGTCTGCGTGAACGACGGGTCGCCCGCGAAGAGCGGCGTCGCGGCGAGCTGCTCGTTGTCGCCCCAGACGACGTTGTCGAGGACGTCGATCGTCGCCTGCAGCTTCATGCCGCCGAGGGTCAGGATCGGCTCGAAGCGGCCCTTCTGGACGAACCAGCCGCTGACGTGCGGCTTGCTGATCGCCTCGCGGCACTGCGTCGAGAACTGCCGGCAGTACGCCTGCTGGACCTGCGACGTCGAGGCGTTGGGCTCCTGGGCGCGGTAGTCCACGACCCACTCGATCTCCTCGAAGGACTCGGCGCTGCCGTTGTAGTACCAGAGCGGCACGTCGAACCCGCCGTTCCGCGGGAACTCCTTGTCGTAGAGGTTGACGAAGAGGTGGCCGCGGGCGCGGTAGTAGCCGTCGATGTCGAACGACAGCTTCGGGGCCGCCCCCTGCGCCGCCGCCGAGGCGGGGAGGAGCAGGGCGGCGACGAAGAGCAGGCGGGCGAGCACCGGCCTACTCCGCGCTGTCGTCGTCGTCGTCGCCGGAGTCGTCGTCGTCGTCGTCGTCGTCCGCGCTGTCGTCGTCGTCGTCGTCCGCCGAGTCGTCGTCGTCGTCGTCACCGGCGCTGTCGTCGTCGTCCCCGCCGTCGTCGTAGCAGGCGTCGGGGTACGGCTTGAGGTCGACGTTGGCGATGTTCACCGAGTCGGGCTGGACCGCGAGCGTCGAGTAGCCGAGGAGGCAGTACGCCTCGTTCGCGGCCGTCCCGATGACGTCGCCGCCGGTCGTGGTCAGGCAGTGCGCCTCGTCCTGGGCGATGCCCCAGATGAGGAGGTTCCAGGACGCGCCGGGGGGCACGTTCATGCCGCCGAAGAGGCCGTCCTCGGAGATCCAGAGCTGGGCCTGCTCGGGGTCCTCGTTCTCGAAGTACCGCATCGCGTAGTCCTCGGCCTCGACGACCGCGCCGGTGTCGAGATCGAGGGTCCCGACGGAGGCCTCGGCGTTGGCGATGGGGTCGCCGTTGCAGTCGCGGAAGCGGCCCGCGGCGATGCCCTTGCCGGGCTCCGGCTCGACGCCGACGGTGAGCGGGAGGAGCTGGTAGGTGCTGTAGGCGACGCTGTTGAAGGTCTCGCTGTAGGGCGGCGTGCCGGCGACGACGATGTCGACCTGGAACGTCTGGTAGGTCTCCGGCGGCTCGAACTCGGTCCACACGCGGGCCGCGAAGGGCGAGCAGCTGGTGACCTCGTCCATCGAGAAGGTGCCGTCGGCCTCGGTCGTGAACTCGCCGTCGGGGGTCGCGCCGGTGGGGTCGTTGTCGAGCCAGATGCGGACGCGCGCGCCGGGGACGGGGTCGTCCTCCTGGAAGTCCTCGACGAGCCCGTTCAGCGCGCCGGGGGCGCCGGGGAGGATGGCGGGGAGGTTGCCGACGCAGGAGAAGTCGC
>CAYFOA010000013.1:0-16046 GCA_964344575.1 uncultured Rickettsiales bacterium | reverse complement strand
CTCGCCGCCCAGGTCGATCGACTCCTCGATCGTGTCGCCGGTGACCGCCTCGGCCGAGTCGAAGATCCCGGGGTCGGTGCGGCCGTCGTCGTCGTCGTCGTCGTCGCCGGTGGGCGCGTCGTTGCCGTCGCAGTCGCTGTCGACGCCGTCGTTGCCGGGCGCCTCGGTGGCGCCGGGGTGGACGTCGGGGTTGTCGGGCTCGCAGTCCTCGTCGTCGTTCCACCCGTCGCCGTCGCTGTCGGTCGGCGGGCAGCCGGCCACGAAGGCGAGCAGGAGGAGGAAGGAGGCGGCGAGAAGAAGGCTGAACTGGCGCATGTGTAGGGACCCCTCGAAACGGCGCGCACAGTACGAACCGCCCCGCGATCGGTCAAGGTCGCCGCGCGACCCGACCGTTGCCCTTGACCGGCAGCCGCGCGCGCGTGGATGCTGCCGCGTCCGCTCCCCCGAGCCCGGAGAGCCCTTGCGCCTCGCGACCTGCCTGTTCGCCGTCCTGTTCGCCACCCCCGCGTTCGCGGAGATCCCGACGGGACCGTTCCCCGACTGCGCCGAGGGGGCGCCCGAGCACTGCCCGAACGACCTCGGGAACAACTGGGAGCTGATCTCCTGGATGCCGCCGGGGCACGCCGTCGAGGATCCCGCCGAGATCGCGCTGGGCAGCGGCGTCGGCGCCGACGTCGCGTGGCGGACCACCGCGGGCCGGCCCGACGTCGTCATCGCCGTCCTCGACAGCGGCATCGAGTGGGACGAGTGGACGGTGCGGCGGAAGGTCGCCCTGAACCGGGACGAGCTCCCCGAGCCCGCCATCGGCGAAGGGCCCGGCGTGCGCGGCCGGTGGGATGTCGACGGGGACGGCGTCCTCACCGTCGACGACTACCAGTGGGACCTCCGCGTCGACATCGCCGACGGGGTCGACCGGGCCGACCACTTCCTCGACGGCTCCGACCTCATCGCCGCCTTCAGCGACGGCGTCGACGACGACCGGAACGGGTACACCGACGACATCGCGGGGTGGGACTTCCACTGGAACGACAACGACCCCTACGACGACACCCGCTTCGGGCACGGCACCGGCGAGGCGAAGCTGTCCTGCGCCGAGGGGAACGACGGCGGCGCCATCGGGAGCTGCCCCAACTGCATGTTCCTCCCCGTCCGGGTGGGCGACGCGTTCATCGCCGACGCCGACAACATCGCCGCGGGCATCCTCTTCGCCGCCGACTCCGGGGCGAAGGTCCTGCAGGGGGCGCTCGGCGCGCTCGGCAACAACCAGCACCTCCAGGCGTCGATGCGCTACGCCCACGCCGAGGGCGCGGTGATGGTGTTCGCGGCCGGCGACGAGACGAGCTGGCACCACAACTTCCCCGCGACCAACCCCGAGGCGCTGTACGTCTCCGCGAACCGGTACGACGGCGACGACGTGGCCGGCTCGGTGACGTTCCTGAACAACAGCAACTGCACGAACCACGGGCCGCGGATGGACCTGACGGTGTCGTCGGACGGCTGCGCGTCGGGCGCGGTCGGCGTCGCGTCCGGAGTGGCGGGGCTGATCTGGTCGGCGGCGATGGACGCCGGCATCGAGCCGCCGCTGACCGCCGAGGAGGTCAAGCAGCTGCTGATCGGGACGGTGGACGACGTCGACCTGCCGAGCTCCCGGGGCGAGGACGCGGACCCGATCCGCTACCCGTCGTGGCCGGGGTGGGACAACTACTTCGGCTTCGGGCGCGTGGACGCGGGGCAGGCGGTGGCGGCGGTCGTCGCGGGGGACATCCCGCCGACGGCGACCTTCGACGCGCCCCGCTGGTACGGCATCTTCCAGCGCGGGGACACGATCGAGATCGCCGCGACGGTGGCCGCGCCGCGCGACGCGGTGGCGTCGTGGTCGCTCCAGTGGGGGCCCGGCGGAGACCCCCGGGACATCGGCGGGTTCACCGAGATCGCGTCCGGCACGGAGGCGACGTCCGGCGTGCTCGGCTCGATCCGGTCCGCCGACCTCATCGCCGGCGGGGTCGTCCCGTCGGCGCCGCACGACGACCGGGACCTCCTCGAGGACAACGTCGATCGCCTGATCGCGGCGCACCGGGACGCGTTCACCCTCCGCCTCGTCGTCACCGACACGCAGGGCCGGACCGCGGTCGCGCGCCGGCTCGCGTTCCTCCAGGACGACCCCGACCTGCTGCCCGCCTACCCCGTCGAGCTGGAGGCGTCGATCGAGGCGTCGCCGCGCATCGCGGACGTCGACGGCGACGGCGCCTTCGAGCTGGTCGTGGCGACCACCGGGGGGACGGTCCACGTCCTCGACGCCCGCACCGGCGAGGAGCGTGCGGGGTGGCCCGCGAAGACGCACCTCCTCGAGGAGGCGGATCCGGAGGCGCCCGCCCACCACCTCGCCTCGGACGGCTACGAGGCGCTGGACGTCGCCCTCCCCCGGGAGGGGATCATCGCCACCCCCGCGCTCGCGGACCTCGACGGCGACGGCCACCTCGACGTCGTCGCCGCGTCCCTCCGCGGCCGGCTCTACGCCTGGTCGGGGGCGGACGCGTCGCTCCTGCCCGGCTTCCCCGTGGCCGTCGACCCCGACAACTCGCTGCACACGTCGCCCCAGATCAAGGTCGAGCGGGGCTTCCTCGGATCGCCCGCGATCGAGGATCTCGACGGCGACGGCGCCTGGGAGATCGTGGCCAGCGCGATGGACGGCTACGTCTACGTGTGGCGCGCGGACGGGACGACGCAGCCCGGCTGGCCGGTCCCCATCGTCTCGATCTGGGGCGAGGCGCCCGCCAACCGCGTCGTCAGCTCCCCCGCCATCGGCGACGTCGACGGCGACGGCGTGCTGGACGTGGTGGTCGGGTCGAACGAGGCGCTCAGCTCCCAGTACGCGCTGCTCTTCGCGATCAAGGCGACGGGGCTGGAGTCCGCGGGGGGCGCGTACCTCCCGAACTTCCCCATCGCGGTGTTCGCGGGCTACACCGAGGTCCTCCCGGTCGTCGGCGAGGGGATGCCCACGTCGCCCTCGCTGGCCGACGTCAACGGCAACGGCAAGCTCGAGATCGGCGCCAACGCGATCGCCGACCCGGGCGTGGTGTGGGGCTGGGACGGCGAGCCCTTCGTGAGCCTCAAGGCGACCCGCGAGTTCTTCGGCGGCGGCCACAACTCCAAGGAAGACGCGCTCCTGCAGATGATGAACAACGGCGCGTGGGGAGACATCGACCTCGACGGCGTCCCCGAGTTCGTCAACGGCGCCGCCGGCATCAACTTCGCCACGGGCTTCCTCGACGACGGGCAGCGGGGCGAGCACGACCACCTCGTCGGCGCCTGGGACCCCATCACGGGCGAGTTCGAGTACGGCTTCCCGCAGGTCATCGAGGACCTCCAGTTCTTCATGAACCCGGCCATCGCGGACGTCAGCGGGGACGACCTCCCCGAGATCATCACGGCGTCGGGCGGCTACCTGATCCACGCGTGGGACGTCACCGGGGCCGAGGCGCCGGGGTTCCCGAAGTCGACCGGCGGCTGGGTCGTCGCCTCGCCCGCGGTCGGGGACATCGACCACGACGGCTTCCGCGACGTCGTCATCGCGACGCGCGACGGCTACGTCTTCGCGTGGCGGACCCGCGGCCCGGCGTGGGGCCCGGTCGAGTGGGCGACGTTCCACCACGACAACCGGGGCACGGGGAACCTGCACACGCCGCTCCCGATCGTGTCGATCCCGGAGATCTTCGGCGAGGCCTGCGGGTGCGCCGCGAGCGGGACCCCGCGGGCCCCGTGGGCGCTGCTGCTCCTCCCCCTGGGCCTCCTCCTCCGGAGGCGCCGGTGACGCGCGCGGTCGGCCTCCTCGCCGCGGTCGCCGTCCTCGTCCCGGCCGTCGCGTCGGCCGAGCTGCCGATGCCGACGTTCCCCGAGTGCGGCCTCGGCGGGGCCTGCCCCAGCGACTACGACCCGTTCGGCGAGTGGGACCTGTCCAGCGGCCACAGCGAGGAGGTGCCCGCGATCAACGTCCCCGAGGCGGAGCGCCCGTTCGGCAGCGGCGGCTGGGTCGACCGCGCCTGGAACCTGACCACGGGCCGCACCGACGTCCTCATCGCGGTGATGGACAGCGGCATCGAGTGGGACCAGGGGGAGCTGCTCAACAAGCACTTCCTCAACTCCGGAGAGCTGCCGTTCCCCCAGGACAGCGACGGCGAGGAGCACGGCACGTACGACCTCAACGGCGACGGCCTCCACAACATCCAGGACTGGCAGCTCGACCCCCGCGTCACCCCCGACGCGGCCGGGTACGCCGACGAGCACGCCCACCACCTGCTCGACCCGTCCGACCTGATCGCGGTCTTCAGCGACGGCGTGGACGACGACGGCAACGGCTACGTCGACGACATCAGCGGGTGGGACTTCTTCTGGAACGACAACGACCCGTACGACGAGATCCAGCAGGACGGCTACTCGCACGGCAGCAAGGAGGGGCGCTGGTCGGTCGCCGAGGGGAACGGCTCCGGCGGGTCCATCGGGAGCTGCCCCAACTGCATGCTCCTGAACCTCCGCGTGGGCGACGGCTTCGTGGCCGACGTCAACCACTTCGCGATGGCGACGCTGTACTCCGTGGACATGGACGTCTCCGTCATCCAGGAGGCCCTGGGGACGCTGAACAACACGACGCTGGCGGTGGACGCGATCGAGTACGCGTGGGACCACGGGCTGACCATCATCGGCAGCGCGGCGGACGAGACGGCGTGGCACCACAACATGCCCGGCGCCAACCACCACGTGGTCTACACGCACGCCATCCGGCACGACGCCAACGAGCGCGAGAACACCAACTCCTGGTTCGCGTTCAGCAACTGCACGAACTACGGCGCCCGGCTCGACCTCAGCGTCGCCGCGGAGGGGTGCAGCAGCGGCGCGACGGGGCGGGGCGCGGGCATCGCGGGGCTGCTCCACAGCGCCGGCAAGGACGCGGTCGAGCAGGGGATCATCGACTCCCCCCTGACCGCGAACGAGCTCTACCAGCTGCTGATCCACGGGGTCGACGACGTCGCCTTCAACCCCGACGACGACGACCCCGCGCGGTACCCGTCGCACCCGGGCTGGGACCAGTTCTTCGGGTACGGGCGGCTCAACGCGTTCAAGGGCGTGAGCGCGATCTACGACGGCGCCGTCCCCCCCGAGGCGGACATCACCGCGCCGGACTGGTTCGCGGTCTACAACCCGGCCGAGACGGCCGCGATCGACGTCGTCGGGCTGGCCCGGGCGACGCGCGCCGGCGGGCTGAGCTGGGAGCTCCAGGCGGCCGCCGGGCAGGACCCGCGGGACGGCGACTTCGAGGTCATCGCGTCGGGCGACAGCGCGGCCGACGGGGTGCTCCACCGGCTGAACCTCCGGTCGCTGCCGGTCGACCCGACCGCGGTCATCGAGGGCTTCGACCAGTTCGACACGAACATCACCAAGACGGCGAAGGTCCACGTCCACGCGGCGACGTTGCGGCTGGTGGTGACGGACAGCGAGGGGCGGCGGGGCGAGATGCGGAAGATGATCTACGTCCGCGAGGATCCCGACCTGCTGCCCGGGTACCCGCGCAAGGCGGGGGTCAGCGTGGAGGCGTCGATCACGCTGGCGGACGTCGACGGGGACGAGATCGACGACGTGGTCTACGTCACCTCCGACGGGGTGCTGCACGTGACGGACGCGACGGGGGCGGACAAGCCGGGGTGGCCGGTGCGGGTGCCGCTGCTGGACGAGACGGACCCCGACTCGCCGCGGAACCACCTCGACGCGCCCGCGTTCACGTCCGGGGCGGCGTCGTCCAACGCCCGCCACGCGTCGATCGCGACGCCCGCGATCGGCGACCTCGACAACGACGGCGACGTGGAGGTGGTCATCGCGACGCTGGACGGCGCGCTGCTGGCGTTCGAGCACGACGGGACGCGGCGGTGGACGTACTGGCTGGACCGGGACCGGGTCACGGGGGTGAACCTCCACGACGAGAACAACTACGACTACGGCTTCTTCAGCTCGCCGGCGCTGGGCGACCTCGACGCGGACCTCCGGCTGGACGTGGTGGTCGGCGGGATGGACGGCCAGGTCCACGCGCTGAACGGCTCGGGGGAGTCGCTCCCCGGCTTCCCGCTGGAGCTGCGCCACACGTACGAGACGTCGGCGGGGCCGCAGGACCGGGGGGAGCGGATCATCAGCAGCCCCGCGGTCGGCGACATCGACGGCGACGGGCGGCTGGAGATCGCGATCGGGACGAACCAGAAGACGACGGGGACGTACGGGCTGGTGTACGTCATCGAGCACGACGGGACGATCGCGGAGGGGTGGCCGTACGGGCTGTTCGGGGCGTACACGAACGCGCTCCCGTACGTCGGCGAGGGGGTCCCGGGGTCGCCGGCGATCTGCGACGCGGACCGCGACGGGACCATGGAGATCGGGACCCACACGATCGCGGACAGCGGGAAGATCCTGAACCACGACGGGACCGAGTACGCGCGGCTGGCGCGCATCGCGGACGACTTCGGGGCGCTGACGAACACGGCCGAGGACAGCGCCAACCTGATCATGATCAACAGCGGCGCGTGGGCCGATCTCGACCAGGACGGGCAGGTCGACTACCTGATCGGCTCGATGGGGTTCGAGTACGCGAACGGGCTGCTCAACGACGGGGAGCGGCACGACCACGACCACCACCTGTCGGCGTGGAGCGGGGTGCCGGACGGCGAGGGGACGATGCCGTTCCTGCGGTCGTTCCCGCGGATCATGGAGGACCTCCAGTTCTTCCTGAACCCGAGCGTGGCGGACATCGACGGGGACGGGCAGGTGGAGGCGATCAACGCGAGCGCGGGCAACGTGATCCACGCGTTCGGGGCGGACGGCAGCGAGCCGGCGGGGTGGCCGAAGAACGCGGGCAGCTGGATCATCGGCAGCCCCACGGTGGGGGACGCGGACGGCGACGGCTACCTCGAGGTGTGGGCGGCGTCCCGCAGCGGCTGGATGTTCGCGTGGCGGACGACGGCGGTGGCGGAGACGGCGCTGCGAGGCTGGGTCGGCTTCCGCCACGACCCGAGGAACACGGGCAACTGCCACACGGAGCTGAGGACCTACCCCCCGCCCCCGCAGGACTGCGCGTGCGCCGGCGGAAGCAGCCTCACCGGCCGCCGCGCCGTCGGCGTGCTGGCGCTGCTGTTGCTGGTGGCCGGACGGATCGTCCGAAAGCGTCCGAAAGTGTCCGGCTGAGCGGACGGTTTCGGACGGTCCGTCTTCGCGCTCCCTTGGCGACGTCAGGCGATCTTCGGGTGGCTTGGAGGTTGCAACGGCGCTGTGTATGGAACACAGAGACGCGAAGGCGCGAAGGTTCGCGAAGGATGGGATTGAGGGGGTCGCTCACCGGGTGATCGGGGCTGGGATCGAGGTTCATCGGGCCGTGGGGCCCGGGCTGCTGGAGTCGGTGTACGCGCGGTGCCTGAGGCGGGAGCTGCAGGCGCGCGGGCTGACCGTGGAGTCGCAGGTCGCGGTTCCGTTGACCTACCGGGACGTCCACATCCCCGAGGCCTACCGACTCGACCTGCTCGTCGACGGACGAGTGATCGTCGAGGTGAAGGCGGTCGAGGAGATCGCCCCGGTCCACAAGGCCCAGCTCCTCACCTACCTCCGTCTCCTCGACTGCCGCCTCGGCCTCCTCCTGAACTTCCACACCGCCCTCCTCAAGGACGGCATCTTCCGACTCGTGAACAACCTCTCGGCTGACCCCCTTCGCGAACCTTCGCGACTTCGCGCCTCCGTGTTGGAGCAACCGAGTCGCGAAGCCACGAAGTCACCCGAAGATCACCCCTCGTCGGCCGGCGGCGTCCAGGCGAGTAGCGCCTCGAGGACGCGAGCCATGTCCCCCGCGGCGAGGGGGCCTACGGAGTTGGTCTCCTCGTAGTGGTCCCCGTCCGCCTCGTCGAGGTACGGCGAGTTCTCGTGCAGCTTGTAGTTGTAGTCGGGCATCAGGTAGCCGATCTCGTCGTTCCCGAGCCCGAAGAGGAGCTTGTAGTCGCCCGGCATCAGGTCCTTGAAGTAGGGCCCCTCGGGGGCCAGCGTGAGGTCCGGCGGGTTGGGGTTGGTCTCGTCCACGATCGGCCACGTCGGGCCGGTGTGCTCGCCGTCGTAGCCGCCGATCGCCAGCTCGGGGTGGAGCTCGCCGGGGATCGTGATGCCCGAGACCGTCCCCAGCTCGAACAGCGACACCTCCGTCAGGAGGTCCGGCTCGTTCCACGACCCGATGAGCTCGTCGGGGTCGTAGTTGTAGCCCTGTCGGTCGAACACGCCCGCGTTCAGGAGCACGTGGAAGCCCGTGTTCTGGACCCTCAGGAAGAGCTGCTGCGTCCGGATGGACAGCTGCGGCGCCTCGATGAGCTGGTCCGCCGCCACCGCCTGGAGCGCGTGGTAGCCGGTGACCCGGCCGACCGCGTGAGCCTTGGGGATGCCGTGCTGGTCGTAGACCGTGCCGTCGAGGTCGGTGGTGTGGACCCGCAGCGGGGTCTGCATCCCCCCGCACGCCCCCTGGAAGTAGATCGCGACCCCGCCGAGCCCCGCCAGCGCCCCCTCCGGCCCCTCTGCGGCGCCCTCCTCGACGGTGAGGCGGAGCGTGTGGGGGAAGTCGGCGGTCATCGAGATGTTGTCCGCCGCCGCCGCCTCGGGGTGGTTGGGGAAGTTGACCCAGGTGCCGATCGTCTCCTCCGTGCCCGCGCGGGTGAACCGCGTCGTCCAGACCGTCTTGTCGGTGATGTTCGGATCGCGGGGGTCGAGGTTGACGTTGTTGACGCCCTTGCCGTCCCACATCGAGTCGGGGATGTCGAACCGGCCGCCGTGCACGTCCGCCTCGACGGCGCCCGCCTGGGCGTCCCGGAGCGCCTGCTGCACGCCCGCGTGGATCTGCGCGAGGAACGTCGGGTTGACCCCCGACCGGGCGATGTTCGGCCCCCACTGCCCCATCGTGTCGGGGACCTCGTGGACGTGGGTCGACGAGACGATGACGTGGTCGATGCCGAGCTCGGCGGCGGCCGCCTCCCGCACCTTCAGGACCTCGTCGTAGAACCACCCCACGAGGTCGAGCGAGACCAGCCCGATCGTCGTGTTCCCCTGCTCCAGCACCGTCGCCCGCGCCCAGATGGGGTCCGCGATGTCCTGCATGGGCCGGCTGTTGTCGAAGCCCGCCAGCCACAGCCCCTGGAACAGCTCGTCCCCCTCCCCCTCGTCCGGGCCGGGGTAGCCGTCGTCGCCCTCGCAGAGGCGGTCCACGCCGCAGTCCAGGAAGGTGTCGATCGCGGAGCTGTACAGCGAATTGCCGTCCTCGTCGATCCAGGTCTCCCAGTCCGTCGGCGTGATCTCGACGGCCGCGAAGCCCGCCCTCAGGGCCTCGTCCTCGGAGAAGTCGCACACCCCGGACGGATCGCCGGGGCAGACGAAGCCGACGGCGGAGCCGAGTTGGCCGGATTCGTACCGCTCGATCCCCTCGGGGCAGCCCGCGAGGAGGGCGAAAAGCGCAAGGACGACGGTCATGTGGAGGAGGATTCGGCGCATGGCGGCGCGGAGCATACCGCCGCCCGGGTGTCGATCAAACCGGGATCCTTCGGGCATCCGATCGCCCGGAAACCCCTGGAATTGCTAGGTTCCTGGGGCCTCGGGGTCCCTTGACCCCTCGATCACGCCTTTGATACCCTGCATGCCAGTTTCTTAGACGCGTACCTGTGCACGAGGTCCACACATGGCGAAGCTCGCTCGGCTGCCGCTCCTTCTGCTCCTGCTCCTGACCCTGCCCCTGGTGGGCTGCCCCGACGACGACGACGGGGGCTTCGTCCGCAACCCGACGGACGACGACGACGCGGCCGACGACGACGACGACGCGGGCGACGACGACGACTCGGCTCAGAACAACACCCCGCCGACCATCGAGATCATCAGCATGACGCCCGACATCGAGGCGGGCGAGCCGCTCGAGGGCGATCTCCAGGTCAACTTCTACATCGACGACGTCGACTCCCAGGCCTTCGAGGTCAGCGTCGAGTTCAGCGTCGACGGGATCGACGGGACGTTCAACGAGGCCACCCTCGACGGCGACAACCCCTACGAGGACGACGCCGGCACGGCCCCGCTCATCGACCACCCGGGCACCGTGGTGTGGCTGAGCGCGTCCGACATCCCCACCATCGCCGAGGACGTGGCCATCAAGCTGTGCCCCACCGACGGCGAGGGGAACCCCGGCATCTGCGTGTACAAGGAGGCCGCGGAGCCGGTCGACAACACCGGCACCAACGACCTCGGCGCCTTCTGCCAGCCCGGCCACCTCGAGGGGCAGGCCTGGATCAACGGCGAGGCCCTGGTCCCGCTCAGCGACGGCGAGTGCCTGAACTACCAGAAGAGCGATCCGCCGGCGCCCGACGACTTCTCCGCGCAGTTCGTGCTCGTCATGGTGAACCCCGAGTCGGACGACGTGCAGTTCACGATCTCGCCGGTCGCCCCGCCCGAGGAGGGGGACGACGACGACAGCGCGGGCGACGACGACGACGACGACAGCACCGACGACGACGACGCCGGCGACGACGACGACAGCGCCGCCTCGGCGTACGTCGGCCCGTTCGGGATGATGCCGGCGCTGACCCAGACAGTCCGCACCAGCCGCACCCAGCGCCGCAACCCCCTCGCGTTCGGGGAGTACGTCAGCGCGTTCGGCAACGAGCTCCCGGACCGGGCCCCCGTCCCGTCGCTGACGTGCGAGCCGGACCTGACCACGGCGGACGTGCACAACGACGACCGGAACTTCGAGTTCCGCGACACGATCGAGAGCCCCGACGAGCGCAACGCGGTCGGCGCCAACCTCCGCGCCCTGGGCGAGTACATCGCCATCTACGTCGACGACGAGGTCCCGATGGACTTCGACGCCGACTGCACCGACGACACCAACCCCGTCGAGGAGAACGAGCTCCCCGCGTTCGGCTTCACGAACTGCGACCTCGAGGGTGTGGTCGACGTCTTCGACAACAACATCTGGCCGACGCTGACGACGCTGTACGGGCTCCCCTCGGACGTCGACAACAACTGCCGCGTGACGGTCCTGCTGTCGCACCAGGTCAACTCCCTGACCCTGACGAACAGCGACGACTCCGACGACAGCCGGCTGGTGAAGTCGTTCACCGAGCCGGACATCGACCTCTGGGAGTCCGACTTCGACCTCAACCCCAACAGCAACGAGGAGGAGATGATCTTCCTCTACGCGGCGGACCCGGTCGGCTTCTGGAACGACACCACGGTCCCGCTCGCCGACTACCTCAACTACGAGGTCAACGGGCAGATCGCGATCGCGCTCCAGGACCTGATCTCGTACGCCGTCCATCGGCAGGTCGAGAAGTCGCTGATGGACCCGGCCGAGCCGACCGACATCGACAACCCGCCCGCCGAGGAGGACTGGCTGAACGACGCGATGGGGCTGCTCGCCGCGGACGTCACCGGCTTCGGCGCCATCAGCTACTGGGACGCCTGGATCTACATGGACCGGCCGCACCTCCTCCCGCTCCTCAAGGAGAACACGATGGAGGACTTCGAGGACCGCGGCGGCCAGTACGTCTTCGCCCGGTACCTCCACGACCTCTACGGCGACGGCTTCATCTACGACGTCATCAACGCCGAGGACACCCAGGGGCTCGACACCATCACCGCGGTGCTGGAGGCCAACGGCTACACCGCCGGCGACGACGACGACGACGACGACGGCGAGGAGGAGGTCGAGCTGTTCGACGCCTTCGCGCTGGACTGGGCCACGGCGATGGCGATCACGGGCCTGACCAACGAGGCCGGCGGCCAGCTGGTGCCGGACACGGTCATTCCGAACTTCCACGAGCCGACGTTCATCACGGTCACGGACCCGGACGTGGCGGTCCCCGGGGAGCTCTTCGGGGCCCACGGCTTCCAGAAGGGCTTCGACGTCAACGGCCCGAACGTGGTCTTCGCGAGCGGCTACGACGAGGACACGAGCGACTCGGTCGCGACCTACTACCCGGAGAACCTCGATCCGCTGCTCTTCCACCCCCAGGAGGACTTCTTCGGGACGATCAGCGGCTTCTACGGCGTCGTCGTGGTCAAGATCAGCGGCCTCGAGCAGCCGATCAACTACCTCAAGATCGAGACCAGCAGCGGCGGCGACCTGCTCGGCAACGTCATCCGCATCAACGACAGCAACCCGCACAACCCGCTGCTCACCCTCGAGGACGTCGCGGGCGCCAAGATCACGACGGCCCGGCGGCTGGACACCGGCGACCAGGAGTTCGGCGAGTCGCTGGACACGCTCCTCGGCGGGACCCGCAACGAGCGGAACGTCATCGGTGTCATCGATCTTCCCCAGACGATCAACCTGTCGCTCTCGGAGGAGCTCCCCAGCGAAGGCGGCGGCGGCGGCGACGACGACGACGACGAGGCCGCCGACGACGACGACTCCGAGGAGGAGGAGGAGCCCGAGGAGGCGGACATCAGCGACACCGATCGGTACGCCTTCACCCTGGACGCGACCACCACGCTGGGGATCTGGGTGGATCGCCGCATCGCCGACATCACCGGCGACGTCAGCCTCGCCGACCCGTTCCTCGCGGTCGTCCCCGCGAGCGACGTCCCCGACGCGATCGACTACTCGCAGTGGAACTTCGGCCCGTCGCTGGCCGACGGTCCCTGCGGCGACGCGTCGCTGTACAGCTACCCCGTGGTGATGCCCGACTGGCTCGCCCCGCAGGCCAACCTCATCTCGAACCCGACGAAGCCGAGCGGCGACTTCATTCCCCTGGTCGAGCCCCAGGAGCCGCTGGAAGGGGACGACGACGACAGCGCCCTGCCCGAGTCCCTCCCGTGCTTGTACGACAGCGACCAGGACGGGATCGCCGACGCCGACGAGTCCGCCCCCGGCCTGCTCGCGGACCAGATCATCCTCCGCCAGGCGCAGAACCTGCTGGTGGACCCGGAGTTCTACGACGCGACCTTCGGGACGTCGCCGCTGAACGAGTTCTACGACTTCAGCGCGCCGTGGTTCGACGAGGGCTTCATCGACATCGACAGCAACGAGGATCCCGACGACGACCTCGCCACCGCCATCCCCGAGTTCAACCTCGGCGGGCGGGCGGCGCTGACCGGCGAGGAGGCCGTCTGGATGGGGACGCTGCCTCCCGGCGAGTACGTCATCATCGTCGGCGGCGTCGGCGCGTCGACGGGGCCCTACGACCTCAGCGTCAAGATCGCCCAGTAGCGCTCGCTTGCACTGATCACTCGCGCGCGCGCGTGAGCGCGGCGATCGCGTCGGGGTCCACCTCGACGTAGAGGACCTTCTCCCGCCCCACGAGCACGGCCCCGGGGGCCATCCCCTTGGGCTTGCGGAGCTCCTTGACGCGCGTCCACGCGACCTCGACGCGGGCGCCCGGCTTCAGCCCGGAGTGGTGGGCGGCGAGCTGGGCGGCGGCGAGGAGCTGGGGAGGCGACGGGGCGCCGGGGTTGCGGAGGACGACGTGGGCGCCGGGGCGGCCGCGGACGTGGAGCCAGACGTCGTTGCCGCGGGCGTGGCGGAAGGTGAGGGCGTCGTTGTCGCGGGCCCCTCGGCCCACGCGGATCTCCGTCCCGTCGGGGGCCTGGTAGACGAGGTAGGGGAGCCGCGGGCCGGCCGACGCGGGGCGGCCGCCGCCGGTCTTGCGGCGGGCGGGGAGGGCGGCCTCGACGGCGTCGAGATCGCCGCGGTCGAGGGCGGCGCGGGCGTCCTCGAGGGCGAGGAACTCGAGCTCGGCCTCCTCCAGCCGGGCGGCGGCGGCCTCCCCGGCGCGGCGGGCCTTGCGCGCCTTGCGGTACCAGCGCTCGACGTTCTCCTGCGGGGTGAGCGCCGGGTCGAGCTCGATGGTGCGGGGGGCGCCGCCGGCGTAGAAGTCGTGGACGTCGACGCTGGTCAGGCCCCGCCGGAGGCGGCCGAAGGCGGACTGGAGGAGGTCGCCGGTCTGCTGGAGCGCGTCGGCGTCGGCGGCCCGGGCCGCCTCCCGGCGCCGCTTCTCGACCGTCCGGGCGACCGACTTCCGGCGCTGCTTCAGCCGCCCCCGGAGGTCGGTCGTCCGCCGTCGGACGGCGACGTCGTCGAAGTGGCGCCGGATCGCGGCGTCCCGCTCGGCCCCGTCCAGCCCCGCGAACCGATCCCCCGGCGACGCCCCGCCCCCGGGGGGAGGCAGCGCCAGGGTCGTCCCCCGCGAGACGGTCCCCCGGGCCGCGCCGAGCACGACGTCGTCCCCGTCGAGGAGGAGCAGGTCCCGGCGTCGGGGCACGAGGAGCGCGACCAGCGACCGCTCCGGCCCCACCCGGATCCGCACGAGGCGGTCCCCGCCGAGCTGCTCGACTCCCTCGACTCGCCCCCGCAGCTCCTTCCGGAGGAGGCCCTGGAACGCCAGCGGTCGGGCGCGCCCCCGCGGGGGCCGGGCGTCGGTGGTGTGGACGCGGCCCAGGCCGTTCGCGACGCTGAGGACGACGGCGATCGTCTCCCCCGGCTGGCGGACCTTCAGGTGGACGGTGTCGCTGACGACGCAGCGGACCTCCTGGAGGGCGCCCCCCCGGAGGCGCTCGTCCAGCCAGGCGATCTGGGGCTCCAGCTCGGTGGCGTGCATCGTCACGGGCGAAAGGCTATAGGACTCCGCATGCCGCGCCGCGCCGCCGCCTTCGTCGTCGTCCTCCTCCTCGTCGCCGCGCCGACCTCCGCCGGCCCCGCCGCGCCGGAGATGAGCGTCCTCATCGAGCGGATCTCCCGAGCGCTGGGCGGGCCCCAGGGCGGCGGCGCCGTGCTCGAGGCGGAGCGCGAGCTGGAGTTCGTCTTCGACCGCACGATCCGGGACTCCGTCACGCGCAAGGAGCTGACCGCCCGCCACCGCTACGTGGTCGCGGGGGCCGACCGGATCCGGCTCGACATCCGCATCCGCAAGGGCGACGGGCAGGACTCGGCGGTCGTCCTGGACGGCGACGACGCCTGGGTCGTCGCCGACGGCGCCGCCCACGACGCCGACGCGTCCACCGTCAGGACCCGCCTCGGCGAGTTCGCCCCCGGGCGGCTCTTCTCGGTCCCCCTCGCCCTGGCCACGGACGGCCGCCAGATCCTCGGCGACGCGGCCCTGTCGGTCGCCGGCCGGGTCGACGACGCGGGGCAGAGCCGCTTCATCCTCGTCGGCCAGGACGCCGACGGGAAGGAGACCGCGCGCCTCGAGGTGGACGCCCGCAACTACCTCCCCCTGGAGGTCGCGTTCGCCTCGCGCTCCGGCGAGGTCGTCTACCGCTACGGCGACTACCGGGAAGTGGCCGACGGGCTCGTCGTCCCCTTCGAGCGGGAGTTCCTGAGGAACGGAATCCGGGTGAGCCGGACGATCGTCCACAGGTTGGGGTTTCGTACCTCCGAGGACCCGGCCCGATTCGACCGTTCGGTGGTGTCTCTGAAGAAGCTGAAGTCCTCGCCATGACAGGGGATTTCAACGAATTTCAAGACCTCGTTGACACCCCCCGGACCGCAGTGTAGAAGCTCGCCTCCGTGGCCTCTGCCCGAGGTGCGCGGTTGAATAGAGCCTGCTGGCGTGGCTCAACTGGTAGAGCAGCTGATTTGTAATCAGCAGGTTACGGGTTCGAGTCCTGTCGCCAGCACCAAGGAGGGATGCCCGAGTGGTCAATGGGACCGGACTGTAAATCCGGCGGCGTGCGCCTACGGAGGTTCAAATCCTCCTCCCTCCACCACCTACTTTTTTGACACAAGCGGGAATAGCTCAGTTGGTAGAGCATCAGCCTTCCAAGCTGAGGGTCGCGGGTTCGAGCCCCGTTTCCCGCTCCAGGATCGACCAGGAGATTCGGCCCACGCCCATGTAGCTCAGTCGGCAGAGCGCGTCCTTGGTAAGGACGAGGTCACCGGTTCAAATCCGGTCATGGGCTCCAGCTTTTCCACTTCACTCAGCAGGAGCTTTGTAGCCAGATGGCCAAGGAGAAGTTCGTTCGAGACAAGCCTCACGTCAACATCGGGACCATCGGTCACGTTGACC
>CAYFOA010000012.1:65637-76484 GCA_964344575.1 uncultured Rickettsiales bacterium | reverse complement strand
CGCCGTCTGTCCCCGATTCGCGTCCCATCGGGCGTAGATCAACGGACTGCTAGCGAAGCTGGACGTCAGCTCGCTCTCCCCCCCGTTGGGAGCAGGAGCCGTGCCAGGACGGACCGTCCGCGTAAGCAGCGAACATGACGAGAGAACTCACGACGAGCGTGCACTCATCTGGACCGAGCCGTCTCTGGAGAGTGACACCTGTCTCTACCATCGTTGACAGGACCCACACCATCACTATCATGCCATCATGATCCGCCGCCAGATCCAGCTCGACCCCACCGCCGACCGGGAAGTCCGCCGGCTCGCCGCCGAGCTGGGGGTGTCCATCTCCGAGGTCGTACGGCGGGCATTGGACGAGCACCTCGCGCGGGAGCGAGCCGCCGGGCCGTCCGCCGTCAGGTGGGCTCGCGCGCGGGAGGCGTTCGGGCGATTCGCCGACCGCGAGGGGCGGGGCGACGTCGCCGCGCGGCACGACAAGGCGCTCGCCGAGGGGCTCGCGGATTGGTCTTCGTAGACACCTCCGCCCTCTACGCCCTCTACGTCGCGTCCGACGACGGCCACGCCGCCGTCGTCGACGCCTGGGACCGGCTCGTCGCCGAGGGGCGCCGCTTCGTCACCACGTCCTACGTCCTCGTCGAGGCCGCCGCCCTGCTCCAGAGCCGCGTCGGGCTCGCCGCCGCACGCGAGCTCCTCGACGTCCTCGTCCCCCTGCTGGACGTCGAGTGGGTCGGCGCGGAGCTGCACCGCCGGGGCGCCGCGCGACTCCTGCGAGAAGACCGGCGCGAGCTGAGCCTCGTCGACTGTGTCAGCTTCGAGGCGATGGCCAGCGCAGGTGTCCGCCTCGCTCTCACCCTCGATGAGGACTTCGCCCGCGCAGGGTTTGATGTCGTCCCTTCGTAGACGGCGAGAGCTCCGCTCGAATGGGCCACTTGCCGCATACCCTATCAGGTAGTAACGTTGCTACATTCACGGAGGCCAACCATGGCGATCACCACCCTCTCCAGCCGCGAGTTCAACCGGGACGTCGGCCGGGCCAAGCGGGCCGCCAACGACGGACCCGTCTTCATCACCGATCGCGGCCGACCGGCTCACGTCCTGATCTCGATCGACGAGTACCGGAGGCTCGTCGGACCGGGCGCGACCATCGTCGATCTGCTCGCGTCGCCCGGCGCCGAGGACGTCGAGTTCGACGCCCTGCGGGCCGGCGACCTGTCCCGGGCCGCCGACCTGACCTGATGTACGTCCTGGACACGAACGTCGTCTCCGAGTTGCGGAAGGCGAAGTCCGGCAAGGCGGACCCGAAGGTGACCGGGTGGTCGGTCAGGATCCCAGTGGGGGCGCTGTTCCTGTCCGCCATAACGGTCCTCGAGTTGGAGCGAGGCGTGCTCGGAAAGGAGCGTCGCGATGCCGAGCAGGGCGCCGTCCTGCGCGCCTGGCTCGACGATCATGTGCTCCCGGCGTTCCAGGGCCGAATCCTCCCCTTCGACACCGCGGCCGCCATCCGCTGCGCGGGGCTCCACGTACCCGACCCGCGGTCCGAGCGCGACGCCGCCATCGCCGCGACCGCCCTCGTACACGGCATGGCCGTGGCGACCCGCAACGTAAGCGACTTCGAGCCGCTCGGCGTGCCCGTGGTCAATCCCTGGCAACCGGCGCCGGAGTAGGACTCCAGCGGCTAGCGCCGGTCGCGCCTCAGGAGCAGCACCCAGCACCCGAACAGGCAGACGAAGCAAAGGCCTCCCATGACCGTGAGGTCGAGCTTCAGCTCGTCGTCGGGGAAGCCTCGGCGTTCCCAGTAGCGGGCGCCGAAGATCTTGTGGCGGGTCTTGTCCCCGCGCTCCGTCCCCTCGGCGAGCTCGACCTGCAGGGCCGCGCTGTAGGCCCACCGCAGCAGCACCGGCTTGGCGAGGTGGCTGGCCGTCGACGCCTTGGGGATGTCCTCGGGCTTCATGTCCTCGGTGACGACGACGATCCGGGCGCCCCCGTTCTCGTCGTCGTTCTCCAGCGGAGGGCCGACCGGCATCAGGATCCCGCTGAGCATGATCTGCGGGAGGATCACCAGGGGGACCAGCTGGATCGCCTGCAGCGGCGTCGTCGCCACCGTCGACACCAGCAGCCCCATCGCCATCGCCGACAGCCCCGCCAGGAACGTCACCGAAGCGAGCCCCGCCACGCTCCCCTCCAGCGGCACCGTCGGCACCAGGATCGCCAGCAGCAGGGCGATCTGGACCGCCACGAGGAAGCCCTGCACGAGCACCTTGCTGAGGAGGTACGGCCCCGGCCGGAGGTTGCGGTAGCGCTCGCGGCGGAAGATCGCCGCCTCCCCCACGATCTCCCGCGCCACGTTCGAACAGCCGAACCACACCGCCGACGCCATGAGGACGAACAGCGCCGGCGTGACGTCGTCCTCCAGGTTCAGCGGCTGGAACCGCCCCTCGTGGAAGAGCAGGACGCTCAGCCCCCCGATCACCGGCGCCTGCGCCAGCTGCACCGCCAGCGCCCCCCGGTCCCGGAACTTCAGCCGCGCGTACCGGCGCGTCAGCGTGATCAGCTGGCGGATCGGGTTCGCCCGGCGCTTCGTCGTCCGCCCCGCCGCGCGCCGCTCGATCGCGCGGTCCTCCTTCCGCAGCCGGCTCTTCACGAACCGGTCGAAGAGCGGGCTGTTCTTGAAGTCCTTCCGCCAGTGGTCCGGCGCCCGGACGTCGACCTCGTCCAGCGGATCGAGCACGTCGAGCACGTAGTCCGCGGGGTTCTTCGCCGACTCCCCGGGGACCGTCGAACGCTCCGTGAAGTACCGCTTCGCCTCCCGCGCCGGGCCGAAGTACGCCAGCTTGCCGCCCTTCGTCAGCAGCAGCAGCTTGTCGAACAGGTCGAACGCCTCGCGCCGCGGCTGGTGGATCGTCATCACCACCGTCCGGCCCGCCGACGCCAGCCCCCGGCACTGCCGGATCAGCTGCATCGCCGAGCGCGCGTCCAGCCCCGACGTCGGCTCGTCGAGCAGCAGCAGGCTCGGCTCGCTCAGCAGCTCCATCGCCACGTTGAGCCGCTTCCGCTGGCCCCCGGAGAGGCCGCGCCGGACCTCGTCGCCGACGATCGAGTGCTTGACGTCGAGCAGATCGAGCTGCTTGAGGACCGTGTCGATCCGCTCCTCGATCTCCGCGTCCCGCACCTCCGCGGGGAAGTTCAGCTTCGCCTGGTAGTAGAGGACCTCGCGCACCGTCAGGCTCCGGTGCATCACGTCCTCCTGGGGGACGTAGCCGATCGCGCTCCGGAACACGTCGTAGTGCCGGTACAGCGACATGCCGTCCATGTAGACGTGCCCCTTGGTCGGCGGCGTGTAGCCCGCGAGCGTCGTCAGCGCCGACGTCTTGCCCGCCCCCGACGGCCCCATGATCGCGACCATCTCGCCCGGCAGGATGCTGAAGCTGATGCCGTCGATGACCCGCTTCGGCTTCTTCGCCGGCCCCACCTCCCGGACCAGCCGCGACGCGTCCAGCCGGACGCCCGTGACGCCGCCGACGGCCTGCGTGGAGTGGACCGACAGGTCCGCCGACAGCTCCAGCCGCTGCGGCCCGAAGCGAAGGTCGTCGCCCGGCTTGACCACGACCGCGCCCTTGATCCGCTCGCCGTTGACCCAGGTGCCGTTCGTGCTCCCCAGGTCCTCGACGCGGATGCCCTCCTCGACCCGCTCCAGGCGGGCGTGCAGGCGGGAGACGTTGGGCGTGTCGAGCACGATGTCGGCGCCGGGGTCGCGACCCACGATGAGCGATGTCCCCTCGTCGAAGGAGACGTTGACCTTCTCCCCCGCGGCCCCCTCCGCGACGGCCCGCGACGAGGCCGTGTCCGGGCCGAGGACCGACTTGCGGGGACCGACCCGGGCGCCCGGGTGGGACAGCGCCGTCAGCACCGACGTCGACTGCGCGCTGCGGTTCGTGCGGACCACGCCGAGCACTTCCAGCGGCGTCAGGATGGTCCCGCCGACCTCGAACTCCGTCCGCCAGTCGACGCGCACCCGCTTGACGCGACGCTCGTCGACGAACGTCCCGTTGGCCGAGTCCAGATCCTCCAGCAGCAGGTACCCCTCCTGCCGGCTGAGCCCCGCGTGGCGCGCGCTGACCGCCTCGTCCTTGAGCACGTAGTCGCACTCCGGGGACCGGCCGATCAGGATGGGGGCGAAGAAGTCGGGGAGGTCGCCGAGGTCGATCGTGTCTCGCGGGACCATGTCGTCGGTGACGCGGACGCCGTCCACGAAGACCTGCTGGCGGTCCAGCGCGACGGTCGTGATCGGGCTCTCCGAGGTCGTCTCCACCCCGTCCACCGTGATCGACGAGTTGGGGTCCAGCTTCTCGATCTCGACGTGGTCGCCGACCCGCCGCATGCGGACGCCGCGGGTCTGGACCTTCGCCGACGTCGTGGCGAGGCGGATGTCCGCGTCGAGGCCCGCCCCGACCGTGCGCCAGGCGCCCGTGCGGAGATCCTCGGCGAGGTCGGGCAGCGTCGGCGCGGGGGCCTCGTCGCCGTCGGCGAGGTCGTCGACGAGGGCGTCGTCGTCGAACGGCGCGCGGTGCTCGAAGGTGTCCTCCTCGCCGTCGGGGCCGCGCTCCGGCAGCACGTCGGGCGGAGCGGCGTCGCCGTCCTCGTCTTCGGCGAGGGTGGCGAAGGACTGGGACTCGTTCTTCGGGTCGCTCAACCCAGGCCGTCAGTTGACGTAGGCGATCGCGACCGCGAAGTCCGTCTTGGCGTCGGCCTTGTAGACGAGGACCTGGAGCGTGTACTCGGCCGTCTTCGGCGGGGACACGTCCACGAAGGGCTGGTGGTCGGGGCTCTTGTCCCGGCTCACCTCGTTCCCCTCGGCGTCGTACAGCTTCATGTCGAGGTCGACCCCGCTGCCGTCGGCGCAGCCGAGGAGGACGTAGTCGAGGCCCTTGTAGAGCGTGACGCGGTAGGTGACCGCCTCCTGGGGGCCGGCCGACGCGACGTCGGACGCGCGGAGGCGCATCCCCGAGGCGATGGCGCCGCTGACCATGCCGTCGAGGCAGGCGCGGGCCGCGTCGGCGTCGGCGTGGCCGTCCCGGACGGGGACGACGAGCGACGTGGCGACGACGGCGGCGGCGAGGGCGAGCGTGCAGATCGTTCGGGTCATGTCTCAGCTCCCCCTAGAACTTCGCCAGGATGTTGCCGGTGTGCTCCGCGACGGCGCTCATGTCGCCCGCCGCGAGCTCGTCCTTGGCCGCGATCTCCTCGAGCTTGGCCATCTCCTCGAGCACCGCGTCGACCGCCGGGTCGCCGGCGCCGGACGCGTTGAGGAACTCCTTGAAGTGGGCCAGCACGGTCGGCTGGTGCAGCAGCGCGGCCGCGTCGCCGCCCTGGTTGGCGGCGGCGAGGGACTTGCTCAGGAGGTGCGCCCCCTGCAGCCAGCCGCCGGCCTGGACCAGCGTCGCCGTGTTCGGATCGTTGGCCGCGGCGAGGTCGTCCTGGAGCTTCTCGTTGAGGAGGTCCAGCGCGGGGACCAGCTCGGCCGCCGCGATCGTGCCGCCCTCGAAGTCCTTGATGACGCGGTCCGCCTCGGTGAGGACGTCCTGCGGGACCTGGAGCGCGCCGAGCGCCTCGCGGGCCGACCGCATCCGCGTCAGGGTCGCCGCCTGGTCGCCGTCCGCCGCCGTCATGAGGACGTTGGACATGCGGACGCCGGCCTCCAGCGCGATGATCGAGCGGCTCTTGCCGTCGAGGGTCCGGGCCTCGTCCGTCAGCACCTTGCGGATGTCGATGTCGACCTTCGACGCGTTCAGGGCCGCCTGGAACTCGCTCGGGGCGGGGACGAACATGGCCGTCCGGGCCGTGTCCTTCGTCGCCGTGAGATCGACCTTCTCGCCCGAGTCGGCGGTGGCGTCCGGGGTCGGATCCGGCGCGGGGGCGGGGGTGTCCTCGGTCGTCGTGGACGTGTCGGAGTCGCCTCCGCTGCACGCGACCAACGGCAGGCTCAGCATCAGGACGGCGGCGAACGACCGCCAGCGGGGGAGCAATGTCATCGAGTTCCTCACGGAAGGGCCCTGGATCGAGGCGCGCTCATGCTGCCGAAACGGCCCCCGGTTTTCAAGCCGGGCGCAGAACAGCGACAATGCGCGGCATGGGTGATCACGACTGGCTGACCGGCGCGCAGACCGCGCTGCACGACGTCTCCGAAGCGGGCGCGCTCCTCGTCCTCGCGGGGCCCGCGCCCGACGCGGGGCTCGACGCGCTGGCGTCCGGAGCAGGCCTCGATCGCGTCGACGTCCACGCTTCGTCGTGGGGCGCGCTGACCGACGGGGTCTCGCGCGCGTGCGCGCGTGAGTATCTGGAGGACCCCGAGTTCTGCGCCGACGCCGTCGAGCCGCGGCTCTGGGCGGTGCTGGAGGAGCGCTGGGGCGGCGGAGGGGGCGAGCTCGGGCTCCCCCCCGACGACCAGGGGTTCCGCAGGGCGACCGAGGTGCTGGCGCGGGTGCTCGCGGAGGTCGGCGAGGTCGCCGGGCGGGTGGTCGTGGTGCACGACGCCGCCGCGATGGACGAGGGGTCGGCGCGGGCGTTCACCGCCCTGCTCGCGGGGCGGGCGGGTGCCGGCTGGGTGCTCGTGCTCGAGGGGCCGATCGACGACGCGCCCCACGTCGACGCCCTGATCGCCGCGGTCGAGCGGCGCGACGCCGATGCGGTGGCGCGCCTGGAGCCGCCCGCCGCCGCGGGGGCCGGAGACGACGACGGCGGGCCGGGCCTCCCCAAGCAGGGGTCGGCGGTCGAGCTCCTCGACGTCCTCAGCGCGGCGCCGGGGCCGGTCCCCGCGGACGTCGTGGGCTCCGACGCGCTCGCCCGCTACCGGGGCACGTCGCCGCGATCGGGGTGGGTCGACCTGCAGGGGTTGATCGACGCCGGGCGGGCGTCGCTGGACGGTCCGCTGGTCCGCCTGGCCGGCTCGTGGGCGCCGACGACGGACCGGGGGAGCGCCGTGGCGAAGGCCGACTGCCGGGCGCTCCGGGGGGCGACCGAGGAGGTCTCTCCGGACGCCGCGACCGCGATCGCGACGCTCGCCGTGGCGGGGGGATCGGCGGACGCGTCGGCGCTGGCGACGGCGGCGGGGCGGAGCGCGCTGGCGGCGGGGGACGCCCGGGCAGCGGCGCAGTGGCTGGCCCAGGGGAGCGCCGCGGACGATCCGCACCTGCCTGCGCTGAGGGCGCGGGCGGCCCGGCTGACGGGGGACGCGGAGGAGGCGCGCCGGCTGGCCCTGGAGGGGCTCAAGGCGGCGACCGACGAAGACGTGACCGCGCTCCTGAACCTCGAGGCGGCGCTCGCGGCGCAGGCCGTGGGGAAGATCCCGGCGGCCCGACGTCACGCGATCGCGGCGGCGAACGCGGCGGCCGACGGGGCCCTCGAGGCGGCCTGCAAGCTGCTCCTCGGGACGTTCGAGGAGGAGGCCGAAGACTACGGCCCCGCGGCGAAGACCCTCGGCGAAGCGGCCCAGGCGTCGGAGCGGCTGGGGCAGTCGCCCGAGGCGGCGCGCGCGCTGGCGTGGCGGGCCGTCTGCATGGGCAAGGCGGGGGCCGGGCCGCGGGCGATGAAGGAGCTGCAGCTGGCCCGCGAGCGGGTCGCCGACCCGAACGATCCCCACCCCGCGTCGCTGGACGTCCGCATCCTCATGGGGATGGTGTTCCGCGACTCGGGCAGCCGCGACAACGCCCGCAAGGCGCTCGCGATGGCTGCCGAGAAGGCCCACGAGCACGCCGATCCGGTGCGCGAGGCGGACGCCCGGCTGATGCTCGCCCGCTTCTTCCTCGAGGCCATCCCGGTGCGCGGCCCGGAGCGCGGCGAGGCGCTGCGGGACGGGCGCGAGGCGGCCGAGGAGGTGGTCCGCATCGCCCGCGGCATGGGCCGCCCCGACGTCGAGGCGGAGGGGGAGGCGCTGCTCGGCGAGCTCTCCTACCGGGCCGAGGACTTCGCCGGCGCGCTCGCGTCGCTGGACCGGCAGGCGGCGCTGTGGGAGCAGGTGGGGCGGGCGAACCAGCAGGTCGACGTGGCCATCCGCCGCTCCCGCCTCGCGGGCCGGCAGGGCGACGCCGAAGGGTCCTTCAAGGCGGCCAACGAGGCGCTGATGCTGGCGACGAAGCGGCGCCTCCCGGAGCAGTCCGCGCAAGCCCAGCTGGCGCGCGCCGACGCCCTCGAGAAGCTCGATCGCGGCTCCGACGCCCTCGCCGCCCTCTCCGAAGCGCAGCGGATCTTCACCTCGCTGGGGGACGGGTTCGCGGGGCAGGCGGCCGCCGCCGAAGAGCGGGCGCGCAACCTCGTCGCCCGGAGCAGCGGTGGCTGAGGTCGTGTTGCGGCCCATGCGTCCGACGGACCGGGCCGCCCTGACCCGCCTCGGGCACGAGGTCTTCGCCCCCTTCGGCAGCTACGAGGGGGCGCTGGCGGGCTGGCTGCGACACACCCAGGTCGCGACGACGGTGGCGACGTCCGCGGGTTCCCTGGTCGGCTTCGCGATGGTGGGCCCGATCCCCCGCCCCGACGGCGCCGTCGACGCCTACCTCCTCGCCATCGGGGTCCGCCCCGACGCCCGCCGCTCGGGCCTCGGCCGCCGGCTCCTCGCGGCCGCGGTGGAGGACGCCCGCAAGCGCGCCGGCCACTGGCGGACCGACGTCCTCCGCCTCGACGTCGCCGAAGACAACGCCGCCGCCGTCGCGCTGTTCGAGGAGGCCGGCTTCACCGACGCCCCGACCTCCGCCGTCTACGCGTCGGGCCAGCCCGCCCGATCGATGACGCTGCCGCTCCGCTGATCCTGGTGTAGGGTCGCCGCCGTCGTGCTCTTCACCCCCCTCGTTCACGTCGTCCTCCTCGTCGCCGGCGCCCTCGGCGTGCTCGTCCTCGGGGCCGCGTTCCGGCGCGAGCGGGACTGGCCGGCGGTCCTGCTGTGGGTCGTCCCCGCGGTGTGGACGCTCTCGGCCGCGGACGGCGCGCTGGCGCTCCTGGGGCGCTGGTGGGCGGCCGCCCCGATGGACGGCGGCAGCGGCGACGTCCTCCGCTTCGTCATCGCCTGCGGGGTGCTCCTGCCGCCCGTCGAGATCCTGTACCAGCGGCTGACCACGGCCCTGGCCGGGCGCGGCGTCGAGTACCGCCCCGCCCAGCCTTGAAGATCCCCCTCGACAAGAAGACCGCCCGGGCCGTGGCGTCGGGCCACCCGTGGGTGTTCGAGGACGTCCTCGAGGAGCTGCCCCGCAAGCCGAAGCCGGGCGCCGAGGTGGAGCTGCTCGACGCCGTGGGCGGGTTCGCGGCGCGGGGGATCGCCGGCGGGGGACGGGGTCCCGCGATCCGGGTGCACACCCGGGACCACCGCGACCCGCCGCTGAGCAAGCTGCTCTTCCGTCGGATCGCCGGCGCCCGTCGCCTCCGCGAGCGCGTGGTCCCCGACGGGACCGACGTCTACCGCCTCCTCCACGGCGAGGGGGACGGCCTCCCCGGCCTGGTCGTCGACCGCTACGGCCCCGTCCTCGTGATCCGACCCGACGACGCCGCGATGTGGCGCCCCCACCGAAGCCGCGTGATCGAAGCCCTCCGCGCCGAGGGGCCCCCGGGCGTCGCGACGATCGTCGAACGCACCAAGGGCGGCGACCGCGAGGTGCTCTGGGGGGACGAGGACTGCGACGAGGTCGTCGTCACCGAGGAGGACCGCCGCTTCGTCGTCCGCCCCGGCCACGGCCAGAAGACGGGCTTCTTCTGCGACCAGCGCGTCAACCGGACCCACGTCCAGGGGCTCGTCCGCGCCGGCGACCGGACGCTGAACCTCTTCAGCTACACGGGCGGCTTCAGCGTGGCGATGGCCCGCGGGGGCGCGGCGCACGTCACCTCCGTCGACGTCAGCGCCTCCATCCTCGACGACGTCGCCCGCAACCTCGACCTCAACGGCGCCGACGCCGGCGCCCACGCCCAGGTCACCGCCGACGCCTTCGAGTGGGTGATGACCCGACCTTCCAGCGACCCCGTCGACGTCGCCGTCTGCGATCCCCCCGCCCTCGCCCGCTCCAAGCGGGACCTCGAGTCCGCCGGCCGGGCCTACAAGCGGCTCCACGCCGGGCTCGCCGCCCGGATCCGGAAGGGCGGCCTCCTCGTCACCTGCTCCTGCACCGCCCGCTTCACCGAGGACGACCTCCTCGCCGCCGCCTTCTACGGCCTCCGGCAGGGCGGCCGGACGGTCACGCGCGTGCTCCGGCGGGCCGAGGCGGGGCCCGACCACCCCGTCCCCCCCGGATTCCCCGAAGGCCGCTACCTCAGCTGCCTTACCCTGGCGTTGGACTGATGGATCTCGACGACGTCCTCGCGAAGCTGACCGCGCGCCCGCCCCGGGTGGTGGCCGGCCACGACTGGCGGCACGCCGCGGTGGCCTCCGTCTTCCGCCCGGGCGACGCCGGCGCCGAGCTGCTCTTCATCGAGCGGGCCCGCCACGAGGACGACCCGTGGTCGGGCCAGGTCGGCTTCCCCGGGGGTCGCTCCGAGGACGCCGACTCCAGCCTCGAGCACACCGCCGCGCGGGAGACCCGGGAGGAGCTCGGGCTGGACCTCCTCGGGGGCGACGTCCACCGCCTCGGCGCCCTCGACCAGCTTCAGGCGCGCGCCCGCAAGGAGATCCTCGCGATGGCGATCACGCCGTACGCGTTCGCCCTCGAAGGCGCGGCCCCCGCCCTGACCCCGAACTACGAGGTCGCGGACGCCTTCTGGGTCCCCGTGACGCACCTCGCTGGCCCCGCCAACCGCATGAACCGAGGGATCGCCTGCCTCCTCGCCGCCGCGGCCGCGGGCTGCACGGCCGACGCCGCCCCGCCGGCCCTGGCCGG
>CAYFOA010000012.1:29468-65627 GCA_964344575.1 uncultured Rickettsiales bacterium | reverse complement strand
CCTTCTGGGTCCCCGTGACGCACCTCGCCGACCCCGCCAACCGCCGCTGGTTCGACGCCGAGCGGGCCGAGGTCCCCTACCGCTTCGCCGCGATCGACGTCGGCCGCCCCACCCTGCTGTGGGGGCTGACGCACTACATGGTCACCGAGATCCTCGGCCGCCTCGGCCTCGTCGACGACGTTGATTCCTTGACGATCCCGCGCGCGAAGGTCTAGATGCCCGCGCAGATGCGCGTCTCCCGCCACGAGAAGAAGCTGCTCCGGAAGGTCGGCCGGGCCATCAAGGACTGGGCGATGATCGAGGACGGCGACCGGATCCTCGTCGCCATGTCCGGCGGCAAGGACAGCTACGCGCTGCTGGCGCTCCTCGACCGCCTCCGCGACCGCGCCCCGGTGAGCTTCGAGCTGATCCCCTGGCACCTCGACCAGGTCCAGCCGGGCTACGACGGCGCCCCCCTGGTGGACTGGCTGGAGGCCCGCGGCGGCGAGTTCCACGTCGCGCGGCAGGACACGTACAGCGTCGTCGTCGACAAGATCGACGAGGGCGGGACCTACTGCTCGCTCTGCAGCCGGCTCCGGCGCGGCATCCTCTACAACGCCGCCGTCGCGCTGGGCTGCACGAAGATCGCCCTCGGCCACCACGGCGACGACGCCGTCGAGACGCTCCTCCTGAACCTCCTCTTCACGGGCCAGCTCAAGGCGATGCCCCCGTGGCTCCGGAGCGACGACGGGCGCAACACGATCATCCGCCCGCTCATCCTCTGCTACGAGCACGAGCTGGCGACGTACGCCGAGGAGCGCGCCTTCCCCATCCTCCCGTGCAACCTCTGCGGCTCGCAGGAGGACCTCAAGCGGCAGGCCGTCAAGCAGCTCATCGACTCCCTCGAGGAGCGCTACCCGAAGTGCCGCGAGTCGATGCTGGCGGGGCTGACCCGGGTCCGCAGCTCGCACCTCCTCGACGCCGAGCTGTGGCGCACGCTGGGCATCGGCCCGGACGACCTCCCGCCCCAGGCATCTGGCGCCGGACGGCTACGCGTCGCATCCTTGTAGCCGGTGCCGATCTACGCACTCCCGGACGAACACATCTTCCCGGACCCCGAGCTGGCCGACCCCACCGGCCTGATCGCGGTGGGCGGGGACCTGCACCCGTCGCGCCTGCTGCGGGGCTACTCCCTCGGGATCTTCCCCTGGTACAGCGAGGGGCAGCCGATCCTGTGGCACTCGCCCGACCCCCGGTTCGTCCTCCCGCTGGAGGAGCTCCACGTCGGCCGGACGCTGCGGCAGACGCTCAAGAAGCGACCCTACGAGCTGACGGTGGACTCCGCCTTCTCGGACGTCATCGCCGCCTGCGCCGACACCCCGCGGCCGGGCCAGGACGGCACCTGGATCACCGACGAGATGGAGCAGGCGTACAACCACCTCCACGGCCTCGGCTTCGCCCACAGCGTCGAGGCGTGGCTCGACGGGGACCTCGTCGGCGGGCTGTACGGCGTCTCGTTGGGGCGCGCGTTCTTCGGCGAGTCGATGTTCGCGCACAGCAGCGACGCCTCGAAGATCGCCTTCGTGGCGCTCGTCGCGCAGCTCCGGCGGTGGGACTTCGCGCTCCTCGACAGCCAGGTCCACACCGACCACCTGGAGCGGTTCGGGGCCCGCGAGATCCCCCGCGCCGACTACCTCGTCCGCCTCCGCCAGGCGCTGTCCGCCCCCACCCGGCAGGGCCGATGGACGTGGGACGCCGACCCCTACGAGATCGACCCGTGACGGTCCTCCTCCTCGACATCATGGACACCGTCGTCCGCGACCCCTTCTGGGACATGCCGGACTTCTTCGGCTGCACCTTCGAGGAGATCTGGCGCGACAAGGACCCGACCAGCTGGGTCGAGTTCGAGCGGGACGAGATCGACGAGGCGACCTTCCTGAACCGCTTCTGGGCGGACGGCCGGCCCGTCGACCACGAGGCGTTCCTCGCGCTCTTCCGGGACGGGTACCGGTTCGTCGACGGGATGGAGGCGCTGCTGGCCGAGCTGCACGACGCCGGCGTCGCCATGCACGCGCTCAGCAACTACCCCCGCTGGTTCGAGACGATCGAGGAGCGGCTGACGCTGTCGCGGTTCCTGAAGTGGTCGTTCGTGAGCTGCCTGACGGGCGTCCGCAAGCCCGACGTCGAGGCCTACGCGGGGGCCGCCCGAACCCTCGGGGTCGACCCCGCGGAGTGCGTCTTCGTCGACGACCGGGGGACCAACTGCAAGGGCGCCGTGCAGGCGGGCATGCGCGCGGTCAAGTTCACCGGCGCGGGCGAGCTCCGCGCCGCGCTCGCCGCGGAAGGGGTGCCCTAGAGTCCGGCACACCTCCTGCTAGGCTCCACGCTCCGATGATCCTCGTGACCGGGACCATGCGGTCCGGCACGTCGATGTGGATGCAGATCCTCATCGCCGCCGGGTTCCCCCACATCGGCGACGCCTTCCCCGAGCCGTGGGGGCCGGGGCTCCGGGACGCCAACCCGCGCGGCTTCTACGAGTCCCAGCTCGTCGGCGGCGTCTACCACGCGACCAACCCCCACCCCGAGACCGGCGCCTACCTCTTCCCCGAGCAGACGCGCGCCCACGTCACCAAGGTGTTCATCCCCGGGCTCGTCCGGAGCGACCTCGCCTTCGTCGACCGCGTCGTCGCCACCGTCCGCGAGTGGCGCGCCTACGCCGCGTCGATGGCGCGCATGCGGGCGCTGCTGGGGGCCGACCGGGAGCGCGACCTGTTCGACGTCCCGCTGTCCCCCGCGCTGCGCTGGTGGGTCGAGAACTACGGCCTGATCCGGGACATCGCGACCCGCCGCTACGCCGCCCACGTCACGACCTACGAGCGGCTCCTCGCGGACCCCGCAGGCGAGATCGGGACGGTCCTGAAGTGGCTCGACGTCCCCGACAAGCTCGACGACGCCGTCGCCGTGGTGGAGCCCTCGCTCCGGACCCAGGCCGACGCCCCCACCCCGGACGACCTCGAGCCCGAGCACGTCCGCACCTTCGACGACCTCTACGCGACCCTCCACGAGGGGCGGGACCTGACGCCCGCCCTCGTCGACCAGCTGAACCAGACGGACGCGGCCCTGCGTCCCCGCATCATGCGGGTGCACGACGCCGTCCGAACCCAGGCCGCCGCGCGCCTCGCCGCGGCCGTCCCCCTGCCGAGGTGACCCGATGACGCCGACCGCGATCGCGCTCCGCTGCCGCACCCCCGAGACCTCCACCGCCCCGCCCGACCTCGCCGCCTTCGCGGCCGGCGCCCGGACCCTCGACCGGGAGTCCGCCGACCCGCTGCTGTGGCTCCTCAGCGAGGTCCCCGCCGCCAACGCCGGGGGCCTGAGCGCGCGCATGCACACGGGCCCCGTCCCGACGCCGGAGGAGTACGTCGCCCGCGCCATCCTCGCCGACCCCGACACCGCGTCGTGGAACTTCACCCTCCGCGGCGGGAAGACGGCGCAGACGCTCGCCGCGCTGCTCCTCGCCCTGCCGCTGACCTTCGCCCCCGCGACGGCGCACGGTGAGCACCACGGCGGGGGCCACGAGGCGGACGAGAGCGCGGAAGAGGCGGGTGAGGGCGACGCCGGCGAGGGCGAGTCCGGCGAGGACGAGGCCGCCGAGGGCGAGGCGGCCGCCCCCGCCGAGGAGGCCCCCGCCGAGCCCGAGGCCGAGCCGCTGTCCTACGAGGGCGAGCTGCTGTGGGCGGCCGTCCGCGGCGCCCGCGTCGAGATCACCCTCCGCGGCGGGACCCGCATCACCGGCGTCGTCCTCACCCAGTCCGACGACGAGCTCGCCATCGCCCGCGACCCCGACGGCACCGTCGCCCGCGTCCCCAAGCACATGGTCAGCCGCTTGCGCGTCCTCGGCATGGCGTCCGGGTACAGCGGAGGGGACGACTACGACGACGAGCGCGCGCGCGCCAACAAGCCCCCGCCCAAGGGCGACGGCCTGGCCGTCGCGGGCACGGTCCTGACGGTGACGGGGGGCACGATGATGCTGACGTTCGGCCTCGCCCACCTCGCCAACAGCAGCTTCTTCTACTACGGCGCCCCCCTGATGATCGTCGGCGCCAACCTCGTCGGCCCCGGCATCCCGATGATGATCCAGGGCCTCGCCCAGCAGGAGGCGCGCAAGGAGTGGGAGATGCGGAACGACGTCGTGGTCGGCGTCGCGCCCACTCCGGGAGGCTTCGCCGGGTCCCTTCGCGTACGATTCTGAGTCCGTGACGCAGACGACGGTCATCTCCGGCGCCTCCACCGGCATCGGAAAGGCGTGCGCGCTCCACCTCGACAGCCTCGGCTGGCGGGTGTTCGCGGGCGTCCGGAAGGAGCGCGACGGGGAGGCGCTGCGGGCCGAGGCGTCGGACCGGCTGACCCCCCTGATCCTCGACGTCGTGGACGAGGCGGGCGTCGCCGCGGCCGCCTCGACCGTCACCGCCGCCGTCGGCGAGGGCGGCCTCCAGGGGCTCGTCAACAACGCCGGCATCGCCGTCGGCGGCCCGATGGAGTTCGTCCCCCTGGCCGACGTCCGGAAGCAGTTCGAGGTGAACTTCTTCGGCCTCATCCGGACGACCCAGGCGTTCATGCCGCTGGTCCGCGCCGGCCGCGGGCGGGTCGTCAACATGAGCAGCCAGGGGGGGAAGCTGTCCGCCCCCTTCTTCGGCCCCTACTGCGCGAGCAAGTTCGCGGTCGAGGCGATCAGCGACTCGATGCGGCGCGAGCTGAGCGCGTGGGGGCTGCACGTCGCGGTGGTGCAGCCGGGGGCCGTCGACACCCCGATCTGGGGCAAGGGCGAGCAGGACTTCGCCGCCATCGACGACAAGCTCGGGAGCGAGGCCCAGGAGCTGTACGGAAAGGGGATCACGGGCCTCCAGCGCCGGCTCGACAGCGCCGCCGCGCGCGGGATCGACCCCATCCACGTGGCCCGCGCGGTGGCCCACGCGCTGACCTCCCCCCGGCCGAAGATCCGCTACCCCGTGGGCGCCGACGCGAAGGCCGGCATCTGGGGCAGCAAGTGGCTCGGCGACCGCCTCATGGACACGCTCGTAGCGCGCGAGTTCGCCAAGGAGTAGCCGCCCCGGCGCGGCCGCACCCCGCCGGGATCACCACATCGGGGCGACGTGGTCGAGATCGACCCGCGGCTCGCGACCGTCCCGGCCCGACCGCCCCGACCGCCCCGACCGCCCGTCGGTGCCGTCCTTGCCGCCGCAGCGCCCCTCGCCGCCCACGCCGGCCTCGCCGTGCTCGCCGCCCCGCCCCCCGCTGAGGTCGACGTGGACGTTCCGAAGCATCTTCGCGGCGCGCGCGTCGACGATCATCCGGACCGCGCCCGCGTCCCCGCCCCGCCCGCCGTCGCCGCCGTCGCCGCCGTTGCCGCCCCGGCCCTTGTGGAAGCGTGGGTCCGCGCCGGGGTCGCAGTCGTCTCCGTCCCCGCCGTCCCCGCCGCGTCCGCCGTCGCCGCCGTCGCCCCCGGCCGCGTCGATGAAGAGGCTCCCCCGCTCCGGCTCGAACGCGAACCGGCCGGCCACATGCCCGTCCTCGAAGATCACCTCGGCCTGGAGCACGGGCGTCTTCGACAGCGGCTCGACGGCGTAGGCGATCCGGACCGTCGCGTGGGCCGCGTCGCCCCCGTCCTCGCCGTCGTCCCCGTCCTGACCGTCCTCCCCGCCCGGCTCCTTGTCGGTGCCGTCGTCGCCGTTCATGCCGGGGTCGCCGTCCGACCCCACGACGCCGCCGAGCCCGATCTCGTAGTCGCAGTCGTAGCGGATGCCGAGCACGCCCTCGGCCTTCACGCCGGGGTGGTCGGGGAGGGTCACCTTCCAGCGGATCGGCTTGCCCCACGTGTCGGCGGGGTCGGGGGAGACGCGGAGGACGCCGCGGCGGCCCACGCTCGCGGCGCCGTCGACCTGCACCCGGATCGACTTCCACGCCACGCTGCCGCCGCTCGGCCCGGTCGGCTTGATCACGCGGCCGTCGTCCAGCTCGATGCCGAGGAGGAGGTTCGTGGTCGAGCCGGGGCACACCGACCAGACCTGGGTGTCGCCCTGCAGCGCCGCGACGTCCTTGTTCTTGAGTCCGATGCAGCCGGTCCCGAGCAGGACCGTCAGCAACATCAAGGCGGAGTAAGCTCGCGCGTCCATGACCGCCACCGTCTCCTTCTCCCCCGTGCTGCGACGGCACGTCGATCTTCCGCCGCAGCAGGTCCCGGGGGCGACCGTACGCGACGTGCTCGAGGCTGTCTTCGAGGGCACCCCTCGAGCGCGAAGCTACGTCTTCGACGATCGGGGCGCGCTGAGGATTCACGTGGTCGTGTTCGTGGACGGGGAGCAGATCGCGGACCGCGAGCGGCAGTCCGATCCGGTCCCCGAGGGGGCGGAGATCTGGGTCATGCAGGCGCTGTCGGGAGGATGAGATGAGCGACCGGTTGTACGTCGGCACCCGCAAGGGGCTGTTCACGTTGGCGCGCGGGGGGAGCGGCTGGGAGGTGGCGAACGTCCACTTCCTCGGGGACCCGTGCGGGCTGGTCTGCCACGACCCGCGCGACGGCGCGGTATACGCGTGCCTGGAGCTCGGCCACTTCGGGAGCAAGCTCCACCGCTCCGACGACGCCGGGGCGACGTTCACCGAGGTCGCGGTCCCCGCCTTCGACGAGGGCGACGAGACCTCGGTGAAGGGGCTCTGGGCGCTCGTCCCCGGGGGCGCCGATCAGCCCGGGCGGCTGTGGTGCGGGACGCTTTCGGGCGGCCTGTTCCGGTCGGACGATCGGGGCGCGACGTGGGCGCTGAACCGACCCCTGTGGGACGCGCCGGGCCGGTCGAAGTGGTTCGGCGGCGGGGCCGACGTCCCCGGGATCCACTCGATCTGCGTCGACCCCCGGGACAGCTCCCGCCTCGGCCTCGCGGTGAGCTGCGGGGGCGCCTGGAAGACGGCCGACGACGGCGCGACGTGGGTCAACCGGAGCGCCGGCATGTACGCCGAGTTCATGCCCCCGGAGCGGCGCGAGGACCCCGACATCCAGGACCCCCACATGATGGTCCGCTGCGCCGCGGCGCCCGACGCGCTCTACGTCCAGCACCACAACGGCGTGTTCAAGTCGACCGACGACGGGGAGACGTGGAGCGAGCTGCACCCGCCGCTGAGCAAGTTCGGGTTCGCGGTGGCGGTCCACCCGACCGATCCGCGCACCGCCTGGCTCGTCCCCGCGGTGGAGGACTCGTGCCGCGTCCCCGTGGACGGGAAGGTCGCCGTCAACCGGACCCGCGACGGCGGGGAGACGTGGGAGACGCTGCGGGAGGGGCTGCCCCAGGACCACGCCTACGACCTGGTCTTCAGGCACGCGCTGGACGTCGACGGCAGCGGCGACGTGCTCGCCTTCGGGTCGACGACGGGGTCGCTCTGGACCAGCGAGGACGGCGGGGACTCGTGGTCGACGACCTCGTCGAACCTCCCCCCCGTCTACTGCGTGCGCTTCCCCAAGTAGCGGCGACGTCGCGCGAACGCGGCCGCGCCGGCGAGGAGGAGGAGGCCGGAGGGGCCGCCGGCCCGCGCGCCGGTCCCGTCGCACAGGCACCCCTGCTGCCACTCGCCGCTGGCGCTGAGGCCGGCGCCGTCGTCGTCGTCGCCGATCGCGGCGGAGTCGTCGTCGTCGTCGTCGGCCCCGTCGTCGTCGTCCGCCCCGTCATCGTCGTCGTCGTCGCCCGCGCAGGGGTCGTCCTCGTCGTCGGTCAACCCGTTGCAGTCGTTGTCGAGCCCGTCGCCGCAGATCTCGACCTCGTCGGGGTTCACGTCGTCCCGCTCGGGGTCGCAGTCCTCGGGCGCGCACCAGCCGTCGCCGTCCCCGTCGTCGGTCGCGTCCTCGGGGCAGACGTCGCACGCGTCGCCCGTCCCGTCGGCGTCGGAGTCGGTCCCGTCGTCGAAGATCAGGGGGCACGAGTCGCACACGTCACCGATGCCGTCTTCGTCCAGGTCGGCCTGGTCGGTGTTCGCGACGCCCGGGCAGTTGTCGACGGAGCCGGGGATGCCGTCGGAGTCGGCGTCGCCGATCCGGTCGGTGTGGAGCAGCGCGAAGTCGAACGCGAGGTAGGGCTCGTTGGGCGCGATGACCGTGATGACGACCTCGCCGTCGAGCATCTCGTCCCAGGGGATCTCCGCAGCCGCCGCCTGCACCAGCCCGTCGTCGGCCCCCGCCTGCGTCTCCATGGGGACGACCTGGGAGTCGATGGTCAGCTCGGCGGGGTTCACGTCGTAGTCGCCGAAGATGAAGTTGATGTAGTGGAGGACGTCGTAGTCGAAGTCGCCCTCCACGGGGACGTCGAAGGTGAAGACGAACTGGATGCCGTCGGCGGCGCCGCTCCCCTCGATGGCCCAATCGGTGTGCTGCGCCCCGATCGTGGACGCGAACTCGTCGGCGTCGCGGGTGTCGAAGCTGTCCCCCGAGCCGATGGCGCACGACCCGTTGAGGTTGAAGTCGGGGATGTACTCGTCGGCCTCGATGATGCCGTCGCCGTCGACGTCGGCGGGGTTGGTGTGGGCCGAGTCCGCCCGCATGTAGCCCTCGGTGGGCTGCAGCCCGAAGCCGTCGGGGTCGCCGATCAGGACGGTGACGGCCGACGCGCTCGCGGGGAGGAGGAGCAGCGACGCGACGAGGGCGGGGACGAGGCGCGGCACGCCCGCCAATCTACCCGACCGTGCGGTACCCCCGGCGCCAATACAGCAGCGCCTCCTTCGTCTCGTCCGCGGACGCCTCGAGGACCTCGCCGACGACGATCGTGTGGGTCCCCTGGGGGATCGAGTTGGTGTGCCGGCAGACGATCGTCGCCAGCGCGTCCTTCACCACGGGGATGCCCGACTCCGTCCACTCCCCCTCGATCTCGGTGAAGCCGCGCGTCGGCTCCCGGTTCGGCCGCGCGAAGTAGTTCGACGCGTCGTCCTGCTCGCGGCTGAGCACGCTCACCGCGAACCCGCCCGACGCCGCGATCATGTCCGCCAGCCGGTTCGCGTTGTTCAGGCAGACGAGGACGAGCGGCGGCGTGAGCGACAGCGACGAGAAGCTGCTCACGGTCAGCCCGTAGAGGAGCCCGTCGTGGTTGGTGGTCACGACGGACACCCCGGAGGCCCAGGACGCCAGCGCGTTCTTGAAGTCGTCGGTGAGGCTCATGGCAGGCGCGCGATTGTAGACGGTCCGCGGACGGGGTATGTCGCTGGCCGTGCGCTTCCTGGAACGCCTCTCGGAGTGGACCGGCCGCGGCGTAGCGGTGCTGTCGGTCGTCATGATCCTGCTCGGGGCGTGGAACGCGATCGCCCGCTGGCTGGGCCGCTACTTCGAGGCGGAGCTCGCGTCGAACACGCTGATCGAGGCGCAGTGGTACATCTTCAGCGGGCTGTTCCTGCTCGGCGCGGCGTGGACGCTGCAGGAGGACGCCCACGTCCGGGTCGACGTCTTCTACGGCCGCCTGTCCGACCGCGGCAAGGCCTGGATCGACCTCCTCGGCACGCTCTGCTTCCTCCTCCCGTTCTGCGCGTTCGCGGTCTGGGTGTCGTGGGGGCCGGTGGCGGAGTCGTGGCGGACGCTGGAGGTCTCGCCCGACCCCGGCGGGCTGCCGCGCTACCCGATCAAGACGCTGGTGCCCGTCGCGTTCGCGCTGCTCTTCCTGCAGGGGCTCGCCTGGATCCCGAAGCAGCTGAAGGCGCTGCGATGACGGACCTGCTCGGGCCGCTGATGTTCGTGGTCGCGTTCGCGTTCATCTTCACCGGCTACCCGGTCGCGTTCTCGCTCGGCGGGACGGCCCTGATCTTCGCGTTCGTGGGCGTCCAGATGGACCTCTTCGGGTGGTCGCTGATGAACGGCTTCCCGCTGCGGGTGTTCGGGGTGATGGACAACCTCATCCTCCTCGCCGTCCCGTTCTTCATCTTCATGGGGACGATGCTGGAGCGGTCGCGGCTGGCGGAGGACCTGCTCAAGACGATCGGGATGCTCTTCGGGCCGCTCCGGGGCGGGCTCGCGCTGGCGGTCGTGTTCGTCGGCGCGCTGCTCGCGGCGGCGACGGGGGTGGTCGGCGCGTCGGTGGTCGCGATGGGGCTGATCAGCCTCCCCGTGATGCTCCGCTTCGGCTACGACCAGGCGCTGGCGACGGGGATCATCTGCGCGTCGGGGACGCTGGGGCAGATCATCCCGCCGAGCGTGGTGCTGATCGTGCTCGCGGACCAGATGGGGATCAGCGTGGGCGACCTGTTCATCGGCGCGCTGGTGCCGGGGATCATCCTCGCCGGGCTGTACGCGGTGTACGTCGTGCTCGTCGCGATCCGGAACCCGGAGAAGGCGCCGGCGCTGCCCCCCTCGGAGCGGGAGGTCGGGGGCGGCGAGCTGGCGCGGCGGGTGGTGCTGGTGCTGGTGCCGCCGCTGCTGCTGATCCTGGTGGTGCTGGGGTCGATCTTCGCGGGCATCGCGACGCCGACGGAGGCGGGGGCGCTGGGGGCGGTCGGCGCGATGGTCCTCGCCCGCGTCAACGGCCGGCTGACGTGGGCGTCGGTCCGGGAGACGGCGGAGTACACGACGAAGCTGACGTCGATGGTGATCTTCCTGCTGATCGGCTCGACGGCGTTCGCGCTGGTCTTCCGGGGGCTCTACGGGGACGTCTGGATCGAGGACCTGCTGACGGGGCTGCCGGGGGGGAGGATCGGGCTCCTGATCGTGGCGAACCTGGCGATCTTCGTGCTCGGGTTCTTCATCGACTTCTTCGAGATCGCCTTCATCGTGCTGCCGCTGCTGGTGCCCGCGGCGGAGATCCTCGGCGTCGACCTCGTCTGGTTCGGGGTGATGATCGGGGTAAACCTGCAGACGTCGTTCCTGACCCCGCCGTTCGGGTTCGCGCTGTTCTACCTGCGCGGGGTGACGCCGGAGGAGGTGCCGACGACGGCCATCTACCGCGGCGCCGTGCCGTTCATCGTCATCCAGCTGATCGGGCTCGGGCTGATCTGCGTGTTCCCGGAGCTGGTGACCTGGGGGATCGACTGACGTGTCCGTCTACAAGCAGCTGGTGTGGGAGCTCGGGAGCCGGGACACGCACGGGGTCCTCCTCCTCGGGTGCACCCCCGACGTCGCGCGGTTCGTGCTCCCCGAGGGGCCGCTGGTGCTGGTCGTGGCGCACCGGGCGGGGGAGCCCGCGCGGACGCGGGAGGTGGCGGTCACGGCGCTGGCCCAGCACGGCAACCCGGCGGGGGCGGAGATCGGGGCGGCGGGGGATCCCGGGGGGCTGGCCGCGCTGGGGACGATCGGGCGGGCGCGGCTGCACGGGGTCGACGAGTCGGGGACGGTGACGTCGACGCACCCGAAGGCGGTGCCGAAGACGCTGGCGGCGTGCTTGCGGGAGGTCGCGAGGAACCCGGGGCAGCTGCGGCTGGGGCCGGACGAGCTGAACGCGTGGCTGGCGGAGCGGGCGGCGGCGGCGCAGGCGACGATCGGGAAGATCGAGGCGTACCAGAAGGCGCTGGGGGCGCGGACCCCGCGGGCGGTGCCGGCGCTGATCGCGGTGACGATGGCGGTCTACCTGCTGCAGGTGCTGTGGGGCGGGTGCTGATCCGGATGGGGGCGGCGGACAGCTCGGCGGCGCACCGGCTGGACTGGTGGCGGCCGCTGTCGTCGTCGTTCCTCCACGGCAGCCTGCTCCACGTCGGCGGGAACATGCTCGTGCTGTGGCTGATCGGGGGGTTCCTGGAGCGGAGCCTCGTGCCGTGGCGGCTGCTCGCGCTGTGGATGGGGTCGGTGGTGGGGGGGAGCGCGGCGGCGATCGCGTTCGGGCCGCCGGACTCCGTCATGGTGGGGGCGTCGGGGGGCGGCTGGGGGCTGATGGTGGCGGCCGGGGTGATCTCGCTGCGGGGGGCCGGAGTGGTCCCCGAGCCGCTGGCGGTGGGGATGCGTCAGTCGATCCGGAACGTGCTCGTGCTGAACCTGATGATCTCGTTCGTCCCCGGGATCTCGCTGATGGCGCACCTCGGCGGGGGGCTCGCGGGGGGCGCGATGACGCTGTTGGGGGTGGCGACGGTGGGGATGCGCTCGCCGGAGCGGGCGGCGACGGCGATCGGGCGCGACGCGTGGGCGGCGCCGGTGGTCGCGGCGGGGGTGTTGTCGGCGGCGCTGCTGCTGGGGTCGCTGGCGGCGGCGTTCGTGGACGGGCGGCCCTGGGCGTCGATCCTGGAGGGGGCGTGGGTCGAGCACGAGACAGGAGTCTCCGGTGTTCGGATCGAGCTCCCCGCGGCCCTCGGGGAGGGACGTCGGGAGGACGACGGCGTCGTCTACGGCGACCCCCGGGGGACCGAGTACGTCGTCACGGTGCAGGCGGCGCCGTTCGACGCGAAGGCGCTGACATCGTCCAAGGTCTTCCTCGAGTACCACCGGACGAAGAAGGCACTGCTGAAGGAGGAGCTGCCCGACGGGTTCCGGCGGGAGGGGGCGCCGATCGAGCACGAGAAGGGGACGCGGTTCGAGCTTCAGGAGCAGTTCGCGGTCGGCGACGGGCGCGCCGTGCGCCGGACGGTGGCGGTGCCCGCGGGCGTCGTCACGGTGACGGTCCTGGAGGCGCCGGGGGTCCCGCCGCTGGCCGTCCGCTGGACGTTCAGCGAGCCCTGAGCCACGCCAGCACCTCGACGTGGTGCGTGTGGGGGAACATGTCGAAGGGGGTGACGGACTCGAGCTCGTAGCCGCCGGCGACCAGCGCGGCGAGGTCGCGCGACAGGGTGGCGGGGTCGCAGGAGACCGCCGCGATCCAGCGCGGGCCGACGCCGAGGACGCCGTCGATCACGTCGCGCGCGCCGCTGCGGGGCGGGTCCAGGACGACGAGGTCGACCGCCCCCGCGGTCGCGCCGATCCGAGGCAGCAGCGCCGCCACGGGGCCGTGGAGGAACCCCACCCGCGACGTCAGGAACTGCCGCTCCGCGTTCGCCCGTGCCGCCTCGACCGCGCCCGCGTCCCCCTCGATGCCGCTCCCCGTGAGGCCCACCCCGGCCAGCGCCAGCGCGAAGTTCCCCGCCCCGCAGTACAGGTCGAGGAACGAAGCGGCGTCGCGCTCGACCGCACCCCGGGTCAGGGCGTCGACGAGGACGTAGTTGACCCACGGGTTCACCTGCACGAACGACGTCGCGGGGACGGAGAGCTCCAGGTCCAGCGGCAGCTCCCACGTCTGGACCGGCGCCGGCTCGTCGGGGAGCGCCGCCGGGAGCAGGCCGCCCAGGGACGCCGCGGCCTCGGGGGGATCCGTCCGGACCACCACCGTCGGCCCCCGCGGCGCGGCCCGGACCTCGACCTCGGTGGCGTCCCCCAGCGACGCCTGGCGCAGCACCGAGATCGCCTGGTTGACCGGCTCGACCGCCACCGCGCACCGTTCGATCTCGACGACCCGGTGGCTCCCCCGCTCGAACAGCCCCAGCCGCCCCTTGCGCCGGTGCAGCCCCAGCCGCGTCCGGTAGCCGAGGTCCGGCCCCGCCGTCACGACCTCGGCGACGTCCACGTCCCCGAGCTTCCCGATCCGCCGCAGCGCGTCGGCCACGAGCTCCCGCTTCCACCGGAGCTGCGCCTCCCGCGCGAGGAACATCCAGTCGCACCCGCCGCACCGCCCGGCGACCTCGCACGGGGCCTCCGTCAAGCGATCGGGACCCGGCTCGACGAGCTCGAACGCCCGCACCCGGACCATCCGCTTCTTCTCCTCGACGTCGGTCGGCCGGATCCGATCCCCCGGCAGCCCCCCGGCCACGAACGCCGCCCGCCCGTCCGGCGCGCGGCAGAACCCGTCGCCCCCCGGGACGAGGCGCTCGATCGTCCAGACGTCGGTCAGGCCCGCAGCTCCCGCGAGTCCACCGAGCACTTCAGGTCGACCGTGCTGTCCGTCCCCTCGGGCGGCTCCTGGGTCGCGATCCAGACCTGCGGCAGGCGCGCGCTCAGGCGCGGCATCGCGGCCAGCGTGCTCTTGGTCCGCTGGGCGTCGAAGTAGGCGAACGGCTCGTCGAGGAAGAGGAACTGCGGCCCCCGATCGGCCCGGTCCGCCAGCGTCTCCGACAGCGCCAGCCGCGTCGCCAGCGCGATCTGCCGCTGCGTCCCCCCGCTGATCTCCTCGAAGGCGACGAAGTCCTGCTTGACGCTGCTGAACACGCGGACGCTGAGGTCGTCCTCGATCTGGAGGTACTGGTACCGCCCCTCGGTCAGGCTCGGGAGGATCCGGGACAGCGCCTGCTTGACGCGTCCGTTGAACTCGAACGCGATGTGCTTGCTCGCGCCCCGGGCCAGCTCGGCGGCCAGCTCGGAGACCTCCAGCTGCGCGGCCGCCTCCGACCGCCGCCGCGCCAGGTCGGCGCGCCTCGTCCGCAGCTCGTGGATCTGCCCCAGCGCCTCGACGTCCTCCGAGATCCGGCCGCTCAACGTCGCGAAGTGAGCCTCGACGACGGCCAGCTGGTCCTCCGCGCCCTGCTCGAGGCGGTCGGCCACGTCGGTCCGGATGAGGCGCCCCCCGGGCCCCGTGACGAACGCTTGGGCGGCCGCCTGCAAGGGCCCCGGAGCGCTGAGCTGGGCGACGCTCGCGTGGGCCTCCCCCAGCGCCTTGTCGGCGAACCCGTCGAGCACCTCGGCGTCGTCCTCGGCGGCCTCCCGTCGGGACGCAAGGTCCGCGTCCTGCAGGCCCAGCCGCCGCAGCTCCCCGACGGCCGCGCGCTGCTGCGTGAAGAGCCACGCCGCCGCCGCGAGCAGCGCCCCGGCGCCGATCTTCAGCCCCAGGACGACGTTCGCGTCCATCCCCTCGACGGGGAGGAACCCGACCACCCCGGCGGCCACCCCCAGGGTCGCCGCCACCACCGAACCCCGCCCCAGCTTCCGCCGCCGCGCGCGCGCCGCCGTCCGCTCGTCGTCCAGGTCGTCCTGCTGATCGTTGAAGTTCGACGCGATCTCGCGGCTCCCCGGCTCGGCCAGCAGGGACGCGATCTCCGCCCGCCGCTCGGTCGCCTTGGCGGCCAGCTCGTCGAACGCCCCGAGCCCCTCGTTGATCCGCTCGAGCAGGTGGCTCAGCCGCCCCGTCCCCGCCTCGACGTCGTCGTAGCCGAGGAACGCGACCGCGGACTCGACCGCGTCGAGCGCGTCCTCCATCCGGTCGGCGGCCTCCCCCCACTCCGTCCGCGTCGAGCCCCCGACCCGGGCCACGAGCTCCCCCGTCGCCGTCCGGAGCGCCGGGAGCTGCTCGTCGAACCCGGCCAGCACCGTCGCCAGCTGGGCCCTGCGGTCGGCCGCCTCCGCGACCAGCGCCTCGTCCCCGCGCGCCGGACCCGGCTGCGGCGGGAGGAGGTCCTCGCGGGAGTACCGGGCGAGCTGATCGTCGACCTCGAGGAGGCCGTCGGCGAGCTCCAGGCTCCGCTCCTCCAGCGCCGGGAGCTCGGCCTCCAGCTCCTCCGCGATCCGCTCCAGCGGCAGCACGCCCGCCATCGCCCGCACCGCGTCCGTCCGCGCCCGCGCCCCGATCGAGTCGCGGCGCGCGAGGTAGAAGGACTCGACGTACTCCGGGAAGCCGAACCCGAGGAGCCCCGCGACGGCGTCGTCGACGGCCTGCCAGCCGCGCACCTCGCCGCTGTCGTGGGTGTGCAGGACGGCCTCCCGGCGACCCTCCCGGTCGAGCTCCCGGACGACCCGGTGGCGGACGCCCGGGCCCGTGCTGAAGGCGACCTCGACGGTCCCCCCGCGCGCGTCCCAGCGGATGGCCTTGTCGAGGTCGTCGCCGGTCAGCGCGAAGGTCCGCCCGAACAGCCCCAGGGCGAGGATCTCGCCGACGCTGCTCTTCCCCGACTCGTTGGGGCCGGAGACCATGAGGAGGCCGCTGTCAGGCAGATCGGCGAGCTCCAGGGACTCGTACTTGAGGACGTCCCGGGCGCGGACGGAGTGGAGGATCATCGGCCCCGCTCCCGGCCCGCGAGGCGGCGCAGCACGAGCTGGACGGCGTCTTCGAAGCGGCGTTCGTCGAGCTCGACGTCACGCGCCCGGCGGCGCTCCTGCTCGGCGGCGCACCACGACGCAAATTGGCCCGACGTGCTCCCGTCGGACTTCCGCCCGACGCCCGCCGGCGCCGCGGCCTGCTCCGGCGTCCCGTTTCCCTGGCTCATCCCCGTCTCCCGATCGGCGCCGCGAGCCTACTCCAGCGCGGCCTCGATGTGGCCCCCGGATTCGAACCAGTCGGCCACCTGGGGGCTCCACCGCCGCAGCGCCCGGGGGTCCAACTTGTGCAGCGCGAACGACTCGGCGAACGACTCCGCCAGCGTCGTCCGGCCGTAGCGGGTGGGGCCGCTCTTGCTGCCCCTGGCCCGGGCGTAGGCGGCGAGGACGGGCCCGCGCCGCCCGAGCTTGCGGGCGCGACCGATCTCCCCGTCCTCGATGGCCCGCCGCGCGGGGGCGGTGGCGACGGCGTGGCCGACCTCGTGGAGGATGGCGCTGGCGCTGAAGGGCTTCGGCTTGCTCGGGGAGCCGACGAACGCGCGGCCGTCGAACGCGAAGGCGCGGTCGTAGACCATGAGGCGGTAGCCGGACGTCCCCCAGATGTAGAGGGCCGCGTTGCGGGGGCCGCGGGGCCCGACGCGGGCGCGGAGGATGCGGACGTCGCGGAGGACGCGCCGCTCGGACTTCGACAGCCGCTTCAGCGCGCCCGCGAGGACGCGGAGCTCGCGGTCCGTCCACCTGGCCGACGTCCCCTTGATCCGGCCGGTCTTGTAGGTCGTCCGGATGACGTCGGGATCGTCGGGGAGGTCCCCTCCGAAGCCGACGGCGCGCTCCCGGGTCCGGCCCACGCCCACGACGACGTCGCCCTTGCCGCTCTGCTTGACGGTGACGGGGACGCGATCGTCGCCGACGCGGACGAGGAGGTCGAGCTCGCTCCCCCGGAACCGGGGGCCGCCGACGTAGGCGACGGCGGCGACGCCGGCGAGGGGGAGCTTCTTCAGGGAGGACGGTCCGTCGCCGCGGCGGGCGAGCTCGGTCCGCTTGCCGTCGTCGACGTAGGTGACGGACCGGATCCGGCCGCGGGCCAGCGCCGCCACGACGGAGCGACGGTACGTCCCGAGGCGGTCCTTCTTGACCTTGGGGAGGCGGACGACGGCGTTGTCGTAGAACTCGGAGGCAAGAGCCAAAGAGTCGCCTTTCGCGCAGAGCGCGGAAGGGCCGCAGGCCGGCATCCCGGACGGATGCCGCCACGGCGCGGCGGCGACGGCGGGCGCGGCGGGGAGGACCAGCAGCGCCGCGAAGAGCAGCCCGAGGAGGCGGCGGCCGATCACCCGCCGAACGCGAACCGGGCGTACGCCAGCTCGGCGGTGCCCCACCAGCGGAACGACTGCGCGCGGAAGGTCGACCACGCCTCATGGACGGTCCGATACGCCGGATCCTTCGCGGCGTTCTCCGCCAGGATCTGGTCGGCGGCGGACCGCGCGGCGTCCAGGATGTCGCGCGCGAAGGGGCGGAGCTGGACGCCCTCGTCGATCAGCTGGGCGAGGGCGACGGGGTTCTTGGCGTCGTACCGGGCCTGCATGGTGGTGGCGGACTCGGACGCGGCGGCGGCGAAGATCTCGCGGTAGGCCGCGGGGAGCTCGTTCCAGGCGTCGGTGTTGACGTAGTAGGAGAGCGACGGCCCGGGCTCCCACCAGCCCGGGTAGTAGTAGTACTTCGCGACCTTGTGGAAGCCGAGCTTGGCGTCGTCGTAGGGGCCGACCCACTCGGTGGCGTCGATGGCGCCGCGCTCCAGCGCCGGGTAGATGTCGCCGCCGGCGAGGAGCTGGACGGTGGCCCCGAGCTCGTTCATGACGTCGCCGCCGAGGCCGGGGATGCGGATCTTGAGCCCCTTGAGGTCGCCGACGGAGCCGATCTCACGCTTGAACCAGCCGCCCATCTGGGCGCCGGTGTTGCCGGCGGGGAAGTTGACGATGCCGAAGTCGGCGAACAGCGGCCGGAGCAGCTCGAGCCCGCCCCCCTCGGTCAGCCACGCGGTCTGCTGGCGGGCGTTCATGCCGAAGGGGACGCAGGTGTCGAAGGCGAGGGCGGGGTTCTTGCCGAGGTAGTAGTACGACGCGGTCTGCCCCACCTGGACGGTCTTGGACTGGACGCCGTCGAGGACCTGGGTCCCGGGGACGAGCTCGCCCGCGGGGTAGACGCGGATCTCGAAGTTCCCGCCCGACATGGCGGCGACCCGCTCGGCGAGGACCTCGGCGGCGCCGTAGATGGTGTCGAGCCCGCGCGGGAACGACGACGCCATCCGCCACCGCACCTTCTTGGTGGTGTGCACGGCCGGCGCGCCGCCCTCCGCCTGCCCGCCGGCGGGCTCCCCGCCCCCGCAGCCTGCGACCGCCGTCACCCCCGCCGCGGCGCCCGCCGCGAGGCCCGTCAGAAACTCCCGTCGCTTCATCATGGCGGGTTGCTACCACAGTTCCGGCAGCTTGGACGGACCCCGCCTTCAGCAGCCGCCGTCGTCGGTCAGCGTCGGCTCGGGCTCCGGCGGGGCGGGCATGGGGACGTGGCCGCCGGTCTCGCCGCGGGCCGCCATCGAGAGGTAGCGGAAGGGGGACAGCGTCCGCGTCGGCGTCCCCTCGGCGCGGGCTCGGGCCTGCTCCCGCTCCCGCCAGGGGACCCACTCCGACGCCGGCTCCCCCTCCGTCCGGAGCTCGGGGTAGCCCTCCTCCAGCCGCTCGTGGACCCACCTCCGGGGAGGCGGGGCGGCGGTGCAGGTCCAGCCCCAGCGGCGCGCCATCGAGCACATGCCGCGCGTCTGGAACCGCCCCTCGGCCGCGACCATGACCGTGCCGCACCCCAGCCGCGACGCCATGTGGAGGGCGTAGGCGATGTTCTCGTCGGTGTGGAGCGCCTGGGTCTCGGTGTGGACGCGGTTCCGGGGGACCCCCAGCGCGACGAGCGCCGCCGCGATCCCCTCGCTCTCGAAGAACCGGTTGTGGACGGACGAGCCCGACGCGATCACGCGCCCCGCGCGCCCCTGCCGGACGAGCTCCGCGGCCCACACCGCGCGCCGCCACTGGCAGCGGGAGACGACGCCGTCGTCCTCGCTCGGGCAGCCGGGGACGACGAGCACGTCCGCCGCCACCGCGGGGAGCGCCGGCTCCGGCGCGCGTACGCAGGCCCCGAGGAGGAGCGCGGCCGCCAGGAGCGGGGCGCCGAGGGTCCTCATTCAGCCGAGACGATAGATCCGCTCCGCGTTCCCCCACAGGATCGCCTCCAGCCGGTCGTCGCGGAGCCCCATCTCGCCCATCTCCACGAGGTAGCGCTTCCAGTCGAGGCCGTTGGTGCCCCAGATGGTCTTGGCGCTGCCGGTCCGGCTGCCGACCCACCGCGTCAGCGCGGGCTCGAAGTACTTCGGCATCCACGCGCTGACGTTCATGAACACGTTCGGCCACTTCGTCGCGACCGCGATCATCTCGCTGACCCACGGCCAGCCCGTGTGGGTGCCGACGATGGTGAGGTCGGGGAAGTCACACGCGATGCGATCGAGCTGCATGGGGCGGCCGTGCTCGCTCGGCATCGCCTCCAGCACGTGCCCCGTCTGCATCGACACCGGCACCCCCAGCTCCTCGCACTTCGCGTACAGCGGGTACATCTTCCGGCTGTCGAGGCCGATGTCGTAGCCGTAGACGTGCACGTAGACGCCGCGGAAGCCGTGCTCGCGGACGTCCGTCTCGAGCTTCGCGAGGCTCTTGCCGATGTGGAACGGGTCGTAGTCGCCGAGGCCGACGACCCGCCCGGGGTGCTGGCGCGACAGCTCGGCGATGCGGGCCGTCATGTCGAGGGCGAAGCGCTCCTGGCGGGGGTAGGACCAGGCCAGCAGATCGGTGGCCAGCACCGTCCGGACGCCCGCGTCGTCCATCGCCGCGATGAGCGCGTCGCCGTCCTCGTACCCCTCCCCCCAGGCCGCCTCGACCTGGCACTTGAGCTCGCCGGGCGAGTTGGTGGCCTGCACCCAGCTGTCCTTCCACTCCTTGAGGAGGAGCGGGAACAGGCAGTCGATGGCGCGCGCTTCGGTCATGGAGCCTCCGAGGGTGGGGACACGATCGTGATACGCGACCCGAGCCCCGGCCGCCGTGATGATCATCAGGGGCGACGTTCGTCGATCCCCGAACTTTCTTCGACTTTCTTGACACGACCGCGGACCGGCTCCGTCCAGGGGGTCGAAGGCGCTGACGAACGGCGCCCTGGAGACCGACCCCATGACTCGTCCGACCTTCCTGACCACGTCCTTCCTCGTCGTCACCCTCTGCTTCACGGGCTGCATCTCGACCGACCCCACCGCAGCCGTCGAGGAGCTCCCCTCCGCCGAAGACATCCCCGCCTCCGAGTCGGCTCCCGACTCGTCCGAGGACGAGATCGCCGCGCTCGAGGCCGTCATCGCCGAGCTGACCGCCCGCGTCGACGCGAACGAGGACGCCCTCGACGACGCCGGCGCCGCCATCGACGCCGTCTCCGACAAGGCCTCCGCTGCGATCGACCGGGCCGCCGCCCTGGAGGGTCGCGCGTTTGCCCTCGAGGTCGCGACCGGCGGCCTGGAGGCACGCGCCGACGGCTTCGACGCCGCCGCCTACGCCCTCGCGGCCCGCGCCGACGACCTGGAGGCGCGCGCCGCCGTCACCGAGGCCGAGATCGACGGCAACGAGGCCCGCATCGCCGGCCTTCAGGCCGACGTCGACGACGTCTCCGACCTGATCGAGGCGGCCGTAGGCCCCGTCGCCGAGGACGTCCTCGGGTTGGAGGAGTGGCAGCCGATCGTGGCCACCCAGATCGCCGGCCTGACCGACGGCGTCGCCGACCTGGAGACCGCCGTCAGCGAGCTCCAGGACCGCGGCTTCCTCGCCGCCTTCGAGCCCATCGAGAGCGAGACCACCTGCTGGCTGACCAACGAAGCGGGCGACCCGAAGTTCGAGTACGTCCGCTGGGACGGCCCCGCCGACGCCCAGATCGTCCGCTTCCTCGGCGTCGAGGGGATGACCCTGCCGTCGCCCGTGGCGATGGACTGCGGCCAGCCGGTGTGGTTCCAGCCGCCCGCGGTCATCACCAACGCCGGCGGGACGTGGGTCCTCGACGACCCCACCAGCCGCGTCGGCGACATCTACTTCGCGCTCGTGACCGAGGAGGTGACGACGAACTGAGCGGCGTCGCGGGCCGCAAGGCGAAGGGCGTCCCCGTGTGGGGGGCGCCCTTCGTCCGTCCGGAGTCAGCGACGCCGCTCGAGGACCGTCACGCCGCAGAGCGCCTCGTCGATCGCCGTGAGCCCGCCCGCGTTCTGCGCCACCCCGATCGCGGGCCCCCCGTCGACCTGGAGGTCGCCCGCTTCGCCGCGCAGCTGGAGCACCAGCTCGTGGACCATCCCGAGGCCGGTCGCGCCGAGGGGGTGGCCCTTGCTGACGAGGCCGCCGCTCACGTTCACGGGGCGGTCGCCGTCGCGCCGCGTGGCCCCCGACTCGACGTACGCGCCGCCCTCGCCGCGCCCGCAGAACCCCAGCGCCTCGGTCGCGGCGAGCTCGCAGTACGCGGTCGCGTCGTGGACCTCGGCGAGGTCGACATCGGCCGCCGTCACGCCCGCCGCCGCGTACGCCTTCGCCGCCGCCCGGTCCACGACGGTCGCCCCGTCCAGCTCCCGCCACGTCCCCCCCGCGAACGCGCACGCCCGCACCAGCACCGCCCGATCCCGCGCCTCGGGGTGGTCGTCCAGCCAGGCGTCCGACGCCACGATCACGGCCGCGGCGCCGTCGCTCACGGGCGAGCACATCGACCGGGTCAGGGGCGCCACCACCGGCTTGTCGGCGAGCACCTGCTCGACCGTCATCGGGATCCGGTACTGCGCCCGCTCGTTGTCCACGCTGTGGTCGTGGTTCTTCGCCGCCGCCGCCGCGATCTGCGCCGCCGTCGTCCCGTACCGGGTCATGTGGTCCCGGGCCTGGAGCGCGTGGACGTCCAGGAAGACGATGCGGGCCGGATGCGGAGCCCACTCCTGCCCGCCCCGCTCCGCCGCCGCCGCGAGGAACCCCCGCCACTCCGCCTCGTGCTCCAGGTCGGCGCCGCTCGCGAACAGGCCGAACGTCTTGATCGGATCGTCCGGGACGAACACCTTCTCGACGCCGAGGGCGAGACTCAGGTCCGCCGCCCGGGCCCGGACGTCGCGCACCGCCGAGGCCAGCGCCAGGCTCCCCGTCGCGCAGCCCCCCTCGACGTTCCCGACCGGCGTCCCCGCCGGCAGGAGCCCCTCCCGCATCAGCGGATCGAGCACCGTCTGGCCCCGGATGTTCGCCTGCCCCCAGACTCCCATCGCGCAATTCCCGAACCACGCCGAGTCGATCGCGGCGTCCTCCGCGTCCAGCTCCGACAGCGCCGACGTCGTCGCCTCACGCCCCAGCTCACGGAAGCTCCTGTCCGGCCAGCGGCGGAACGGGGTGGAGGCGACGGCGACGATCCAGGCGCGGGCGGTGGACATGGCCGCACCTTGACCCCCGCTACGGCCCGACGCAAGGTGCTCCGGCGATGAGTGACCTGACGAACCTGAACTCCTACATCGAGGGGCTCTACGCCCCCGTCGACGACGAGCGGACGGACGTCGCGCTGGCCGTCGACGGTGAGATCCCGGCCGACCTGCGCGGGCTGTACGTCCAGAACAACCCCAACCCGAGGTTCCCGCCCCCCGGCGCGTACCACTGGTTCGACGGGGACGGCATGGTCCACGGCGTCGAGCTGCGGGACGGCCGCGCGACGTACCGGAACCGCTGGATCCGGACCGCCGGCCTCGCCGCCGACGAGCAGGCCGGCCGGGCCCTCCGCCCCGGCATCCTCATGCCCTTCGACCCGTCCGACCCCGCCCCCGACAAGAACACCGCCAACACCGACCTCGTCGTCTGGAACGGCAAGCTCCTCGCCCTGTGGTGGCTCGGCGGCGCGCCCTACGCGCTGAACGTGCCGGACCTGACCACCGCCGGCGCCGACGACTTCGGCGGCACGCTCCGGTGCGGCGTCGCCGCCCACCCCAAGGTCGACCCCGTCACCGGCGAGCTGATCTTCTTCGACTACGACGTCTACCGGGAGCCCCACCTCACGGTCGCGGTGGCCAACGCCGACGGCGTCGTCACCTCCTGCGAGCCGATCACCGTGAGCGGCCCGAGCCTGTTCCACGACATCGCGATCACCGCGAACCATACGGTCCTGATGGACTTCCCGATGACGTGGCGCCGCGACGCGCTCGCCCACGGGAAGCGGCGCGTGAGCTTCGACCCCGACGCGCCGTCGCGCTTCGGCATCCTCCCCCGGCACGGCGGCGACGCCGACGTCCGCTGGTTCGAGGCCCCCGCCTGCTACTGCTACCACACCACCAACGCGTGGGAGGAGGAGCGCGAGGACGGCACCGTCGTCCACCTCGTCGCCTGCCGCATCGAGAACCCGATCCCCACCCTCCCCCACGACCAGGAGCCGGACGTCCCGCGGCTGTACTTCCTCCGCATGGACCCGTACGTCACCCACTGGACGTTCCACCTCGGGACCGGAGCCGTCACCGAGGAGCGGCTGGACGACCGGCGGACGGAGTTCCAGCGCACCAACGACGACGTCCTCGGGCGCTACTCGCGCTTCGCCTGGAACCCCCGGATCGCCCCGGAGCCGACCCTGCTCTTCGACGGCTGCATCAAGTACGACCTGGAGGGGGACTCGCGGACGCACGCCTACGGACGCGACCGGTTCGGCGGCGAGACGGTGTTCGTGCCCCGCCCCGGCGCCACGGCGCAGGACGACGGCTGGGTGATGGCGTTCGTGAGCGACCGCCGCGAGGCCACCAGCGAGCTCCGGATCCTCGACGGCGGCTCCCTCGACGTCGTCGCCCGCGTCCACCTCCCCCGGCGCGTCCCCGTCGGCTTCCACGCCCACTGGGCGCCCCTGGAGGCGTGAGTCCGCCATGAAGCCGAACCAGCGCATCTTCGTCGTCGGCGGCGCCCACACGACCTACCAGGGTCGCGGCCGCCCCGAGTTCGTCCATCGCCGCCACCCCGACTACGGGACCCGGACCAACCCCACCCTCGAGGACCACCTCGGGGAGGCGACCCGCACCGCACTCACGGCTCACGGCGTGGACGCAGCCGCCGTCGATCGCGGCGTGGTGAGCAACTTCCTCGCCGAGTGCTTCTGCCGCCAGGGCCACCTCGGCGCGATGCTCGCCGCCGTCGACCCGGCCTTCGAGGGCAAGCCCTTCGTGCGCGTCGAGGCGGCCTGCGCCTCGGGCAGCGCGGCGGTGATCTCCTGCGTCGAGGCGATGGGCGCGGGCGCCGCCGACGTCACCCTCGCGGTCGGCGTCGAGGTCGAGACGAACCGCCCCGGCAAGGAGGGCGTCGACCACATGGCGCTCGCCGCGCACTGGGAGAAGCAGCGTGAGTTCAGCCAGTTCCTCTTCCCGTACCTCTTCGGGCGACGGGCGAAGGCGTACAAGGAGCGGTTCGGGGTCGGCGACGACGCGCTCGCCGAGGTGGTCGCGCGGGCCTACGCGAACGCCTCGAAGAACCCCCACGCCCTGAACCAGCACGTCGACGTGAGCGTGAGCGAGGCGCTCACGGTGGACGACCACAACTACGTCTTCCTCGAGGACCCCGAGCTCCGGCCCCACATGAAGCTGCACGACTGCACCGCGTTCACGGACGGCGCGTCGGCGGTGATCCTCGCGACCGAGGCGGGGCTGAGGCGGCTGGGAAGGTCGCCGGACGACTGCACGGAGCTGCTCAGCTACGGCTGGAGCGTGCGCGCCCTGGGCGCCGAGACGGACCCCACGGTGATGTCGAACATGGCCGACGCCGCGGCGCAGGCCTTCACTCACGGCGGGATCACGCCCCCGGACGTGGACGTCGTCGAGCTCCACGACTGCTTCTCGATCAGCCACCTCCAGCAGGTCGAAGCGCTCGGCCTGGCGGACCCCGGCGGCGCCCCCCACGTGCTCGACGCGGTGCCCGCCAACACCGGCGGCGGTCTCCTCGGCTTCGGCCACCCCATCGGCGCGACGGGCGTGAAGCAGATCGTCGAGATCCACCGCCAGCTCCGCGGCGACTGCGGCGCCTACCAGCTCGGCACGGACCCGCAGGTCGGCGTCACGGCCAACCTCGGCGGCGACGACCGCACGGGCATCGTCACGGTGCAGCGAGCGCCCTGAGCCAGACGTCGAGCAGGGCGTCGCTGAAGAGCACGAACGTCACCTCCGTGAGCGCCCACTCACGCTCGCGGCAGACGCCGATCGCGATGCCCGCCGCCTCCTCCGGGGGGTAGCCGTAGACGCCGCAGGAGATGGCGGGGAAGGCGACCGTCTGGAGGCCGTGAGCCTCGGCCAGCTTCAACGACTCACGGTGGGCCGACGCGAGCGCCCCGGCCGGGTCCGGATGGCGGTGGTAGATGGGGCCCACCGTCGCGATGACGTGCTTCGCCGGCAACCGGAAGCCGGGCGTGATGCGCGCTTGCCCGGTCGGGCAGCGGACTCCGGGGCGGACCTCGGGGACCGCGCGGCAAGCCGCGAGCAGCTCCGGCCCCGCAGCGCGGTGGATCGCGGCGTCCACGCCGCCCCCGCCGAGCATCCCCTCGTTGGCCGCGTTGACGATGGCGTCGACCGCGAACGTCGTGAGGTCTCCCTGGACCGCGCGGACCTCCACGTCAGGCGACCTCCTCGGTGTCGTCGATCCGCGCCAGCCGCGTGACCGCCACGGCCACGTGGTTCCGGAGGTTGTCCATCAGCTCCGTCCAGGCGACGTCCGTCATCGACTCCGACGTCGCCTCGCTGATCTGGACGAACAGCTCCTGGATGACGGGGAGCGTCGACGCCAGCACCTTGTCGCGCGACCCCAGCGGGGGCAGCACGCCCTCCCGCCCGGCGCGGAGCGCCTCCTGCGCCTGCAGCAGCACCTCCCGCTGCAGGCGACCGACGTCGGCCTCGCTCTCGACCTTCCCGATCTCCGGCGCCAGCCACTCCAGCAGGTTGAGCGCCCCCAGCCCCGCCGTGGCGGCGTCCAGCGCCTGCTTCACGCCCGCGATCTCCTGACTCACGCCGTAGATCCGCGCGTCCAGCCGCTCCTCGTCCGTGCTGTCCATCAGCACCTTGCCGATGCCGCCGAGCTTCTTGCTCATCGCCGTGAGCGTGAGGATCAGCTTGTCGTTGGGCTCCGGGTCCGCGATCGCCTCCCGCACCAGCGTGAGCTGCTTGACCACCTCGTGGAGCTCGCTCCCGAGGTCGCCCGTGGCGCCCTCCCGGAGGACCTCCTGGATCCCCTCCATCCGCTGCTCCAGCGCGCTCAGCACGCCGGTCACCCGAGCCACCGGGTCGTCCTCGCCGGCGCCCATCATCTTCCGCCGCGCGAACTCCTTCCGGATCGCGTCCCACCGCTCACGCTGCTCCTCCGTCAAACGCTCACGCAGCTCCGCGAGCTTCAGCAGGTTCGCCTCCGCGCCGGTCGTCAGCGTCTGCGCCTCGCCCGCGTAGTGGTCGTCCAGCAGCGCCGAGACCTCGGCGTCGTTCATCGCGGGGACGAGCTTCTCGACCATCTTGTTCATGTTCCGGTACGAGCCCTGGAGCTTGAACGGCGGCTCCGTCCGGTAGGCGTCCTCCTGCGCGGCCGAGGCGATGTACTGCCCGTTGACCTGGAGCACGACCCGCTGGATCTGCCGCATCCGCCTCAGCACGGCCTGGATCTCGCCCAGCTCGACAGCGCTGTAGTCGTGGCCCAGGTCGGACGTCGGGACCTCCTCGCCGTCGGCCATCCGGATGAGCTTGTAGACATCCTCGAGCCCCCGCGCGGCGACCTGCTGCAGGATGGCGTTCGACGTGAGCGCGTTCTCGATGAACGACAGCGCAAACGTCCCCTCGTTGCCGCTGAGGATCTCGCCCAGGTTGTAGGTGTCGGCGCGGTTGGCGAGCATGTCCGGGATCTGGAACTTCTCCCCGGACTCCGTGTACGGGTTGCCCGCCATCACCACGCAGACCTTCTTGCCGCGCAGGTCGTACGTCCGGGTCCGGCCCTTCCAGACGCCCTCGATCCGGCGCGTCGCGTCGCACAGCGAGATGAACTTCTGGAGCAGCTCCGGGTGCGTGTGCTGGATGTCGTCCAGGTAGATCATCACGTTGTTGCCCATCTCCAGGGCGAGGTTGATCTTGTCGACCTCCTGGCGGGCGGTGGCGTTGGGCGCCTCGGCGGGGTCCAGGCTGTGGACGTCGTGCCCCAGCGCCGGCCCGTTGACCTTCATGAACACGAGCCCCAGCCGGTTGGCGACGTACTCCATCAGCGTCGTCTTGCCGTAGCCGGGGGGACTCACGAGCAACAGCAGGCCCATCTGGTCCGTCCGCCGCCCCTCGCCCGCGGCGCCGAGCTGCTTGGCGAGGTTGTCGCCGACGAGCGGCAGGTAGACGTCGTTGATCAGCTTGTTGCGGACGAACGCGCTCATGACCTTGGGGAGGAACTCGTCGATGCGGAGCCGCTCCCGCTGGTCCGCGAGGACCTCCGTGCGGACCGCCCGCCACTGCTGGAACCGGGGCACGCGGTCCCGCACGAACGCCGTGAGCCGGCCCTCGAGCTCGTCGAGCCGGACCGTCATCGCGCCGCCGGCGATCCGCGGGTGCTGCCCCAGCAGGTCGCTCAGATCGCGTGACGTCGTCGCCGAGCTGACCTCCTGGGAGACGTCCTTCTCCGTCAGCAGCGCCACCGCCGCCTCCAGCGCCGCGTCGTCGTCGCCGGCGACCGCCTCGAACCAGGCCGTCGCCAGCGCCAGCCGCTCGGCCGGCTGCGAGGCCAGCGCCTCGAGGTCCGCCTCGAAGCCGTCCCGCGCCGCGTGATCGTCCAGCTCACGCCTCACGGTCGCGCGGAGCGCGTCCGCGTTCGCCGACACCACGAACCGCGGCTTCTCCGCCGTCAGCTCCTCGACGAGGTACTCCGCCGCCAGCGCGACCTCGCCGTCGGTGAGCGTGAGTCCGACCGTCTCCAGCCACTCACGGACACTCACGGACACCTGGTCCGCCAGCGCCGCCAGCGGTCGCTCGTGCCCCAGCGCCGCCCTCAGCCGGCCCAGGTTCCGCGCCCGCCGCGCCGTCCGGGCCCGGGCGTCCTCGTCCCCCCACCACGCCCAGAACAGCGCCGCCGTCGCGCGGACCCGCCCGTCGAACCGGAGCAGCCCGGCGGTCTGCCGGAGCGACACCACGGCCCGCAGGATCTTCTCCGCGTCCACGTCGTGGACCCCGCGCTCGTACCCCTCCTCGAACCGCTCCGACGTGTACTCCCGGATGGTCGCCAGGAGCGACTCCTCGGTCGTCAGCGCCGCCCGCGGGAGGTCCCGCAGCATCGTCCACGCGAGGTACTCGGCGCGGTAGACGTCCGCCGTCTCGCTGACCACCGTCTGGGGCCAGCAGTCCTCGAACGCGGCCACCCGCTCGTCCGCGATGGGCTCGTAGAAGTCGGTCCCCGTGAGGTGGACGGTCATCACGCCGTCGCGCGGGAGCATCGTCAGCTCCAGCGGCTGCGTGTTCACCGCGAACCGGTGCTTGCCGAGCTTGATGACGTTGTCGCCGTCCTCGAACAGGTCGAGCCGGTCGCGGAGCCCCCGCAGGGCGTCCGTCCGCGCCGCCGACAGCCGCCCCCGCAGCTCCTCGGCCTTGACCGCGTCCCCGAGCTCGGTCAGCTCGTCCGCGATCGACCGGAGCTTCATCACCATCGCGTCGGAGGCGAAGAAGGCGTTCAGCTCGTCGGCCTCCTTGAACGTCTTCGACCGGCGCTTCAGCCCGTTCAGGATCCGGTCCGCCGCCCCCTGGAGGTTGCCGACGCGCCGGCCGCGCTCGTCGAGCAGCGTCTGTTTGCGCGCCTCCAGCGCCGAGTAGATCTCGTCACGCTTCGACGCCAGCTGAGGCAGGTACTCGTCGTACTCCCCGAACCGCGCCTCGAGCTCCTCGAGCTGGAGCATGAGCCGCGACAGCGCCTCGTCGCAGGCCTCGGGGGTGTCCGCCAGCGCCACCGCCGACTGCACCGACTGGCCCAGCAGCTTGAACTGGGCGGCGAAGTCCGCCTTCGCCTCGTGCGCGCCGATCTCCTTGCGGCGACGCTGCAAGATGGCCCGCACGCGGTTGAGGTGGCCGAAAACCTCCCCGATCGACTCGAGGATCTCCGCCCGCGCCGTCGCGTCGTCGACCTGCAGCCCCGCGATGACCTCGGACAGCAGGTCGAGCCCCTCGGCGAGGCGGTCCTGCTCCTCGATCAGCGGCGCGAACTCGGTGACCTTCTTCGCCGCCTCGACCTGCTCCAGGAGCGCGTCGATCTGACCCCCCAGCGGCGTGAGCGCCTCGCCCGCGAGGAGGAACTCGACGCAGACCTGCGACACGCCCTCGAAGGACTCCTTGACGGACTCCTCCAGCGCCGCGAGCGCGTCGTGATCGATGTACCGCGTCTCCTGCAGGGTGATGAGGTGGCCGCGCTGGTTCCGCAGCGACGTCATCGCCCCCATGAACTCGTCGATCGACCGGAAGTCCCGCGGGCGGATGCCGCCGAGGAGCATCCGCGTCTCCTCCGTCGCCTCCTTCAGCGCCTTGCGCGCCTGACGCTCCAGCGTCTGGACCTTCTCGAACTCGTCGATGATGAGCTCGGCCGTCTGCCGCAGCGTCGCGACCGCGGTCCGGAGGTCCCCGACGACGTCGTCGCCGAGCCAGTAGTAGGCGTCGGTGACCCGCTCGGCCTGCTGGACGATCCCCTCGTAGACCTCGCGCGTGGGGGCCGTCTCGTCGACGAGGCGGACGAGCGTGTGGCAGTCGGAGATCCCCCGGACGAGGTCCGCGTTGCCGATCCGGCCCAGCTCGCCCCCGTTCTGTGGGGCGCTGGCGTGGTACTCGGCGCTGACGTACGGCGTCGCCCAGACCTGCATCGGGTGGACCCGCGCGGGCTCGTCCTCGGCCGCCCGGAACACGGTCAGCGTCCCGTCCTCGAACAGGCTGTAGCCGTGCGCCCGGATGGGGTTGGCGACCTCCTTCCGGATGAGGTTGTAGGGGAGCAGGACGTACAGCCCGTCGCTCCGGCGGACGAACACGAACAGCGCGTCCTCGCCGTTGGGGGCCGCGATCCGGCGCTCGAAGTGGAGCCCCCCGTGGTCCTCCCCGAACAGCTTGACGTCGCCCGTCTGGAGCACGTAGCCGCCCGGGAAGATGACGCCGTGGTCCTCGGGGAGCTCGACGCAGGACGTGCCGATCGCGTCGGCCCGGACCACCGTCTTCGTCCGCGTGTTGAAGACGAAGTAGCGCTGCGTGGTCTCCTTGTAGGGGAGGATCCGGAGCAGGATCAGGGCGCCGACCTTCGCGTAGAAGATCTCGGCGTCGTCGAGCGACTGGTTGGGGTCGTCGACGGCCTCGCGGTAGATGCCGAGCCCGTCCTCGGTGTTGTCCTCGACCTTGATGGTGAGGTCGCCGCCGATCGTCTCGACGAACACCTCGTCCAGGACGCTCACGTGCGAGTGCCGGCCGAGGATGTGGTCCGACCGCGACGTCTGCGTCCACACGAAGTCGTGCGGGGGCGGGAAGAGGTGGTCCCGCTCCCCCCGTGAGTCGAGGTACGTCGCCCCTCCGCGAGCGTCGAGCGCCCACCGGAAGACCTTCTCGTCGTCGACCGACTCGCCCGTCCGGAAGACCGCCAGCAGCTTGCTCTCGGTCGTGACCAGCCGGACCAGCCGGGTCGCCGCGTAGTACTGGTACAGCTCCGCGAAGTCCTTCACGAACTGCTCGTCGTGGAGGAACGCGGTCGCCTCCGCATCCTCGACGCGCGAGAAGTGCAGCTCGCCGTCGCCGTCCCGCCCGGTGACCTTCTGGAGGCTGAACACGTCGTCCACGGACGTCGTCTTCTTCAGCCCGACGAAGACGTTGTAGCCGAACAGCAGGTGGTCCCCGACCGCGGCGATGTCGACGGGGACGCAGTTGTTGTCGGTGCGGACCCGCTCGTTGCCGACGACGTCGAGCTGGGTCCCCCCGAACGCCTCCTGCCGGCGGGTGTTGAGCTGGGCGGCGAGGTCCGCCAGCGACCTCCCCTGGGTGGAGAGGCGCTGACGGATGACCTCGTAGCTGCCGCCTTCGAGGCGGTCGGTCATCGAGGCCTCCTACGCTACGAGTCGCTGCCGGTGTCGACCTTGCCGCCGGCGGCCATCTTCCCCGCCAGCGTGGCGAGGCTCAGGTCCCGCACCGCGCTGGGGTCGAGGCCCGCGAGCATCTCCTTGAGGTCGCCGGGGAGGTCCCCGTCGCCGTTGAGGTACTTGCCGAAGACCTGGCTCAGCGTGTCGCTCTCCTCGAACATCCCGTCGACGCCGTGGCCGATGGCCATCGACTTGACGAACTTGTCGAAGAACTGCCCGTCGCCGCCGATGATCTTGATGTCGGCGTCGGCGTAGGCCTTGCCCATCAGCTCGGCCTGCGCGACCGCGATGGCCTCCTTGATCTTGAGCGCCTCGAGCTGCAGCTCCTTGACCGCGGCCAGCTTGAGGCGGAACTCCTCGTGCTGCCAGCCCTGGCCCTCGAGCTCCTTCATCGCGGCGGCCTTGGCGTGGATGCCCTTCGCCTCGGCGTTGAGCTTCTCCTCGGTGACGGTCGCGGCGGCGTGGCCGACCTTGGTCTCGCCCTCGGCCTGCGCGTCCATCTTCTCGCGGATGACCTTCGCCTCGGCCAGGCCTTCCTTCTCCAGCGCGGACGCCCGGGCCTCCTGGACCTTCGCGTCGGCGAGGCCCGTGGCGGCGTGCTCGGCCTGCTTGCCTTCGGCGAGGCGGATCATGGCCTTGGCCTCGATCTCCGCCGCCTGGAGGTCGGCGTTCGCGAGGACCACCTTCTCCTTGGCGGCGTGCTCGGCGGCCTTCTCGGCAGCCTCGGCCGCCTTGATGTCCATGATGAGTCGCTGCTCGGCCTCGCCCTCGGCGGCGATGACGACCTGGTCCTTGAGGCGCTTCGCCTCGGCGACGACGCGGAGGTCCTTGATGCGCTCCTCCTCCTCGGCGACGTTCTTGTCGACGGCGACGCGCTGGCGGACGACCTCGGCGATCTCCTTCTTCTCGACCTCGACCGCCTTCTCCTTGGCGATGGTCCCGAGGTCGACGTCCCGCTCGCGCGAGATGCGCTCCAGGTCGCGGTCCCGCTGCACCTGCTCGGACTTGATGCCGACCACGCGCTCGCGGTCCTTGTCGGCGACCTCGACCTGCCGCTGCTTGTTCAGCGCCTGGACCTCGACCTCCTCCTCGGCCTTGATGCGGGCGAGCTCGGCGCGCCGCTTCTCCTCGGCCTGGATGACCTCGGTCTCGGCCACCTCACGCGCCTGCACGGTCGCGATCTCGCGGTCCTTCTTGGCCTCGGCGTCGGCCCGCCGGCGCTCCTGCTCGAACACCTTCTCGTCGGCGGCGACCTTCAGCCGGACCAGCTCCTGGCGCTCGGTCTGGAGGCGCTCCTCGGTGGCGATGTTCTGCTCGGTCGTGATCTCGGTGATCTTCTTGATGCCCTGGGCGTCGAGGATGTTGTGCTTGTCGAGCGAGTCGATGGGCGTCTGCTCGAGGTAGTCGATGGCGCCGTCCTCGAGGGAGTAGCCGTTCAGGTCGCGGCCGATGACCTCGATGATGCGGTCCTTGAAGTCGTCCCGCTGGGTGTACAGCTCGACGAAGTCCATCCGCTTGCCCACCGTCTTGAGGGCCTCGGAGAACTTGGCGAGGAACAGCTCCTCGAGCGTCGCCTGGTCGGACGCGCGCTTGCAGCCGACGGACTGGGCGACCTTGAGGACGTCGTCCTTCGTCTTGTTGACGCGCACGTAGAAGGTGACCTTGATGTCCGCCCGGATGTTGTCCTGGCAGATCAGGCCCTCCTTGCCGCGCCGGTCGACCTCGATCGTCTTGACCGAGATGTCCATGACCTCGGCGCGGTGGATGATCGGCAGGACGACCCCGCCGGTGAACGTGACTTCGGGCTCCGCCTTCATCTTGTTGATGATGAGCGCCTTGCCCTGGTCCACCTTCCGGTAGAAGCGCGCGATCATGACGAGCACGCCCAGGACGACGAGGACGAGGACTCCGACGGCAGAGATGATCATGGGCATCGTGAACTAACCCTTCGTTGATTGGTGAGCAGGCCGCGCGACCTGCTCGAGGGCCTCGACCTCTTCCTGGGCCGAAGCGGAAACTCCTTGCACACGCGCGAGGCTCTCGATGACGAACGCCTCCCGCTTGCGGTCGAAACCGATGATGAGGGCGCTGTCGCCCTTCTTGAGGCCGCTGTCGCGATCGCAGCGGACCTGGATGACGAGGTGGTCGCCGCCCTCGCTGACCTCGGCCTGGCCGAAGCCGGAGTCGACGCGTCCGGTGGTGATCTCGGCGGTGAGGCCGACGAGGGACCGGTTGGTGCGCGCGGACTCGGTCCGGAAGACGGGCGCGAGCGGCTTGACGAGCTGGGAGGTGACGGACGTGCCGAGGCCGAACGCGGCGAAGGCGACGACGCTGGCGACGAGCAGCGGGCTCAGGCTCAGGGCCGGGGCGACGTACTGCATCCCGAAGTAGCAGAGGATCCAGCCCGTGAGCGCGATGAAGCTCATGCTCACGGTCAGGGGGACGGAGGTCAGGTTGAAGGCGTTGAGGAAGCCGACGAGGGCCTTCAGCGGGCCGCTCACGCCGGAGGTGGGCTGGGCCGCGCCCTCGGCGACGTCGACCGCGGCGTCCAGGGTCTCGGCGGCGTCGCCGATGCCGTCCAGGGCGCCGTCGACGGAGCCGGCGATCCCTTCGAGGGCGGACTGGGCCCCGTCTGCCGCGCCCCCGGCGACGTCGAGCGCACCGTCGACGGCGTCGGCGGCCCCGTCGAGGACTCCGTCGAGCCCTTCGGCGGCCCCGTCGAGCGCGCCGTCGAGCATCCCGTCGAGCCCCTCGGCGGCCCCGTCCAGCGCCCCGTCGAGCGCGCCGTCGAGCCCTTCGAAGGCCCCGTCGAGCGCGCCGTCGAGGACGCCGTCCATGCCGCCTTCGAGGACGCCTTCGAGGCCGTCGATCTGGAGGAAGTCGAGGTCGATCGCGCCGAGCACGACGAACAGCCAGTAGAGCACCGACAGGCCCACCGGGATGGTGAAGAGGATCGTCGGGAACGCGACGATGGCCTGCAGGAACTCGGTCATGGCCTCCCTCTCCCCAGGGGTCGCGGAGTATCCCACAACGTCCGGGGCGCGGTTGGGCTGTCCTACGGGCGGGTGGCCGGTTGTCTTGCAGTAACGTCGGGGGATGAGACGGGCAGGGCTGCTGGTGGCGTCGCTCGTCGCGGTCGGCTGCGCCGCGTCCCCGCCCCCTCGGCCGGCCTGGACTCCGCCCCCGCCCGCGGGTGACGACGTGCTCCTCCAGGGCCTCCGAGGCGTCCCCGGGGCGGAGGGCCTCGGCTGGATCGTGGTCCGCGAGGGGCGCATCGCTGCGATCGGGAGCCCGGAGGACGTCGCGCTGCCGGCCGGCTCCCTCCTCCGGAAGTCCCACGACCTGGGCGGCGGGCTGCTGCTGCCCGGGCTGTGGGACGCCCACGCGCACGTGATGTCGGGGGGGCTGGCGGCGGTGCAGGTCGACCTGAGCGGGGCGGAGTCGATGGCGGAGGTGCAGGACGCGGTGGCTGCGTGGGCGTCGTCCCATCCCGACGCGGAGTGGGTGCTGGGGCGCGGCTGGGGGTACGGGATCGCGCCGGACGGGGAGCCGACGCGGGGGCCGCTGGACGAGATCCTGCCCGACCGGCCGGCGATGCTGGAGTCGTACGACGGGCACGCGATCTGGCTCAACGGGGCGGCGCTGGCGGCGGCCGGGATCGACGCGGGGACGGCGGACCCTCCCGGGGGACGATCGTGCGTGGAGCGGACGGGCGGACGCCGACGGGGTTGCTGCTGGAGGAAGCGATCGGGCTGGTGGACCGGGTGGTGCCGGAGCCGTCGCGGGACGAGCGTCGGGCGGCGCTGCGGGCGGGGCTGGACCACCTCGCCGCGCGGGGGGTGACGAGCGTGCAGCACTTCGCCTACGACGCGGTGGACGTCGAGCTCCTGGACGGGTTCCGGCGGACGGGCACGCTCCCGATCCGGGTGCACGTGTCGCTGCCGCTGGACGGGGACGTCGCGGCGTACGCGGCGCTGCGCGACCGGGTTCGGGACCCGATGCTGCGGGTCGTCCACCTCAAGGGGTACGTCGACGGGGTGATCGAGTCGCGGACGGCGTACATGCTCGAGCCGTTCGCGGGGGGGAGGGACCGGGGGGCGCCCCTGGTCGCCCCGGGCGAGCTCCGGCGGCTGGTCTCCCGGGCCCACCGCCACGGGTTCGGGGTGGCGCTGCACGCGATCGGGGACGCGGGGGTGCGCGCGAGCCTGGCCGCGTTCGCGGCGGCCCGGCCCCGGATCGAGGGGATGCGCGACCGGATCGAGCACCTCGAGGTCGTTCACCCGCGGGACGTGGCCCGGTTCGCGAAGCTGGACGTCGTCGCCTCGATGCAGCCGTACCACGCGGTCCCGGGGGACTCGGCGGAGGACGACGCCGGTCCGTGGACCGACAACCTCGGTCCGGAGCGGCTGCCGCGGGCGTTCCCCTGGCGGGACCTGCAGGACGCGGGCGCGACGCTGGCGTTCGGGTCGGACTGGCCGGTGATGGACGCGGAGCCGACGTGGGGCCTCGCCGTGGCGATCACCCGGCGCAACGAGAACGGCCTCCCGGCGGGCGGCTGGCAGGCGCACCAGGCGCTGACGGCGGAGCAGGCGGTGGCGGCCTACACGTCGGGACCGGCCTGGTCGGTGGGCCGCGAGGGCGAGCTTGGGTGCCTCGAGGTGGGCTGCCGGGCCGACTTCACGGTCCTGGGGCCCGCGGCCGACCTCGACGATCCGGCCAGCCTGTGGGAGGCGGGGGTGCGCGCGACGTTCGTTGGCGGCGTCTGGGAGAAACGGTGAGCCCGGCGCAGCGGCGACCCATCCTGCCCCCGAACGGCAGGATCAGCGAGGAGGTCGGTGACCTGCCCACGATTCCTGCCGCCAAACGGCAGGATCAGCGACGAGGTCGGCGACCTGCCCACGATTCCTGCCGCCAAACGGCAGGATCAGCGACGAGCTCGGCGACCTGCCCACGATTCCTGCCGCCAAACGGCAGGATCAGCGACGAGGTCG
>CAYFOA010000012.1:0-29368 GCA_964344575.1 uncultured Rickettsiales bacterium | reverse complement strand
TCGGCGACCTGCCCACGATTCCTGCCGCCAAACGGCAGGATCAGCGACGAGGTCGGCGACCTGCCCACGATTCCTGCCGCGGCGCCAGTCAGTCGACTGCCTCCCAAGACGACAGGCCAGCGGCCGGGGGGAGCCAGTCGGCGGCGCGGTCGTCGCCCCGGACGTGCCTCAGGAACGCGAGCGACATCGTCGCCGTCAGACCGATGACCTCCTCGGGGGGGCGGAAGTCGTCCGTACAGCCGTCGTCGAAGTCGAGGAACGCGCACGCGTCCGTGAAGCTGAAGTGGCCCGCGTCCTCGATCTGCGCGAGGTAGCGCGGGGTCGCAGTGAGCGCGTCGAACGACGGCCGCACGTCCTCCTCCCAGGTGGTAGCCGCGTCCCGGTCGGCGCCGATCACCAGCACCGGGACGTCGATCGCGCCGAGGTGCTCGCCGAAGCTTTCCCACCACGCCGGCGCCCAGGGCACCGCCGCCCACACGCGATCGTCCGAGCGGTCGGCCGTCGCGTCGCCCGCGTCCGCCCACGCCGCCACCGTGTCGCAGGCGTTCTGCGGTTCCGCGTCGCACACCAGCCCCAGCGTGCCGACGTCGTACAGCGCCCCCGCAGTCGCGTAGCTCGTGAACCCCCCGAACGAGTGCCCCATCACCGCGTAGCCCGCCGCCTCGTCGACACACCCGTCCAACGCCGCCCCCGCCAAGCCGGACCCCGGGTCCGCGATCGCGTCGAACGCGTCCGCCACGTCCCACGGTCGCCGGAGCGCCACCTCCAACCAGCGGTCCGAGTCCAGGTCGTACGTCGTGTTGAACGTGTGCCCCGGCGCCGCCACCACCCACCCGTGGGACGCCAGCCGCTCCATCACCGTGTACGTCTGCGCGGGGATGCCGCCGTTGCCGTGCGAGAACACCACGACCGGACGCACCGTCGAACAGTCCGCCGTCGACCACGACGCCGCCGCCCCCTCGAACACGTCGTCGTACCGGTACGGCTCGTCCCCGAACGAGTCCGCCGGGTACCAGATCTGGAGGTCCAGCCCGACCCCCTCGCGCGACGTGATCGCGTGCTCCGCCGTACCCGCCACCCACGGCCCGTCGGCGTCCGGCGCGTAGAAGACCGGCGGCGGCTCCTCCTCCGCGACGGGCGGGCACCCCCCGAGAACGCAGGCGGCGACGACGACGACCAGGGCACGCAGGAACCGATCCATGGCCGGAGACTCTCCTCTACAGTCCTCCGATGTGCAACGCCCTCGTCGCCCTGTTCGCCCTCGCCCTCCTCACCGCCTGCCCCCCGACCCGCTCCTCCGGCGACGACGACGACGACGGCGGCGGCGACTGGACGCTGGAGATCGTCAACGAGACGACCTTCGTCACGATCGAGATGGTCCAGCAGCGGCCCTGCCCGTCGGAGGATCCGGAGGACTGGAACGAGATCCCGCTCCCCGCCGGCGGCATCGCGGACGGCGAGAGCCACCGCGTCCTCCTCCCCACCCCCGGCTGCTACGCGCTCTCCGCCTCGGGCAATGACGGCTGCGTCGCCGAAGGCACCACCGGCTCCCTCCAGCTCGGCGACCAGACCACCTGGGCCATCGGCGAAGACGACGTCGCGTGTCCGGGCTGACCGGAACGGAAGTGGCGCACATCGCCGATGTGGGCGGGTTCGGTGATCAGTCGAGCTGACGCCGCCGTCAGCGCCCCAACGCCTCCTTGCGCTCCGACAGCGCCGCCTGCACCAGCGCGCGCAGCTCGGGACGGGAGGCGGCGTCGAGGGTCCTGACCTTGACGTGGCGCATCTTGGCGCCTGTGCCTTCGAGGAGCTCCGCCGGATCGTCCAGGGCCGCCCCCTTGTAGAAGCCGAAGTTGACGTGCTTGCTGTACGGCAACACGTAGACGTAGCCCTCGCTCATCTTCTTCGGGCCGACCCCGTAGGTCGCCGCCCGGTCCCCCAGGCGGACCACCTCCGTCGCGTCGGGATCCACCTCCAACGTCAGCGCCCGCAGCGCCTCCGCGATGGGCTGCATCCCCTCCGCCGTCATCGCCATCAGGTCCTCGAACGTGCCGAACTTCGCGTCGCTCATGGCGCGAGTGTGGAGGAGACCTCCACAACGGCGCAACGCAACTGCGCCAACGTCGTCCCGTGCGCGCCCTCACCTTCCTCCTCCTCGGCCTGACGACCGCCTGCGTCGCGCCCGACCCGTACGCCTCCGCCTCCGACGACGACGACAGCGGCGACGACGACGACGACGACCCCGGCGACGGCGACGACGACGACGCCACCCCCGAGCCCCTCGCCGACGACGCCGTCATCGTCTCCGCCCCCTTCCCCGCCGAGCTCGCGTGCGGCGAGGAGACCTCCGTCGACGTCGTCGTCCGGAACACCGGCGCCGCCACCTGGACCCGCGGCGACGGCTACAAGCTCGGCGGCGTCGACGACTCCGACCCCCTCCACCCCGGCGAGGCCCGCGTCTGGCTGTCCGACGACGACGTCGTCCCCCCCGGAGGCGAGCACACCTTCGTCGTCACCCTCACCGGCCCCGACGAGCCCGGCACCTACACCACCGACTGGCGCATGGTCCACGAGCACGTGAACTGGTTCGGCGAGACCGCCGCCGCCGACGTCGTCATCGCCTGCGACGAGCCCGACTACCCGCTGCCGCTCCCCGACATGAGCTGGGTCGTCGACCAGGTCGCCGCCGACTTCCCGGAGATGCTCGCCGACTCCTGCCAGGACGACGGCGGCACCTGGGACTTCATGGACACCGTCGTCGACGAGCTCCGCCTCTACGACGACCGCTGGGGCTACAACTGGAAGCGCGGCGTCGTCGGCGACCCCAGCGAGGACGTCGTCGACTACCACTACGGCCCCGGCCCCCACGAGGGGAGCACGGACGTCTACATCATCGACATGATCGTCGGGCACTGCGGCGACAGCCCCGCCCCCGGCTGGCTCGACGTCACCCAGGCCACCGCCGACGCCGGCACCATCGGCATGTGGACGGGCCGCGGCCGCTTCTAGCGCGCGACCCTACCGGGCCCGGAACGCGCTCCGGTCGTTGAACACCTCGATCGGCTGCTCCTCCGCGAGCCCGATCACCAGGTCGGTGTGGCCGTCGACGTACAACGTCCCCTTGCACCACACGTCGTCGTCCATGAAGTCCTTCACCTCGATCGTGTGCTCGCCGACCGACAGCGTGATCGTCTTCTCCTCCGCCATCGCGCGGGGCTCGTAGACCTTCTTGCCGTCGACGTACACGTTCGACCAGCTGTCGTCGGTCACCCGGAAGGTGACGTTGCGCGTCGCGGGGACGGCGACGTGGTCGTGGTGGGACTCCTCGACGACGACCACCGTGCCGCCGGCGTGGCTGCTCACCGTCACCGACTCGTGGCCGGTGGACGACGACTCCGTCACCGTGACGCCGGCGCCGGGGATGCCGATCGAGACCGACACGGACTCGTGGTCGCGGTGCCCGCCGTCGACGACGACGACCTCGGCCGCCGGCTCCTTCACGAACACGGTGTCGACCAGCTCGAACCGGCCGTTCGTGTACCGCGCCCGCACCTCCACCGGCCCCCCGCCGGGGACCACCAGCTCGGCCTCGTGGAGCGTCTTGCCGACCATGTTCTTGAACTCGATCACGTGCCGCCCCGACGTCAGGTTCCACTTCTCGACGTTCGTCGTCCCCTCGACGTACTCCAGGAACTCGCCGTCGAGCACCACGACGACCGGCTTGTCCGTCGTCACCACGATGCGGCTGTTGGGGTTGGCGAGGGCGGGCACGGCGAGCAGCAGGCTCAGCAGCAGCAGCGGGATCAGGCGGGTCGTCATCGTTCGTCTCCAGTGTCGGTGAGTTGGACTGCCCTCAGGGGTGCCGCGGGTCAGGCGAACCGATCGAAGTTTCTGGGGCAGACTGCCACGTCATGGATCCCCACCTGCTCGAGGCCCTCGATGAGCTGCGCGCCACCGCGCTGGCGTACCCCGAGACGTACGAGGAGTCGCCGTGGGGGGATCGCGTCGTCAAGGTGGCGAAGAAGATCTTCCTCTTCGCGGGGACCTACAAGGGGAGATTCAACTTCACCGTGAAGCTCCCCGAGACCGGCGCCGAGGCGCTCACCCTGCCGTTCACCAAGCCGACCGGCTACGGGATGGGGAAGCACGGGTGGGTCTCGTCCGGCTTCGGCGACGGCGACTCCGTGCCCGTCCCCCTGCTGCTCGAGTGGCTGGACGAGTCCTACCGCGCCATCGCGCCGAAGCGGATCGTCAAGACGCTCCCCGAGTTCGGCCCCCCCGACGAGCAGCCCGCGCCGCCCGTCCCCGAGGCGACCCGCGGCCCCGTCCTGTTCGTCGGCTACGACCCCTTCCGCGCCGCGCGGGCCGCCAAGGCGCTCGCCTACGAGGCCGTCTCCTCCGCCGACCTCCTGGAGCCGGGCCAGGCCGCCGTCGACGCCGCGGCCGAGCTCGATCCGCTCGCGATCATCGTCGACGTCGGCCGAAACCAGGCCGAAGGGCTCGACTTCGCGGGCTCCCTCGCGGCCACCCAGGTCGCCGCCCGGCCCATCGCCATCACCGGCATCCGCGACGCCAAGGCCGAGGCCCGCACCCGCGACGCCATCCCCGACGCGGCCCTCTACTCCCGCGACGCGCCCGGCGATCCGAAGGTCGTCGCCGCGCTCCTGAAGCTCCTCTGACCTGACCGCCCGCCTCGACCCCGGTCCCGACTAGACTCGCGCCCATGAGGCACGTCCGGATCCGGAAGATGAAGAACCCGTCGTCGTTCCGGCAGATCGCCGCGGCGGCGTGGCCCGCCCCCACCGACCCGACCATCTTCGGGCAGCTCGACATCCGCGCCGAAGCGCTGGAGGAGTGGCTCGCGGAGGTCCGCGAGCAGACGGGGACGAAGATCACCGTCACCCACGCTGTCGCCCGCGCGGTCGCCCTGTCGCTGCGCGATCACCCCAGCCTCAACGGGATGATCCGGCGCAACGCCATCTGGCTCCGCGACAGCGTCGACGTCTTCCTCCAGGTCGCCATCCCCGCCGAGGACGGGGACGTGGGCAAGGCCGACCTGTCCGGCGCCCTCATCCGCGGCGCCGACGTCAAGTCCATCGACGCCATCGCGACCGAGCTCCGGGAGCGCGCCGCCGCCATCCGGTCGAACCAGGACGCCGAGTTCAAGCGCACCGAGGGGACGCTCAACCTCGTCCCCGGCTTCCTCCTGCGGCCGCTGCTCCGGTTCATCGACTGGCTCCAGTACGGCTGGAACCTGAGCCTCGCGTGGGCCGGGCTGGGGAAGGACCCGTTCGGCTCGGCGATGGTGACGTCGCTCGGCATGCTCGGCGTCAAGACCGCGTTCGCGCCGATCTTCCCGATGGCCCACTGCCCCCTGCTCGTCCTCGTGGGCGCCGTCAGCGACGAGCCCGTGGTCGACGACGGCGAGCTCCGCGTGGGCCGCGTCCTCCGCCTCACCGCGTCGATGGACCACCGGATGATCGACGGCTGGCAGGCGTCGAAGCTCGCCGTGACGATGCGCGACTACCTGGAGACGCCCGCCCGGCTCAGGCCTTTGCCCGCCCCAGAATGAGGCGGACGACGTCGCGGCGGCCGACCACCCCCACGAGGGCGTCGCCGTCGAGCACCGGCAGCGTGCTCAGCCCCTCGTCGATCATCAGCGCGGCGAGATCCGCGACGGTCGTGTCGGGCTTGACGGTCTTCGCCGGCTTCGTCATCGCGTCCCCCACCGTCATCGCGGTGACCTTCTTCAGCTCGGCCTCGAACCGCCGGGTGCCGAGGTAGAGCAGCGCGTCGAACACGATGATCGGGGTGGGGGTGTGGACGCTCCGCTCCTGGGCGATGACGTCCGCCAGCGACAGCACCCCGACCACTCGCCCGTCCTCGACGACGGGGGCCCCCGCCCAGCGGTTGTCGAAGAGCGTCTGCGCCGCGTCGACGAGCGCGTCGGCAGGCCCGAACGAGGTGACCTCGGACGTCATGATCTCGGCCGCAGTCGTGACCTCGGGCATCAGAACACCGTCCCCCGCCAGGGCGTCGCCGGCTCGTCCGTGACGACCAGCTCGACGTAGTCGTCCGCGACCGCGCTGCACGGGCAGTACTCGACGCGGAGGCGGATCTCGTTCCGCATCAGGTCCAGCGCCGCGTCCCGCGTGGCCGCCTCGGCGGTCACCGTCCCCACGTCGCCGCCGACGCACCGGACGTGCCACGTCCCGTCCATCAACCGCTTCACCGTGCAGGGGAACTTCACCGCCACGGAGCCAGCGTATCCTGCCGCCATGTTCGACGCAGCAGCGGGGCTGACCGATGTCACCACCGACGACCTCAAGAAGCTCCTCCGGGTCGTGCACCGCGACCAGATCCGGTGCCCCCTGACGGTCGACGAGCTCGCCCGCTGCGGCCTCCAGCACTGCGCCGAGCACCTCCTCGCCGCCTGCCGCGGCCTCGACAGCAACGGGGTCCGGGCCGTCGTCATCGCCGTCGTCGCCGAGCGCCTCCCCGCCAACAAGGAGCGCGTCCTCCGCCGGCAGCTCAACCGCGGGAGCTAAGCGCAACTCGTTCCTCGGCTGTGACCGCGCCCCCGGTACGATTCCGGTCGTGCGTGCCTTCGTCCTCCTCCTGACCGTCGCGCTGACCGCCGGCTGCTACGACTCCGCCTTCCTCGTCGACGACGACGACGACGCGTTCGGCGACGACGACGACGACGCGTCCGGGCCCGCTGACGACGACGACGCGAGCGGCGCGGACGACGACGACGACGCGGCCCCCGGCAGCGACGGCGACGGCTCCCCCGACGACGAGGACTGCGCCCCCGACGACCCCGCGATCCACCCCGGCGCCGACGAGATCTGCAACGGGCTGGACGACGACTGCGACGACGTCGCCGACGACGGCCTCGGCCAGAACTGGTACCCCGACGGCGACGGCGACGGCTTCGGCGTCACCGACGCCCCCCAGTTCGGGTGCGAGCCGCCCGCCGGCCACGTCGGCTCCAGCGGCGACTGCGACGACAGCGACCCCGACGTCTACCCCGGCAGCCCGCAGCAGACCGACGGCGTCGACTCCGACTGCGACGGCCTCACCGACTGGCTGCTCTCCGCGTACATCTCCGGCGACGACGACTTCGAGTGGTGCCTCGACGACGAGAACGCCATGGTCCCCGGCGACACCTCGTGGCCCGTGGGCCAGCTCTTCGAGGTGTGGGTCGAGTCCGGCTCCCACGTCATCGGCATCCGGGGCTGGGACCTGGGCCAGGTGATCACCGCCGTCATCGGCCACTTCGAGCTGTCCGACGGGACCCTCTGGGTGACGGACGGCGCGTGGAAGTTCGACCCCCAGCCCGAGGCCGACCCCGACACCCGCGGCGGCTGGTGCGCCGTCGGCTTCGACGACACGAGCTGGCAGAACGCCAACGTCATCGGCCCCATCGGCACGAACCCCTGGGGCAACGCCCCGTCGTCGTTCCCCGCCGGCTCGCCGGCCTTCTGGATCTGGGACTACTACCCCGTCAACCTCAACACCCAGTACCTGCGGCTGCAGATCGAGGTGCCCTGAGCTACTCGCTGACGGGCGTCATCCAGATCAGGGAGGGGTCGACGCCGAGGCTGTCGATGCAGTGCTGCCAGCGCTCGTCGGGCGGCAGCTCGAAGACGATGGCGGGGTCGATGTCGAGCCAGATCCAGGAGCCCGTCTCGATCTCCCCGTCGAGCTGCCCCGGCGCCCAGCCCGCGTAGCCGAGGCTCAGGAACGCGCCGGGGTTCTCGGAGTCGCCCGCGATGGCCTCGATGACCTCCCGGCTGGGGGAGACGCCGACCTTCTCGCTGAGCTGGAAGACCGCCTCGTCCTGCTTGCCGTCGCCGATCGAGGGGCGCGCGAAGGTCAGGAACACCGCCCCCGGCTGCACCGGCCCGCCCCAGAAGACGGGCCCCGTGATGCCGCCCCCGTCGTCGACCTCCATCTGGTCGAGGACCTTGTCGGCGTCCAGCCCCGTCAGCCGGTTGATGACGATGCCGATCGCCCCCTCCGCGTTGTACTCGCAGAGCAGCACGACGGTCTTGCTGAAGAAGATGTCGACCATCTGCGGAGACGCCACCAGCAAGCCAGCCGACATGCCTTCATGGTACTCCACGCGCATGACCTCGTTGCACCTTCGCTCGCACCCGACCTCGGCGGCCCGCCCCGGCCCCGTGCTGGTCGTCGTGATGGACGGCGTGGGGCTCGGACGGCGCGACGAGGGCGACGCCGTGTGGCTCGCGCGGACGCCCACCCTCGATCGCCTCGCGCGGGGCCCGTGGGTCCCCCTCGCGGCGCACGGGACGGCCGTGGGGATGCCGTCGGACGCGGACATGGGCAACTCCGAGGTGGGCCACAACGCGCTCGGCGCGGGCCGCGTCTTCGACCAGGGGGCCAAGCTCGTCGACGCCGCGATCGCCTCGGGCTCGCTCTTCGAGGGCGAGACGTGGAAATGGGCGGTCGGTCCGGCGGCGCGCGGCGAGGGCGCCCTGCACCTCATCGGGCTCCTGTCGGACGGCAACGTCCACTCCCACGAGGACCACCTCCACGCGCTGCTGGGGCGAGCGGCCGCCGACGGCTGCCGCCGCGTCTACGTCCACGTCCTCCTCGACGGCCGCGACGTCCCCGACACGTCCGCCCTGACCTACGTCGACCGCCTCGAGGCGAAGCTCGCGGAGCTGCGGGAGGCGACCGGCGGCGACTGCCGCATCGCCAGCGGGGGCGGCCGCATGGTCACCACGATGGACCGCTACGAGGCCGACTGGTCCATCGTCCAGCGCGGCTGGCAGGCCCACGTCCTCGCCGCGGGCCGCCGCTTCCCGACCGCGACGGACGCGATCGAGACGTTCCGCGCCGAGCAGGCCGGCGTCATCGACCAGTTCCTCCCCGAGTTCGTCGTCGGCGACGGCGCGCCGATCGAGGACGGGGACGCGGTGCTGTTCTTCAACTTCCGCGGCGACCGCGCGATCGAGATCACCCGCGCGTTCACGGAGGGGGACGGGTTCGACGCCTTCGACCGCGTCCGCGTCCCCCGGGTCCGGTACGCGGGGATGATGCAGTACGACGGCGACCTCCTCCTCCCCGAGCGCTTCCTCGTCGACCCGCCCGCCATCGACCGGACGATGGGCGAGCACCTCGCGCACGCGGGGGTCTCCCAGTTGGCGATCAGCGAGACGCAGAAGTACGGCCACGTCACCTACTTCTGGAACGGGAACCGGAGCGGGGCGTTCGACGACGCGACCGAGACGTACGTCGAGATCCCGTCGGACGTGATCCCCTTCGAGCAGCGCCCGTGGATGAAGTGCGCCGAGATCACCGACGAGCTGATCGCCCGGCTGACCGTGGACGCCCCGCCCCGCTTCGTCCGCGTCAACTACGCCAACGGCGACATGGTCGGGCACACCGGTTCGCTCGACGCGACGGTCCTCGCGGTGGAGTGCCTGGACCTGCAGCTGGCGCGGCTCCTCCCCGTCATCGAGCGGGTCGGCGGGGCGGCGCTGGTGACGGCGGATCACGGCAACGCCGACCAGATGTTCCGCGTCGACAAGAAGACGGGCGCGTACCTCGACGCCGCAATGACGTCCCACACGCTCAACGCGGTCCCGCTGTACCTGTTCGACCCGACCGGCGGCGCGTCGCTCCGGACCGACGTCCCCGAGGCCGGCCTGGCGAACGTCGCGGCGACCGCGCTTGAGCTGATGGGCCTGCAGGCCCCCGAGGACTACGGCCGGAGCCTGCTCGCCCCCTGAGCCGGCCGGCGCTCAGCCGCCCGACTTGCCCCGCTCGCCCTGCGTCGGGTCCCCCTCGAAGCCGAACGTCTCGAGCATCGCGTCGCCGCAGAACTTGCCGAGCTTGACGAACTGCCCCTCGACCTTCTTGGGGACGTCGAACATCTTCAGCCCCTCCTTGACGACCTTGGCGAGCGCGTCCTTCATCGGGGCCTCGAACGACTTGATCTCGGGGTGCTTGCGCGCGAGCGCCTGGCAGATCTTCCAGAGCACCGCCCCCATCACCTTGCTGAGCTGGTCGACCGCCACCTTCGCCGCCGCCTTGCCCGCCGACTCGAACCCCGCCATGACCTTCGCGTTGATCGTCGCCCGGGCCTTCTCCCAGCCCTTCTTGCCCGCCGCGGGGTTCGCCTGGAGCTGCTTCTTCTGCGCGTCCGCCTCGAGCAGCGCCGACTTCAGCGCCGACTTGATGCCCTTCAGCGCGGCGACGGCGATGGCGAGGATCGCCTTCTTGCCGGCGTCGTTGATCTTGACCCGCGCCTTCTTGCCGAACGACAGGTCGTCCTTCGGCTTCTCCGCGGTCCGCTTGTCCGCCGCCGCCCGCTCCTTGTCCCGCGCCGCCTTCGCCGCCGCCTCGGTCTTGGGGTTCGGGTCGGCGACGTACGCGTCCCGCGCGGACTGGTAGTCCTTGCGCGCGTCCCGGTGCGCCTTCACGTCGGCGTGCTTCTGGTCGCCGTCCGCCTTGGCCTTCTTGCCCGACTCGGTCCAGCCCCCCGCGAGCCGCCCCGAGATCGCGTCGATGACCCCGTCCAGCGCCTTGTCGACCTGCCCCGCCGCGCCGCGGTAGTCGCCCGCGCTCAGGTCGGCGACGATCTTGGGGATGCTCCGGATCCCGCTGATCGCGATGTCCCACCACATCTTCATCTGGTGGTAGGCGGACTCGAGCTCGCGGACCTTGTCGATGACCTCGTCGACGGTGTAGGCGGTCTTGGCGACCTTGTAGGCCGAGTTGCCGTAGGACAGCGCGGCGCCGCCCGCGCCGAGCCCCTCGATCGCGGCGACCTCGGCGGCCGCCCCGCCCTGCATGAGCGCGGACGTCACCATCCCGGTCCCGGTCGCGATGCCCTTGCCGTACTTGGCGCCGTCCTGCCACGCCCCGGTCGCGCGGTAGGCCTCGTCGCCGAGGTCGTGGAAGCCCTCCGCGGCGTCGCCCATGACCCCGCCGATGACGGGCAGGTGGCTGAGCCCGTCGAAGACCCCGCCGGCGAAGTGGGAGATGGCGCCGGGCGCCTGGCGCGCGGCCTCCTCCCCGATGTACCCGGCCGCCTCGCCGAGGTTCATCGTGGAGTCGAAGTCCTTGTTGTAGCGCCGCCCCTTGTAGCTCTTCGTCCCGTCGAGCCACTTCTCCATCATCTTCCCGCCGTGCTTGAGCATCGGGTCGACGAGGCTGCGGTAGTCCGCGAGCTTGGCGAACGCCTCCTTCTCCGCGCCGGTGCCGTACTTCGCGAGCACGGTCTTGATGAGGATCAGCGTCGCGGGCCCGCCGGCGCCCAGGGACTTGAGGTGGCCCGCGAGCGTGTCGACGTCCTTCTGCATCAGCGCCAGCGCCGCCGGCGGCATGCCGAACGTCTTCCGCCCGTCGCGCGTCAGGTACGCCTGCTCGTTGATCTTCTTGTAGTGCTTGCGGACCTCCTTGGCGTTCCGGATCTCGCCCAGGTCCTTCTTGAACTTCGGCTCCGTGCCGTTGACGGCGTCGACCACCCAGAGGAACTCGATGCGGGTCTGGAGCCCCACCAGCGTGGCGGCGATGTCGTCCCGCTGCTCGTTCGCCATCCCGTCGAACTTCTGCCCGAAGACCTCGAACCCCCACGGGTTTCGGATGTGGCCGACGATCCGGTTGACCGCCCGGATCGCGGCCGCCGCCTGCGCCTCCTGGGCGATGACGAACGCGGTGGGGTCGTCGCCGCCGGACGGGTAACGGTGCCACGACCCGAGGACGGCGCCCCCCTTCCAGGTCTGCAGCGTGCAGGAGATCTCGACCTGGCCGAGCGCGTTCTCCCGCTCCTTCTTCAGCGGCGCCAGCTTCTTGTCGGCGTCGCCCCCGATGCGCCGCCCCAGCTCGACGATGTCGTCGTGCATCAACCGGAGGTCGTTCCAGCCCTGGACGATGGCCACCGCGGACGCGTGGAGCTTCCCTGGGTTCAGGGTCTCGAGCCCCTCCTGCCACCCCTTGAAGACGGTCTTCTTGTGGAACTCGGTCCACTTCTTGACGCCCGCGTCGACCTGGAGCTGGAGCGCGGCGCCCTGGTCCGGCCCGTCGTCCGGCTTCAGCTGGACGTCCTGACCGGCGACGCCGGACGCCAGCGACCGCGCAAAGCTCGACGCCCCCGCGAGGCTCACGTCCACCCCGCCGCCCCGCGCGGACCTCGCCGCCGGCGCGGACGTCGACGCGGTGGGGGCGTTCGAATCGGTCGCGCACCCGCGGGTCGCTTTGCGGGGCATGGACTCCCTCCGGGGGCCGGGTCAGGCGGCAAGCCGGTGGCGTCAGTGTAAGGGCGGCTGGGCCATCTGACCCATACTTTCGTATTGGCGCCTCGGGCGTCAGGCATCTCTCGATGGCGGCGAGGATCAGAATCTGAACTCGTCGTCGTCCTGGTCCCAGAAGGGAATGGCTTCTTCGTCCCAGCCGAAGGTCGCGTAGAACTCGGCGATCAGATGATGTGCGACCAGGCCCGGGCGCGCCCGGATCTCGCCCCAGGTCGTTGACATGTCGACCTTGAAGGGGTCCGTCGCCGCGGGCGGCCAGCTCCGCCCGGGAGTCGAGAACTCCCAGCCGTAGGAGTTCGGCGCCCCGGGTGCCAGACCCCAGCCGCCGGTGGTCCACAGGCCCATCGTGAGTTCGACGCGGCCCACCAGGTCGAATTGCTCCGCGATGAACTTGAGGAGGCGGACAAACGTGGACGGGCCCTCGGTGACTGCGTACGGGTAGAGCGCCCTCCAGGGAGCCTCCGCGGGTTGCAGATGGCCCAGGTACGGCTCTCCGGCTTCGAATCGAAGATCGAGGTCCTTCCCCAGGGCCACGAACCGCGAGTTCCGCCGGTCCAACTTCCCTCGTTCGAAGTCCGCTGCGACCAGGGGACCCCGCAGGACCTGCCAACCGATCCGGTCTGCGCCGAAGGTCTCCGCCGCAGCGGCCATCACCTCCCCCAAGCGCCCCCACTTCGGTGCTGTCCTTGGACCCGCCGGCCGCTCGCGCACACTCCGGAGGACGAGGACTGCGGACGACCCGGCCCATCGGCCCGCAACGCCGTCGTCCCATGGTACGCCCGCGGGCGACTTGACCGGGGGATGGGCCGCCATCCGCGCTCGGACCTCGTGATACTCGAGGGCGCGGGTGGTGGCACCGGAGCGTTGCCAGAACCCGTACCGGCCGCTGCTGCGGTCGGCGTACAGCGTGTCGCCGCGAGGGTCGAGTCGGACCTCGAGCACCTCGACCCCGCCGACGGGGCAGACCCGGACGTCGAGCTCGGACAGGGGCCGGGGCCGAATGCGATCGACGAGTAGCTGCTGAAGCCGATCCCCCTCACGGGGCGCGTTCAGCACGCCTTCCGGGTTCTTCTGGTCGTTGACCCCGACGACTACCAGACCGCCCTCCGCGTTCAGGAGAGCGACGCTGGCGCGCGCCAACGACGACGGATCCCTGAGAGCGGCTGCGCCCTTGTATTCCAGTCGACTCGACTCCGGCTTCCCCAGCCAAGCAGGCGCGGTTACCACGTCCACCTGCTCTCCGGCCGCCCCTCGAGAGCAAGGAGGAAGTCGTGGATTGCGACGATGTGTGCCCCTGTTTCGGGATCGACCACGGGGCGGCTGGAGTCGTCGTGGACGACGATGCTTCGCTCCGCTCCAAGCCGCTCGGCCGCCTTCTTCACCTTGGCCCGCTTCTTCGACGGAGGACCCACCGTGACCTCGACCACCGTGGTCCTGCCCTCTCGAAGGTGGACGAAGTCAACCTCCCAGATGCTGGACTTCCCAGCCCACCCGATCTCCGAACCGTCTGCGCGAGACCGGCGGCGCAGGCCGGTGGCAACTGCGGTCTCGACCATCTTGTCCCAGGGACCCCCGGGCGGCGGAGCCGCGCCTGGATGCCTCGCCGACACCAACCCGGAGTCCACCGCATAGATCTTCGGCTTGCCCCGCTCTCGCCGGCCCTCCGAACGGTCGACCTGAGGCAACTCCCAGATGAGACCGGAGTCCAGGAGCGCCCTGAGCCAGGAGCGGTGCGTCGGCGCGCTCTCGTCGCCGGGAAGATCCTTGTAGGCAAGCTCCTTTCCCGACTGCCGGAGCAGGCTGTCGAGGACCGCCTCCAGTGCGTCGGGGCGCCGGATCTTCGCGAGCGGAGCAACATCGAAACGCGTCGCCTTGAGCACCACGTCCTCGTTCAGCAGCCGGTGCACGTAGCTGAGACGCGCCTCCTCGAGCGCGTACTCGGGGAAGCCTCCCAGCCGAAGCCAGATCCTACACGCATCGGCGAGATCCTGCGAAGTGAGAGCGGGCTGGGCGCCGCCCGTCGCAGCGGCCCGGAGCTCCAGCCATTGTCCGAACGAGAGTGGATCGACCTCGACCCGGGTCCAACGGCCCACCCCCAACGTCTCTCGGGCCCGAGCCAGCACGGCGGCCGAGGAGTCCGCCACCACCACCTTCGCAGCGCGGCGGTTCACAAGCTCCGTCAGCTGCTCCGCCCAACCGACGACGTGGTGCACCTCGTCAAACAAGAAGAAGTGCAGGTGCTCGTGCCCCTCGGGAATCTCGAACGCGTCGACGATCCCCGTCAGGCCCTCCGAACGCAGGGTTGGCGGCGTGAAGTCGTGGTACCAGACGTGAGCACCGTGGACGTCCGAGGAGAGCCTGTCGGCGAGCTGGAACAGAAGCCTGCTCTTGCCAACCCGCCGGGGGCCGCTCAGGACGACGGCTCGCCAGATCCGCGAGTCGGTCACGGCATCCCGAATCGTGTCGAGCTCCGGGCGGGCGTAGGCAGGGACGAGGCTCAGCGCCCCAGCCGTGGACGCGGCGACTACCGCCTTCAGCTCACCCGGCGACACAAACTATATATACAGCAAGACGCCGATTCAGGCGAACTATACTTTCACATGTCGAACATCGCGTCGTCTCTCAGCCGCGGGCCTTCCGCTTGTCGGCGAGCGAGCTGAAGAGGCTGTCCGGCGACGGGACCTCCTCGCCGGGGCGGGCCAGCGGGTTGAGCCCGAACTCGCCGCTGTCGGTCTCCGACGCCGGCGCCGACGGCTCGTCCGCCGCCTCCGTCGCGGCCGCCTCGGTGGCCGCCTTCTCGATCAGGGCGTCGAGCCCCTTGAAGAGGTCCTCGGGCCGGGTCGCCTTCTTCTCCGCCGTGGCCATCGACGCCGCCTTCAGGTCGGCCTTGGCGCCGGTCCGCCGCTCGTGCAGCTCGGCCAGCTTCTTCCGCTCCCCGCGGAGGTTCTTCCGGGCCGTCTCGTCGCAGCCGACGATGCAGCGTGTGGGGTCGGACCAGCCGAACGTCTGCACGAGGATGGCCAGCTCGGCGTCGTAGGCGAACGCCTCGCCGCACCGCTCGCACGCCACGGATCGGTCCACGACGCCGCGGCGCGACGCCCGACAGCTCAGGCATCGCCTCGGCAACGACAGGCTCTTGGCGGCCAGCCACTCCTGCTCGGCTTGGTCGACCGCGAAGGACTTGCTGCAGTCCTTGCACGTGCGGATCACAACGTGTTCCCCTGGTCCGGCCCCCCAACCGGCTTGCTTGGCAAACGTCCTACAGCCCGCACCGAACGTCAAGCGGGGTCGGGCAGGCGGGGTCCGAACGCGAACGACACGCCGGCCTCGCCGAGCACGTACAGATCGGGGCCCTGCGTCGCCGGGAGCACGACGGCGGTGGCCTGGACGTACGCTCCGAAGTGGCGACGTCCCCCGAACGGGATCTCGATCCCGCCGCCCGCCTCGACGCCCGTCCGGTGCGTCATCGCGTAGTGGATCCCCACGAGCGCGCGCCACGGCATGTCCACGAAGAGGTCCCACTGCAGCTCGTGCTGGTGGGCGAACATCACCCGCGCGAACGGCCGCACCGGGCCCACCTCGGGGAAGAGGAACCGCGCCCCCGCCGCGATCCCGGTGACGTGGCGCCGGGGGTTGCTCGCGAGGCCCTCGCGCAGGGTCAGCTCCGGGACGACCGGGATCAGCCGCAACCCCAGGGTCACCGACAGGTGTCCGACCCCTCCGACCTCCTCGGCCGTACCCCCTCCCGAAAGACCGACGCCGGTCCACAGCGGTCGCTCCCCAGACAACAAACCAGGGGATCCCCCATGCGCGACTGAGGTAGAAAGCAAAGCGGCGATGAGCGAGGCGATTGTTACCAGCGTTCGGTGCATGGCCCGCGAACTAGGCACGAAGGATCGACCTGACAACTTGTCAAGAACCTAACCAGCGAGAATCATTGAGCTAATCATATCAGTGCAAATTTCTTGTCAAGAAGATGTTGACCACCGGCAAAGGACCGGGAAGAATCCTCGCACTGAAGAAGTCACCAACGCGCCCGCGCGGCGCGAGACAAACAGAAGGAGAGCTTTTCCCATGACCCTCATCAAGCGAGAGCATCTGCTGACGCTGGCGGCCGCAGGGCTGCTGGCGGCTTGCTCGCCCACGGGCGACTTCGTAGGTACCAACCCCGGCGACGAGTTCGACGGCAACGGGGACAACCCGGTCGGCGACGACGACGACAACGTCGAGGTCGAAGGCACGTCGCTGCACGGCGTCGTCCGCGACGCCTTCGGCAGCCCCGTCGAGAACGTCGAGATCGCGACGTCCAACGGCTTCGCCGCCGAGACGGACCGCAACGGCAAGTTCGTGATCGCGGACATCGACGCCGCCGATCGCGTGCTCGTCGACTTCTCCCGCCGCGGCTTCGCCAAGTCGCAGTCGCCCGTCCAGATCATCGAGGACATCCAGAACTTCGTGAGCATCACGATGGCGGAGATCGACTTCGAGGCCAGCTTCGAGGCGGCCGAGGGTCTGTCCTTCGAGATCGAGGCCGGCGGCCCGACGGTCGCGCTGCAGGCCGGCTCCTTCGTGGACGCCGACGGCAACGCGTACGACGGCTCGGTCAACGTCGAGGCGACGTTCTACGACCTGACCTCCCCCATGGAGCAGGGCAACGAGATCTTCGCCATCCCCGGTGACTTCACCGCGGTCGACATGGAGGGCGAGGACCAGCTCCTCGAGTCCTTCGGCATGTTCCAGGTCAACCTGGTCGGCGACAACGGCGAGGAGCTGAACCTGGGTGACGCGGCGGCCCCCATCGTCGTGCCCGTCCAGGACCTGGGCAGCATCGACACGCCGACGCTCGGCGAAGAGGTGCCCATCTGGTCGTACAACGAGGCCACCGGCAAGTGGGTCGAGGAGCTCGCGGGTGTGGTCGAGGAGGACGCTGACGGCAACCTCGTCGCGGTCTTCGAGGCCCCGCACTTCTCCACCTGGAACGTCGACAAGCCCCTCCCCACGCACGGCTGCGTCACGGGCATCGTGACCAACAGCCAGGGCACGCCGCGCCAGGGCGCGACGGTCCGCGCCGTGGGCATGACCTACATCAGCACCACGACCGCCCGGACGGCCGGCGACGGCACGTTCTGCATCGAGGTCAAGAACGGCGAGACCGTGTGGCTGGAGATCAGCTACTCCGTGGGCGGCCAGCCGGCCACGCAGCGGACCGACCCGGTCACCATCCCCGCCGGCCAGGCCAGCTGCTTCGACGGCAACTTCAGCGACTGCATCGACATGGGCGTCATCCCCGTCGACATCATGAGCTGCGTCACCGGCGTGGTCATCGACCAGCAGAACCAGCCCATCGTCGGCGCCGAGGTCGTGTCCCCGCAGGGCGGCATCGCCACGACGGACGAGAACGGCGCCTTCTGCCTGGCCGTCCCGGTGTTCCAGACCACGCAGGTCTACGTCCTGACGAACCAGGAGAGCGAGCTCGGCTTCCAGCCGGTGCAGATGTTCACGCAGCCGGGCCTCCCGAACTGCGCGGGCGGCTGCAGCAACGTCGCAGTCCTGCGTCCCTACCAGGAGACGTCCTGCGCGGCCGGCTCGGTCATCATCAACGGCAACGCGGTGCCGAACATCCTCGTCGAGGTGTACGACAACGCGTTCCCCGACGTGGCCGTGTTCAGCGCGCTGACGAACGCCGCGGGTGAGTACTGCGCCGAGGTCCCGGCGGGCACCGAGGTGACCGTCCAGGTCGGCGCGGGCGACAACGTCTGCGGCAGCGAGGTGCTCAACACCACGTCGCTCGGCGGCGAGGTCTGCGACGAGGCGTCGCAGAGCGAGTGCACCGCGGTCGACGCGTTCGTCTGCAACCTGTAGACACCGACTAGAGACGATGGCCCCACGCCGGCGACGGCGTGGGGCTTCGTCGTTCTCGTACACTGGATCCGATGCGGTACGTCTTGCTGATGCTGTTGCTGGTGGGGTGCGGTCCGACGGTGCCGCCGCCGGCGCCCGTGGTGGGGCCGATCCTGTGGGAAGTCGATCGCGAGGCGCTGCCCGGGGGGACGCTCCGGGTCATGCACGTCGCCACGACGCGGGCGAAGGAGCGGCTCGTCGTGGACGGGGGCGGGGGCGACGAGCTGGTGCTCCCCGTCTACGTCTACGTCTTCGAGCACCCCTCGGAGGGCGTCGTGCTCATCGACGCGGGCTTCCCCCGGCGGTCCGCCGCCGACCCCAGGGACTACCCCGGCGCCACCGCCGCGCGGCTGCTCAAGCTGACCGTGGAGGCGCCCGCGGCGGACCTCCTGAAGGACATCGGGCGGGCCGAGGCGGACGTCCTCAACGTCGTCGTGACCCACATGCACAGCGACCACATCGGGGGCATCGAAGACTTCCCCAACGCCGCCCTGTGGGTCCACCGCGCCGAGTGGGAGTCCGCCGACGAGCGCGGCCCCCTGGGCAAGCCCGACACCTCCCCGTTCGCCGACCACGCCGTCGTCAAGACCGTCGAGTTCACCGCCACGAAGCCGTACGGCCCCTTCGGCGGCCACGTCGACCTGTTCGGGGACGGCTCCGTCGTCCTCCTCCCCGCGCCTGGCCACACCCCCGGCCACATGGCGGTGATGCTGAACCTGCCGTCCGGCTCGTTCCTGTTCACGGGGGACTGCGCCTGGGTGGACCGCCACTGGACGGAGCCGTCGCTCAAGAGCCGGCTGGTGCGGAACCTCATCGAGGACGACTGGGAGCGGAACTGGGCGAACCAGTGGCGGATTCACGAGTGGGCCGAGGCGCACCCCGAGCTGACGGTGGTCGCCGGGCACGAGCCCGCCAACCTCGAGCGGCTCAAGCGCTGGCCCGACGCGTACGAATAGCCAGCGCGACCGCGAAGAACCCCAGCAGCAGCCAGTTCGCGACGACGTACCAGCCGAAGTCGTCCGGCTCGCGGAGCTGCCACGCGTACTGCACCGCGCACCACAGGAGCATCCCCCCGCCCAGCCACGCCTCGCGGGGTCCGTCGCGCTCGCGGCCGCCGAGGAGGAAGAACAGGCACGCGACCGTCCAGTAGTAGCGGGACAGGACGAGGACGGCGAAGAGGACGGGGAGCGCGAAGACCATCGCGTCCAGCGGATCGCGCTCGTCCCCGGCCCGCAGCGCGGCGACCGCCCAGAGCGCGAGGAGGACGGCCGCGGCGGCGAGCCAGTACCGCTTCTGATCGGGCCACGTGGCCCGTCGCTCGGTCTTCGGGCCGAAGTCCGACAGCCCCTTCCCCAGCGGGTGCGTGAACGGGTGCTGGAGCCCGATCCGCTTGTCCCCGAAGCGGTGCTCGGCGCGGTGCAGCTCGATGTTGGCGGCCCACTCCGGCCACGCCTGCAGCCCCCGCCCCGTGAAGCAGCCGACCACGAACATCACCGCCACGGCAGCGAGGACGCCCCGCCCGAACCGGTTCGTGAACCGCGGGAACGCCCCCGCCTTCCGCATCGTCACGAACGTCCACACCACCAGCCCCGCGAGGAGGAACCCGGGGAACACGCGGACCATCGCCGCGTAACCGAGGAGCATCCCCCCGAGCATCGGCCGGTTCCGGTGGACGGCGCAGGCCATCAGCAGCAGCGCCACGAGCCAGTCGTGGAGCACGGGGCCGCCGACGGTGTGGAACTCGTTGCCGAAGAAGATCTGGAACCACGCCGCCGCGAGCAGCGCCTTCAGCGGTCCGAAGACGCGGCCGACGACCACGAACGCGATGAGCAGGAGGAGCGGGTCGATCAGGCCGACCGCGAACAGGGTCCGCTGGTCCAGGCTGAGCTGCGCGGCGAGGCGGTACAGCGCGCCGCCCGCGGGGGTCGCGTTGTAGCCCCGATCGCGGAGGATGCGCCGCCACGAGCCGTCGTCGAACTTCGGCTGGAACCAGAGGACGTCGGCGCTGAACTGCTGCCACCGGGCGTCGCTCCAGGCGTCGCTCCGGACCCGCTGGTCGAGCCGGATGGGGACCCGGTCGTAGGTGCGTAGGTCCCGGATGTCGAGGAGCGTGCGGAAGCGGCGGTCGTGGGCGGCGTCCACGGCCACCGTCTGGTCGTACAGCCCGTCGTACCCGAGCTCCGCGAAGTACTTCGCCCCCAGGTAGTAGTGGTAGTGCGACCAGTAGCGGAGCTCACCCTTGGTGACCATCCGGTCGAGGTCGCGGCCGACGTGACCGCCGAGGGTGGTGCCTGCCCACCCGAAGAGCACCAGCGTCAGCAGGACCTTCGCCAGCGCGGCGTCCTTCGGGGCGTAGGCGCGGGCGAGGACGAGGATCGCGCCGACGGCGCACATCGACGTCCGGTACGTGTAGTCCGCGCGGGGGCCCTCGCGGAAGATCCCGTAGCCGATCCAGAGGCCGATGACGGTGGCGACGGGCCACCACCGGGCCAGCCGCTCGCCGCTCACCCGATCAGGCCCCGTTCGCGCAGCCAGCCGATCACCAGGTCGACGGACGCGTCCACTGTCAGGCTCCCCGTGTCGACCTCGAGCTCCGCCGCGGCGGGGGCCTCGTAGGGGGCCGAGACGCCGGTGAACTGCGCGATCTCACCGGCCCGCGCCCGCTCGTACAGCCCCTTGGGGTCGCGCTCCTCGCAGACGTCCAGCCCGGGGTTGACCCACACCTCGGCGAAGGCGTCGCCGATCAGGGCGCGGGCGGCGTCCCGGTCGGCGCGGTAGGGGCTGATGAAGGCGGTCAGCACGATGGCCCCGCTGTCGACGAACAGGCGGGCGACCTGGCTGATGCGGCGGATGTTCTCGGCCCGGTCCTCGGGGCTGAACCCCAGGTCCGCGTTCAGCCCCATCCGGACGTTGTCGCCGTCGAGGCAGTAGGCCTGGACGCCGAGCTCGACGAGCCGCTTCTCGACGGCGCGCGACAGCGTCGACTTGCCCGACCCCGACAGCCCCGTGAACCACAGGCAGGCGGCGCCGTGGCCGAGGACGCGGGCGCGGTCGTCGGCGGAGACCAGCCCCGCGTGCCACGTCAGATTGTGGCCGCCGTCCTGGCGGCCATCCTGCGGACGCGCCCCCTCCGGGGACGCGCGACGTCCCGCGCTTCCAGCGCTCCCGTTGGTGCCCTCGTCGGCCATCAGCGGCCGAATCTACCCCCGATGAGCAGGGCCGCGCGCGCCTGGAAGCCGAGGCCGTACCCCGCGCCGCCCGTCACGCGGAGGACGAAGTTTGCCCCCCGCGGGGATGACGTCGACGCCGCCGTCACCGAACACGCGCACCGTGACGGGGCCGCCCGGCGAGCTGATCTTCGACTCGTCCTCGTTCAGGGGGATGCCCCCGAGGGCGCCGTCGACGTCGAACGCCGGCGTGCTCCAGAAGCCCGCGGTCGCCGCGAAGAACGGCTGCACGAGCCCCGTCGGCCTGCGGATCGCGAGGCCGCCCCCGACCCCCGGGAGCCAGACGACGGCGCCGTCCCACGCGGGGTCCGCGGAGTGCCCGAGGCGGGCCACGCCGGCGCTGACGTCGAGGTGGACGTGGAGCGGGCCGACGATCTTGACGTCCATCGCGAACCGGATGTCGCCGTGCTGGAAGCGGACCGTGTCGGTGGTCAGCCAGCCGCCGCCGACGAGGAGGCGGACGCGGTCGGGCTGCATCTTCAGCGCCTCCTCCGCGGACGCCGTCCACCTCGTGAGGCCGTCGGTGAGGCGATAGCCCGCGGGCGGCGTGCCGGTCTCCACGAGGACGACGATCTCCGCCAGCCCGTGGGCCTTCGCGAGCGCCCCCAGCCACGCCCGGAGCGCGCCGCGACCCGCGTCGGTGTCCATCCCCGTCTCCAGCAGCGCGATCGCGTCGGGCCGGTGGGACGTCACGAGGACGGGCGACGTGGACGTCCCCGGGATGACGATCCAGGCGCCCTGGATCGTGACCCCGTCGTCCGACCACTGGACGAGGTGGCGGCCCGCGCCGACCTCCACGCGCGCGGTCGGGCTGGCGACCGGCGCACCGTTCAAGCGGACCTCCCGGACGCCCCCGTGGACCGACAGCGGCACCCGCGGGGCGGCGGCGGCGTCGGCCCGGACGGCGTCGTACAGCTCCTCGAACCCCGACCCCGGGGGCGGCCGGATGCGCCACCCCGGATCGGCCGCCACGAGCTGCCCGTAGGCCCCCCGCGCGGTGGACTCGTCCCCCTCCTCCTGGGCCGCGTGGCCCCACGACTCGAGCGCGATCTTGAAGGCGTTGCCGTCCACCCAGCCGGCGGCGCAGGGGGTCGCCTCGAGGGCGTCCTTGAGCGTCGCCATGGCGGCGGCGGACTCGAGGTCGGCGAGCTGCGCGTCGGCCGCTTTGACCGCCGCGTCGAGGTCGCGGCCGGGCATGCCCGCGCAGGGGGCGATCCGGACGTCCACCGCCCACCAGGGCTGGAGCTGGGCGTCGAGCGCGATGGGGCGCACGTCGTCGGGGTCGAGCCCGAGGACCTTGACCACCCGGTTGCTGTCGGCCATCGCGGGGGCCTCCCCGTCGACCCCCATGAGGCCCACCGTGGCGGCGGCGATGATGGCGAGACCGGTCATGTTCGTCTCCTCCTCCGCGTCAGCGGCAGCAGCAGCAACAGCACGGCGACCGACGCGGACCCGCGGCCGCCGGCGACGTCGCTGTCGCACTGGCAGGCGTGGCCGGGCGGGACGCTCAGCCGCGTCCGCTCAGGGCAGCCCTCGTCCGCGGCGCTGTCGCAGTCCTCGTCGATCCCGTTGAAGCAGATCTCCGGCGACGGCGGGTTCACCGTGTCGGAGCCGTCGTCGCAGTCGAACCCGCAGAGCTTCCACTGGTCCGCGTCGGCGTCCCACGTCTCGTCGATGACGCCGTCGCAGTTGTTGTCCACGTTGTCGCAGACCTCGCGCGCGTCGGGGTGGATCAGCGCGTTGTGGTCGCGGCAGTCGCCGAGCGCGCCCTCCTCGGGGGGGCAGACGCGGTGGCCGTCGCCGTCGCGGTCGACGTCGTCGTCCTCCTCGGTGATGAAGTCGCAGTCGTTGTCCTTGCCGTCGCACAGGTGCGGGGCGCCGACGTAGACGTCCGGGTCGAGGTCGTCGCAGTCGCACGCGCCGGCCCCGTCGCCGTCGCTGTCGGTGCCGTCGGGATCCTCGTCGATCGCGCCGTCGCAGTCGTTGTCGAAGCCGTCGCAGAGCTCCTCGGCGTGCGGCCCGACGGTCGCCTGGTCGTCCCGGCAGTCGCCCCCGTCGACCGTCCCGACGCAGGGGGTGAAGCCGTCGCCGTCGTTGTCCACGGCCTCGTCGACGACCCCGTTGCAGTTGTTGTCCACCCCGTCGGCGCAGTCCTCCAGCGCCCACAGGTGGGTGGTCGGCTCGCCGTCGTCGCAGTCCCCCTCGCACGGGCGCCAGCCGTCGTTGTCGAAGTCGAGCTCGGCGCCGCCGAGGCTGAAGCCGTCGCAGTCGTCGTCGAGCCCGTTGCAGCGCTCCTCCGCGCCGGGGTGGACCTCCGGGTCGCTGTCGTTGCAGTCGCCGCAGGCGGGGAAGCCGTCGTTGTCCGCGTCCTGCTCGGCGGGGCCGAGGACGCCGTCGCAGTTGGTGTCCACGCCGTCGCATGCCTCCGTCGCGGCGGGGTGGACGGCGGGGTCGCCGTCGTCGCAGTCGCCGCCCGCGCAGGCCGTGTAGCCGTCGCCGTCCGCGTCGGTGTCGGAGTCCACGCCGTCGCAGTTCTCGTCGATGCCGTTGCCGCAGTCCTCCTCGGCCCCTGGGAAGACGGTCGGATCCGCGTCGTCGCAGTCGCCCTCGTCGCCGCACGCGAAGGCGCCGTCGCCGTCCGCGTCGGGCTCCTCCTCGCCCCCGCAGTCGCTGTCGATCCCGTCGCACGCCTCGGGCGCGCCGGGGTAGACGAGGGGGTCGAAGGGGGCGCAGTCGGGCGGGTCGTCGCAGCCGCCGGCGCCGTCGCCGTCGTAGTCCGCGTCCGCGTCCTCGTCGATGGAGAAGTCGCAGTCGTCGTCGCGGCCGTTGCAGACCTCGACGGCGCCGGGGTGGATGGCGGCGTCGTCGTCGTCGCAGTCGACGCAGCTGAGGTGGCCGTCCCCGTCGCCGTCGATCTCGCCGAGGGGGTCGTGGTCGGGGGCGCCGTCGCAGTCGTTGTCGAGGCCGTCGCACAGCTCGTCCGCGCCGGGGAACGTGTCGGGATCGCCGTCGGCGCAGTCGTCGCAGACCCGGAACCCGTCGCCGTCGAGGTCGAACTCCCCACCCTCCGCCGTCGTCGTGGCGTCGCAGTCGTTGTCCACCCCGTCGCAGAGCTCGGGGGCGCCGCCGTAGGAGGTGGGGTCGCCGTCGTCGCAGTCGTCGTCGGGGGTCCCGGGGACGCCGTCGGGGCCGCACGGGGGGACGCCGTCGCCGTCGCCGTCCGGGCCACACTCGGGGCCCGTGTCGTCGTCGTCCGGGCCCGTGTCGTCGTCGTCGTCGGGCAGCGTGTCGTCGTCGTCGGGGCCGACGTCGTCGTCGTCGTCACCGGCGGGGACGTCGCCCGCCCGCAGCACCGCGAGCGTCCCGAACCCCGGATCGGCGAGCTCCACCCAGGGCCCGAACCGCGTGAAGGGGAGCTCCAGGGGGTCGTAGGCGAGGCGGCCGCGGACCTTGATCCACTGGCCGTCGACGAGGTTGTCGACCGTCAGCGTCAGCTCGCCGAGGCTCAAGGGGTTGACCTCCGTGAAGTTGGTCTGCGCGTGCGTGGGGACGCCGGTGAAGGGGCTCCCCACGGGGACGACCTCGGCCTGGAGGAGGACGCCGCCGGTGCCCCGGAGGACCCGCGGGTTCATCAGGAGGTCGAACTCGACGTCGCCGACGGTCGAGCCGGGGGCCAGGGGGACGGTGGGATCGCCCGCCGCGGTGGCCCGGATCGAGGGGACGCCCACGGCCACCGAGGAGTGCTCGCCGCGGTTGCCCGGGAAGCCGGTGATCTCGCCCGGGCCCGCCACGGGGGCGGCGACGAAGAGGTCCGCGAACCCGTCCGCGTCCACGTCCCCGGCGGCGAGGGCGGCCCCGTACTCGTTCCCGTCGGCGGCCCCGATGACGGCGAACTCGGCCGCCATCGCGGCCACGTTCGCGGCGCCGTACGCGACCTTGATCTCGCCCTCGCCCCCGACCGGAGGGTCGTACGGGCCGGGGAAGACGCACGACGGGATCGTCCCCCCGAACGAGGGGTTGCCCCACGCCACGTCGGAGAAGCCGTCGCCGTTGAAGTCTCCGGCCGCGAGGTGGAGCGCGTTGTCCGCCCCGCCGCTGGCCCCGACCTCCTCGAAGTCCGGTGAGAGCGTCATCGGCGGTGACGTCCCGCCGAGCAGGAGGTGGACCTTGCCGGTGTAGCAGTTCCACGTGGGCGCGCTCACGATCGCGTCGCCGTGGCCGTCCCCGTTGACGTCGCCGGCGGCGGCGATCTGCCAGCCGAAGTCGGACTCGGGCGTCGCGTAGTCGATGATCTCGTCCGCCGACGTGGCGCTGGTCCCGAACTCCGTCTGGCCGAGGAACAGCTCGACGCGGCCGTTGAACGTCCAGAACGAGAGGATGCCGCCGAGGGCGCCGGGGCTGCCGATCAGGAGGTCCGGGAGCCCGTCCCCGCTCATGTCGGTGACCGCCACCGACGTGCCCGTGAAGAACCGCTGGGTGACGCCGTTGTGCTGCCACTCCTCGACGAGGTCGCCCGCCGAGTCCCAGCCGAAGACGCGCACGCGGCCCTCGCAGATGCCGCCCGCGTACGGCGCCCCCGCGGCGATCTCGGAGAGGCCGTCGCCGTCGAGGTCGCCGCCGGCGAGGGTGGCGCCGAGGTGGCCGCCCGGGTCCCAGCTGTCCGGCGGGAGCTGCAGGTTGCCGTCCCCGCCCGAGAGCCCTTCGACGTACGTCGCCGCAGACTCGACGCTGGCGGGAGCGCCGCTGCCGAGGTAGAGCGCGACGAGCCCGGCCCACACGTCGGCCCCGGCGCCGGCGTCCGCCCGCGGCGCGCCCACGGCGACGTCCTCGAAGCCGTCGCCGTTGACGTCCCCGACGCCCGCCACGGCGAAGCCGAACCGGTCGCCGTCGCCGACCAGCAGCGGGGGCTCGAGCCCGATGTCGGACTGCGTGTCGAAGCCGGCGTCCGGGGCCCCGAGGTAGATCCTCGCCGCGCCGGACTCGAAGCCCCACGCGCTGCTCTGGTCGTCGCCCACGACCAGGTCGTCGTACCCGTCGTTGTTGAAGTCGACGGTGGCCATCGCCCAGCCGAGGTTCTGGTCGGGGGCGAAGTTCGCGAGCGGACCCCACTCGGCGGTGGGGGAGCCGCTGCCGCCGACGACCAGCCCCTCGGGGCCGGACCCGTAGCGCTGGAGCCGGCCGGGGGCGTCGCCGGCGGGGCAGCCGGTGCCGGTGTGGTACGGCGAGCCGACGAAGACGGCGGGGAAGCCGTCGCCGTCGTCATCGACGCCCGCGAAGGTCGACTCCCCGAAGCACTCGTCGCCGCCGACCTGGGGGGTCCCCTCCGTCTCCGCCGCGTAGGCGACGGTGAAGTAGTTCTCGTACACCCCCGTGCCCGCCCGGGAGTAGCCGAAGTCGGGGCGACCGTCGCCGTTGACGTCGCCGAGGGCGCCGATCCGGAAGCCGACCTCCGTCTCCCCTTCGGCGGTGGCCCCCGGGATCGTCACCCAGTGGACCAGGGGGTCGCCGCCGGAGGTCGATCCGGCGTAGACCTCGACCTTGCCCCCGCCCGCCGCGCCGGGGGCGCCGATCAGCGCGTCCGGCCAGCCGTCGCCGGTGACGTCGCCGGGCCCCGCGACCGCCTGGCCGAGGTCGTCGGTGCCGCCGAGGATCGTCTGCTCGATGACGAGCGACGGGCCGAGGGTGTCGACCTCGAGGACGTCGGCCCGACCGACCGACGACGACGCCTGCGGGCTGCCCGCCAGCACCTCGACGTTCCCGTCGTCGTCCACATCGCCGAGGAAAGCGAGGTTCGCGCCCAGCGCGTGGTCGGAGAGCTCCCCGTTGAGCTCGTCGATCCACGCGGGTCCGCCGGCCGCGCCGAAGTAGAGATCGACGCCGCCCTCGCCGCCGTTCTTGCCGGGGCGGCCCACCACGAAGTCCCCCCGGAGGTCCCCGTTGACGTCCCCGATGCCCGCGACCGCCTCGCCGTACCGCTCCCCCGCGATGCCACCGAAGCCGGTCCACCACGGGACGCCGCTCATGGACGTCTCGGCCCCCCGGAAGAGGCGGAGCTGGCCCTGGTCCGAGTTGGAGCCGGGGACCCTGATGAAGAAGTCGTCGATCCCGTCCCCGTCGACGTCGCCCGACCGACCGACCGACCAGCCCAGCTCGTCGGTGGGGTTGGGGCTGAACTGCTCCCAGTCCCACGCGCCGGGCGTGTAGCCGGCGGGGTCGCCGTAGTAGACCTCCACCCGGCCGAAGTTGTCGGGGGCGACGGCGTCGTAGTTCTTGACACTGGAGACCGCGACGTCGTCGTAGCCGTCGTTGTTGACGTCGCCGATGTTCGTCGTGGTGAAGCCCAGCTCGAAGGCCTCCCCGACGCCGAGGCTGCCGGTGGCGATCAGCTCGGGGGCGGCGAGGTCGATCGCCTCGCCGCGAACGCCGGCGACTTCGGGCGGGGGCGGCTCGGCGCCGGCGCCGCATCCGGCGAGAAGGAAGCAGGCGGCGGCCGTCCGGGCCGCGGGCGGGGTCAGGCGCACGGGGGGCGTCTCCTTCGGCGGCCGAGCCCCAGCCCGCCGAGGAGGGCGAGCGGGAGCAGGGCCGCGGCGGCGGTCCCGTCGTCGGAACCGGAGCATTGGCAGGCGTGGCCGGGGGGCACGTTCAGGCGGGTCTGGGAGGGGCAGTCCTCGTCGACGGCGGTGTCGCAGTCCTCGTCGACGCCGTTGAAGCAGGTCTCCTCCGACGGCGGGTTCACGGTCGCCGCCTCGTCGTCGCAGTCGAACGTGCAGGGCTTCCACGTGTCGAGGTCCTCGTCCCAGGTCTCGTCGACCACGCCGTCGCAGTCGTTGTCCACGTCGTCGCAGACCTCGAGGGCGTCGGGGTGGATGAGGGGATCGCTGTCGCGGCAGTCCCCGGACGGCTCCGCGCAGATGAAGAAGCCGTCCCCGTCGGCGTCGACGTCGTTGTCCTCCTCGGTGAAGAAGTCGCAGTCGTTGTCCTTGCCGTCGCACAGGTGGGGGGCGCCGAGGTAGACGTCGGGGTCCTCGTCGTCGCAGTCGCAGACGCCGCCGCCGTCGCCGTCGCCGTCCACGCCGTCCGCGTCCTCGTCGACGAGGCCGTCGCAGTCGTTGTCGACGAGGTCGCACAGCTCGAAGGCGCCGGGGTTGATGGTCGGCTGGTCGTCGCGGCAGTCGCCCCCGCCGGCGACGCCCGCGCAGGGGGTGAAGCCGTCGCCGTCGTTGTCGGTCGCCTCGTCGGCGACGCCGTTGCAGTTGTTGTCGACGCCGTCGCTGCAGTCCTCGACGGCCCAGAGGTGCGTGGTCGGGTCGAGGTCGTCGCAGTCGCCGTCGCAGGGGCGGTGGCCGTCGCCGTCGAGATCGAGCTCGTTGCCGCCGAGGCTGAGGCCGTCGCAGTCGTCGTCGAGGCCGTTGCACTGCTCCGCGGCGCCGGGGTGGACGGCGGGATCGACGTCGTTGCAGTCATCGCAGGCGGGGTACCCGTCGGCGTCGTCGTCGTGCTCGGCGGGGCCGAGAGCGCCGTCGCAGTTGGTGTCGACGCCGTCGCAGAGCTCGGTCGCGCCGGGGTGCACGGACGCCGTCGCGTCGTCGCAGTCGCCGCCCGCGCAGGCGGTGTAGCCGTCGCCGTCGTTGTCGGTGTCGGCGTCGGTGCCGTCGCAGTTCTCGTCGATCCCGTTGCCGCAGACCTCGACGGCGCCAGGGAACGCGGTGGGCTCGGCGTCGTCGCAGTCGGCGCACGCGAGGGAGCCGTCGCCGTCGGCGTCGATCTCGTCGCCGAGGCCGTCGCAGGCGCTGTCGGTGCCGTCGCACAGCTCGAGGGCGCCGGGGTGGACGGACGGGTCGAAGGGGGCGCAGTCCTCGCCGGCGCCGTAGCCGTCGCCGTCGACGTCGGTGGCGGGGACGGCGTCGTCGTCGTCGTCGTCGTCATCGCCGCTGTCGTCGTCGTCGGTCGCGT
>CAYFOA010000011.1:0-76988 GCA_964344575.1 uncultured Rickettsiales bacterium | reverse complement strand
CGACGCCCGAGCCGACGCCGGAGCCGACCCCCGAGCCGACGCCCGAGGCCACGCCCGAGCCGACCCCCGAGGCGACGCCGGCGAGTACGCCTGAGCCGACCCCCGAGCCCACCCCGGCGGAGCCGACTCCGGCGCCGTCGGCGGACATGGACTACTCGCGCGACTACCTCGCGTCGGTCACCGGCAAGGCGGGCGGCGGGAACCTGTCGTCGGCGGAGATCGCGCACCTCAAGGCCTGCCCCGTCAACGACGGCAACTACCTGCGCGCGATGGCCCTGCTGGCGGCCCACTACGAGGCCAAGCGGGACTACAAGGCGCACTGCGAGGTCTCCGAGGGCGTGCTCGCGCAGGGCCGCTACAAGTACAAGCCCGAGTGGAACCTCGAGGGCTCGAAGTGCTCGCTCCGCAACGGCCAGCTCAGCACGGCGATCAGCCGGGCCGACACGACCATCGCCTACCAGAGCGACATGGGCGGCTCGAACAAGAGCAAGCGCATCCTCCTCGCGTACAAGATCAAGGCGCGCTCCCACACGGCGACCTACGAGTCGGACGCGAAGGCCAACGCGGGGTTCGGTGACGAGCAGAAGCTGAACCGCGCGATCTCGGCGTGGAAGGAAGTGAAGAACTACGCCCAGGGCGTCGGCAACACCGGCGAGGTCGAGAAGGCCAACCGGGAGATCGAGGACCTCGAGTCCCGCCGCGCCCCGAAGGAGTAGGCCGGCCCCTCAGCCTTCCTCGTACAGCGACTGCATCAGTCGGACGTAGCCCTCGTAGCGTGACGCTGCGAGGGCTTCGTCGTCGTAGGCCGCGCGCACCGCGCAGCCGTCCTCGTCGAGGTGGAGGCACGAGCTGTACTCGCACTCCGCGGCGAGGTCGGCGAACTCGGGGAAGTGGACGCGGGCGTCCTCGGGTTTGAGGTCGACGAGGCCGATGGCGCGGACGCCGGGGGTGTCGACGACGTGGCCGTCGCCGTCGGGGAGCGCGAGGAGGCGGGCGATCGAGGTGGTGTGGCGGCCCCGGACGCGGCCGTGCGCGGTGGACAGCTCGCCGACCTCGGGGGCGTCCTCCAGGCCCAGCGCCTGGCACAGCGCCGACTTGCCGACCCCGCTGTGCCCCGCGAAGACGGTGACGGCGCCCCGGAGGGCGTCCCGCAGCTCGTCCAGCCCGGCGCCGGTGACAGCGGACGTCGCCACGATGGGAACGCCCAGCTCGCGGTACGGCGAGAGCGCCTGCCACTCGGGCGCGTCGGCGCCGGCGTCGTCGATCTTGGTGACGACGATGAGCGGCTCGACGCCGAGGACGGAGGCGAGGACGAGGTAGCGGTCGAGCGCGCCGGTCCTCAGCGGCGGCGCCTGGAGCGCGGCGGTGATCGCCATCCGGTCGACGTTGGCGGCGATGACGTGGCCGACGAGGTCCTCCTCGCCGCGCTTCCGCCGGATCTCGGTCCGCCGCCGGGCCCGCGCGACGATGACCCGCTCCTCGTCCGTCGCTCCCCGCTCGGTCCAGACGCGGTCGCCGACGCAGACCCCGAAGAGCTTGTGGACCTTCGGCGTCAGGAGGCACATGCGGACGGTGCCGTCGTCGAGCGCGCAGTCCGCGTGGGTCCCGTACATGCACAGCACGCGGCCGTCGGGCTCGCGGACGCCGTGCTTCTCCAGGAGCTTCGCCCGGTCCCGCTCGTCCCGCGCCTGCTGCTCCCGCCGCCGCGCCTCCCGGGCCGCCTTCTTGCCGCGGTCGCCGGGCCGCCCCGAGTGGCGTCCCGCGTGGCGTCGCCGGTCCTTCTTGCTCATCGGCTCAGGGGCTGCAGAGCGCGCGGATCTTCGACCACTCGGTGTCGAGACCGCGGACCTGGGCCGGCGCGAGGTCCTCGGCCATCGCGGACAGCCGCTCCTGGCGCTCGCTGCTCGCGGGGTGGGTCGACGCCATCGCCGACAGCCGCGCCATCGAGCCGCCGTCGTCACCCGACGCCTCGGCCAGCTTGCCGAAGAAGGTCACGGCGCCCTGGGGGTCGAACCCCGCCTCCGCCATCAGCGCCACGCCGAGCGTGTCCGCCGCCCGCTCCTGGTCGCGGCCGTGCTTCAGCCCGCCCGCCTGGGCCGCGTAGCCGGCGAGGACGGCCACGCCCTCGGAGGCGTCCCCCACGAAGAACGCGAGCAGTGCCGAGAGCCCCGCCCGCTGGACCATCCCGCGGAGCCCGTGGCGGCGGACGACGTGGAAGATCTCGTGCCCCATCACGGCCGCCACCTCGTGCTCGGTGGTCGCCTCCTCGAGCAGCCCCGAGTAGAAGAACATCTCCCCGCCGGGGAGCGCGAAGGCGTTGACGTCGTCGCTCATGAGGACGCGCACGCGGTACTCGTAGTTGACCTCGTCCAGCTCCTCGACGAGGCGCTCCATGATCGAGGTGACCGCGCCGGTCAGGAGCTCGTTCTGGCACTCCGGCGCCTGGGACGCGAACTCCTCGGCCGCCATGTCCCCGAGCTGCTGCTCCGCGGAGTACGGGATCATCCCGAGGACGACGTTGGCGAAGCCGCCGGTGAAGAACCAGACGATCCCCGCCACGAACACCACGAACGTCACCCGACGGAGCACCTTCCGCGTCCGCACGCCCGACTTCTGCTTCTGCTCGGCGACCGCGAACTGCGGCCGGACCGCCTCGGGGAGCTGATCCAGGAACGACGGGTCCACCCACAGCTCGACCCGCTCGTGATCGCGGTGCTCGAAGATGATGAACGAGTTCTCGTACCCGCCCACGCGGGCGCTCAGGCCGTCGTAGGGGAGGTGGACGTCGTCCGCGGAGACGCCCTCCTCGGACGGCGTCGCGTCGACCGGCTCGCCCTGCGGGGGGCCGTCGGGGCGGTACAGCTTCGCCATGCCGGGACGCTACCACCGCGGGCCCGGCGCGCTATATAGGCCCCCGTGCCGAGGCCGCCCCGCGTCCGGAGTCCGCACCTGAGCCGCGCCCTCGAGGGGGTCCGCGGCCTCGTCGGCCGGCTCGACCACGCACTCTTCGGGTTGGAGGTCGCCAACTCCACCGCCGACCTCGACCGCGGCCCCGAGCACTGGGACCGCATGCGCGCCGAGTCGGAGGCTGCGTTCGTCCTTTCGACCGGCCGGACGGGGACGATGGCGCTGACCGCGACGCTGGGAGCCTCGCCGTCGATCGACGCCCAGCACGAGCCCGAGCCCCGCCTCATCGCCGCCAGCTACCTGGCGTGGACGGGCGCCGAGGACGCGACGTTCTGGGAGGAGGCGGTCGCCGTCGCCCGGGACCGGCTCGTGTTCGCCGCCCACAAGCGGGGCAAGCTCTACTTCGAGGCGTCCAACCGGATGACGTTCCTCGCCCCCGCGCTGGCCGCGGTCTACCCCCGCAGCCGGTTCCTCCACGTCGTCCGCAAGCCCGAGGACTTCGTCCGGTCGGCGGTCAAGCGCGGCTACTACCTCGGCCACCCCTGGGACCACGCGCGGCCGCGGCCCAAGGACGAGCCGGGGTGGGACGACTGGTCCGCCGAGCGGCGTGCGGCGTGGCTGTGGGAGACGACCAACCGCTTCGGCCTGGAGCTGCGGGAGACGCTCGGCCCCGGCCGCGTCGACGTCGTCCGCGCCGAGGACCTCTTCGCCGGGGACGTCGACCGGGTCCGGCGGGTGTTCGACTTCCTCGACGTCGCCCCGATCCCCGACCGGACCATCGCCCGCAGCCTGGAGCGTCCGCTCAACGCGCAGAAGGGCGAGATGCCCTGGGGCCGCCCCCCGCAGTGGACCGACGAGGACAAGGCGGACGCCCTGGACCCGTTGCAGCCCCTGGCCGACGCCCTGGGATACGGCGGTTGAGCGCGAGCCGGTCCGCGGGCCTGCGGCTCTTCCGGGAGGGCGGCCTCTACACCCTCGGCCTGTTCCTCCTGCGGGCCGGCAACTTCCTCCTCGTCCCCCTCTACACGGCGCTGCTGCCGCAGGACGCGTTCGGGGCGTTCGGGGCGGTCAAGCACGTCGTCAGCTTCCTCGTCCCGCTGGTCGTGGTGGGGCAGACGCACTCGATCCTCAAGCTCGGCGTCGACGCCGAGGACGACCGCGACGCGCGCGGGGAGCTCCTCGGGACCGTCGTCGCGTGGGTCGCCGTCGTCGGGGTCCTCGTCACCACCGCGGCGGTGCTGCTGTGGCCCCACCTCAGCGACCGCGTCGAGGGCGTGCCGCTGTGGCCGATCGGGCTGGCGGGGCTGGTCGGGGTCACCGGCCAGGCGATGTTCAACATCGTCCTGTGCTGGCTCCAGAAGGACCGCCGGCCGGAGATCCACACCGCGCTCAGCGTGGGCCGGTGGCTGGTGCTGCTGGTGCTCGTGCTGCTCTTCGTCGGCGTCCTCCGCTGGGGGGCCGCCGGGATCCTCCTCGCGATGGCGACCTCGCTGACGGTCGGCGCGCTGGCGGGGCTCAAGATCGTCCTGAAGGGGGAGCGCCCCCGGGTCCGCCGGGCCGCGCTGCTGGGGAGCCTCGCGTACGGCCTGCCGCTGCTCCCGCACACGATGTCGACGATCGTCTTCCAGGCGACCGACCAGCTGTTCCTGTTCGCCGACGACGCCGCCACGGGCGGGCTCTACCTCCTCGCGACGCAGATCGCGTCCGCCGTCTTCATGTTCAGCATGGGCATGCAGAAGGCGTGGATCCCGTTCTTCCTCCGCGAGGACCGGGACCGCGACGAGGCCGGCTGGAGCCGGGTCCGGCAGCTGTCGTTCTTCGCCGTCTCGATGGTCGGGATCGCGGCCGTCGGGATCGGGATGGCGGCCCCCGAGATCATCGCCCTCGCCGCGTTCTTCAGCGACCAGGACTGGAGCGCGGCGGGTGCGGTCGTGCCGATCCTCGTGCTCGGCGCGTTCGTCCGCGCCTACTACCTCGTGGCGCTCGCCGTGGTGATGGCGAACAAGTCCGCCGCCCGCTGGATCGCCGCCGCGACCGTCCCTTCGGCGGCGCTGAACGTCGCCCTGAACTGGTGGTGGATCCCGAAGTGGGGGATGGCCGGCGCCGCGTGGGCCACCGCGACCTCGTGGGTCGTCTGCGCGATCGCGGTCGGGGTCCTCGCCCGGACCGCCCGGAAGGTCCCCTTCAAGTACGGCCGGGCCGCCGTCCTCGCCGCGATGGTCGCCGCCGCGCTGGTGATCGGGACGGGCCAGCCGCTCCCCGTCCGCGCCGCGGTGATCGTCGGGTTCGGCCTCGGCCTCCTCGCCCTGGACGGCCGGGACATCCGGTCGGCGTGGCGCTCGCTGCGACGGAGGCGGGGGGAGCCTTGAGCGAGCTCGTAGACCACGACCGCCGCTGGCGGCCCGGTCCGGTCCTCTTCGCGGCCGCCGTGGTCGGTCACATCGCGCTGCTGCGGGCGCTGGGGCCGTCGGCGGTGGTGAGCCCCAGCCTGGACGCCAACGTCTACCTCGAGCTCGCGCAGACGCTGTGGCGCGAAGGCCGCTACGAGACGGTGCTGGGGAAGACCTACCCGCCGGCCTACCCGATGCTCATCGCGCCGCTCTTCGCGCTCGACGACAACGGGCTCCGGTTCACGCTCGTCTACGTCCTCCACGGGCTGCTCCTGGCGGGCGGGGCGCTGGCGCTGCTGCCGCTGGCGCGGGAGCTGGCGGGGGAGCGGCGGGCGTGGCTGGTGCTGACGGCCTCGCAGCTCCTCGCGGGGGTCACGGTGCACGCCGTCCACCCGCGGACGGAGACGCTGTTCACCGCGCTCGCGATGGTGGCGGTGGCGCTGGTCCACCGCCTCGCCCGGCGGCCCGGGGTGGAAGCCGCCGTCATGCTGGGGGCGACGCTCGGGCTGATGGTGGCGACGCGCCGGACGGGGCTCGCGTTCGCGGGCGCGGGGGTCGCCGTCCTCGCCGCGCGGGTGGTCGCGAGCCGGGGGACGGGGAGGCTCCGGGAGGAGCTGCGGACGGCCGCCCTGGTGGGGCTCGGCGCGCTGGCGGGGCTGGCCCCCGAGCTGTTCGTGACGGCGCTCCAGGGAGAGGCGGTCCAGGCCTACGGGGACGGCGTCGTGGGGCGGCACCTGGGCGCCGGCGTCGACGCGATCCGGCGGCCCGAGGTGGGTCGCATCGCGATCCAGGTCGGCGCCCAGCACCTCAGCTACTTCGTGCTGTCGACGGGGGGGCTGGCGCTGCTGGTGCCGGTGGCGCTGGGGAAGCGGGGGGCGCACCTGTCGCCGGGCGTCCGCGCGGCGGCCTGGTTCACCGCCCTGGCGGGACTGGGACTGGCGCTCCTGTCCACGCTCCACGTCGTCCGCTACTGGGTGCGGAGGGACCTGGAGAAGGGGTTCGACCTCTACGCCCGCTACGTCGACCCGCTGGAGCCGGTGTGGGTGATCCTCGGGTTCGGGGTGGCGTGCGCGCTGGCGGGGGCGGGGCGGCTCCGGGCGACCGCCCCGTGGCTCGCGGCGGCGGCGATCACGGCCTACTCGGCGGGCGGGGTCTACCGTCCCCGGGGGTACCGCCTCCCGTGGCCCGATCACGTCGAGGAGCGGCTCCACTGGCCGGGGTCGCCGGAGCACTTCCTCCAGGTCGTCACCTTCGCGGTGCTCGTCCTCCTCGCGGTGGCGCTGAGCCGGCGGCTGGCGGAGCGCCCCGGCGCGCTCGTCGTGGTGATCGCCGTGGGGTGGCTGATCAGCGCCCACCTCGTCGTCAACTGGGTCCGGTACGGGGCCCCGAACGTGGAGATCCCGGCCGTCCTCGTCGAGGGTCCGCTCGCGGAGGCGCCGCGGGCCGACGTCGCGGTGGCGGTAGGCAAGGACCGGAAGCGGAAGCACGTGTACGCGCTGCCCTTCAAGACAGACCACCGGATCTCCCTGATCGAGGCGTCCACCGCCCCCGACTGGCGTCGTGAGCACCCCGAGGGGTTCGTGGTGACGCGCGCGAGCGAGCGGCGCATCCCGCGGGCGGGCGACCCCGTGACCGTCGGCGACTGGAAGGTCTACCTCCCCTGACGGGGGGTTCCGGACCGCTCGTCCCGCTTCCGCTGCCAGCGCCGGTGGCGTCGCTCCCGCCGCTCGTCCTCCGCCGCCCCCACGGTCGGATCCTCGGGCGGCGTCCGGAGGTCGCCGGGCTTGTTGCTCCGGTCGTAGTGCTGGTAGCGGTTCCGGCTCGCCAGCGGCCCCATCGACCAGTCGACGTGGTCCGCCGACCTCTCCGCCGCGGGCACGCGGCCGGCACCGAGGAGCACCCACAGCTGCCCCTCCCCGGCGGTGGGGCGCGCGTCCAGCTCGACCTCGCCCTCGTTCAGCGAGATCACGTCGCCGTGCCGGACGGAGCGGCCGCCGACGCTCGCCTCCCCGTCCCAGCCGCCGAGGAACCAGACGGTGTACTCGCCGGGGACGAGGACCTCCATGCGGGACGTCTTGCCCGCCCCCGCGGCCGTCGCGAGGCGGCGTCCGCCGAGCAGGTAGAGGTTGTCGCGGTAGGGGACGAAGTGGCGCCAGTGCCAGCGGATCTCGCGCTTGTTGAGGTACGTGTCGCGCGACAGGTAGTTCCGCACGAAGAAGCGCGGCTTCCGCTCCCGCGCCTGCTTGATGAAGGCGTCCGTGCCCACCCGCGCGCGGAACCGCTTCCGGACCTCGGCGGTGCCGAAGAACGTCGTCTCGGGGTAGCCCGCGACGAGGCCGAGCTGGTCCCAGTAGGGCACCGGCTCGGGGAACGCCTCGGCCGCGGCGGCCATGACGGCGAGCTGCCGGTCGTTGGAGACGGCGAGGTAGCCGGCCCGCCGGTCGGCGCCCAGCACCGCGACGGCGACGAGCGCGGCGATTCCGAGGGCGGCGGGGACCCCGAGCCGCCCGGTGCGGCGGCGGGCGGCGGCCAGCGCCCACCCGACGGGGGCGGCGGCGAGGACCGCGACGAGCGGCTCGAACGACGCCACGTAGTAGAGGAAGTAGCCGCGATGTACGGCGATCGTGCCGATCATGGCGAGGGCCGCGACGGCGACCGCGAGGAGGCCGGGCCGACGCCGGGCGCGGACCGCGGCGACGACCAGACCCACCGCCGCGAGCCCCCAGGTGACCTTCCCGAACCGGACGGCGCCCCACAGGGCCTTGCCCTTGGCGCCGAGGTCGCGGTCGTCGGCGAACCCCGTCCGGACCGCGCTGTCGACGTGGGCGCTGACGAGGGCCGCCCCCTCGCCGCTGAGGAGGGCCAGCGCGCCGTACCACGCGACCACCGCTCCGATCGAGACGGCGGCGACGACGGCGAGGGTGCGGAGGTGGGACGGCCACTCCCGCGGAGCCGGGGACGCCGCCACCCACGCGCCGTACCCGAGGGTCACGGCGGCGACGTTGTAGATGCACTTCTGGGAGATCAGCCCGAGCGCGCCGACGAGCAGCCCGAGGAGGACCGCCTCCCGGGTCGACGTCCCCGCCCGCCACAGCCGCCACGCCAGGAGCAGGGTCAGCGGGGTCGTGAAGGTGTCGGTCCGGAGCTCCCAGCCGTGCCCGTGCCACGCCATCGCCCCGACGAGCAGCACCACCGCGGCGGGCGCGGCCCACAGGCCGGCGGCGTCGTCGCCCGCGGCGGCGTCCCCGTCCGCCCCCGCCCCCGCCCGCACGACGCTCGTCGCGAGGACGGCGGCCATCGCCAGCGTCCCCGTCGCGGCGAGCCAACCGACCACGCGCGCCCCCCGGGCGATGGTCACCGGGTCGCCGAGCCACGTCAGCGGGGCGAGGACGAGCCACAGCAGCCCCGGTCGACCGGGGCGGTAGACGTCGCCGAGGGCGAAGTTCGTGAGGTGGCGGAGGACGGTGGTCTCGTCGCAGTGGAACGCCGCCGACCACGCGACCGGCGCCAGGACGGCGGCTCCTGCCGCGACGGCGATCGCGGTGACGACGCGCTGACGGCGGTGGGGATCCCAGGGCAACGGAGGCGCCGGAGGATACCTTGACATCGTCGGGGCAGGGGCCTACCACCCCCCGCGTGTCCGCCTACGTGATCGCCACCCCGGCCCGCGACGAGCGCGAGCGTCTGCCGGAGCTGCTGGCCGACCTCGACGCCCAGGAGCTCCCCCCGGCGCTCTGGCTGCTGGTGGACGATCACAGCACCGACGGGACCGCGGAGTGGGCCGCCGAGGCGGCCGCGTCGCGCGACTGGATGGAGGTCGCGAGCTCGCCGGACCGCTCCGACGAGTACCTCGGGCACCACATCGGGCGGCTGAAGTCGTGGGGCCTCGCGGAGGCGCTGCGGCGGATCCGGGAGCGGGGCGTCGAGCCCGTCGCGGCGGGCATCGTCGACGCCGACCTGCGCCTCCCCCCCGACCACTACGCCCGCCTCGTAGGCGCGCTCGCCGGCGACCCCGGCCTCGGCGTCGTCTCCTCGGTGATCCGCGTCGCGGGCGAGCCCCTGGAGCCGTTCCAGCGGTCCGACCTCCCCCGCGGCGGCACGCAGACGTTCCGCGTCGACTGCCTCGACCGGATCGGCGGCCTCCCCCCCTACGCCGGGTTCGACGGCGCCGCCAACGTCAAGGCCCGCCAGGCGGGGTTCGAGACCCGGCTCCTGCCCGACGTCGAGGCCACCCACGCGCGCGAGACGGGGACCCGGTACGGCGTCGCCGCGGGCTACGCGCGGAAGGGCGAGTACGCCTGGTTCCTCGGCCTCCACCCCGCGATCGTCGCGGGCCGGTCCGTCGCCTACACGCTCCGGGCGCCGCACACCGGCGGCGTCCACTTCCTCCGCGGCTGGCTCGGCTCGGCCCGCCGCCGCGCCGACCGCTGCCCCGACGCCGAGGTCCGCGACTACTACGGCCGCGAGCGCCTCCGGGAGTACCTCGGCGGCCGGTTCCGGTTCCTCCGGTGAGCCGCCTCGATCCGGCGCGGGGGGCGCTCGCCGTCGCCCTCCTGGGGGGCGCCGCGGCGCTGCTCTACATCGGCCAGGTGGCGGCCTTCCACTGCGACGAGACGAACGTCTGGCGCCACGCCGCCCGCTTCGCCGAGGGGGACTTCCACGCCCCCGGCCGCCCCGGCCTCCTCTGGCTCGCCCTCGCGCCGCTGCTCTGGCTCGACGACCCCGTCCTCGTGGCCCGCGGGTTCCGCGTCGTCGCGGCGCTGGCGTCGATCCTCGCGCTCGTCGGGGTCGCGTCCCTGTCCGCCCGCGACGACGGCCGCGACGGCGGCGAGCGGGCGTGGACGGCGGCGCTGGCGATCGCCCTCCTGGTGACGTGCGGGGGCTGGCTCAAGTACGCGTTCGAGGTCCGGACGGACACGTTCGTCGTGGCGCTGACGCTGGCCGCGATGGCGCAGCTGTGGCGGCCGGATCCGGGGCTCCGTCGCGCGGCGATCGCGGGCGGGTTCGTCGCCGCGGCGGGCCTCGTGAGCCAGAAGAGCGTCTACAACGCGGCCGCCATCGGGGCGGGGTGGGCCGTCTACGTCCTCGCCACGCAGGGCTGGCGCGACCTCCGCCCCCGGCTCCGGGAGGGCGCCGTCGCGGCGGGCGTGACGGCGACGGCGATGGCCGCCTGGTTCGGGCTGCTCGCGCTCGTCTCCGACCGGGGCGGCGCGGCGGTGACCCACACGTTCGAGGTCGCGAAGCGGACCGGCTTCGGGACCGACATCACGCTGGAGGACAAGCTCGAGAACCTGAGCATGGTCTTCGAATCGGGCCCCGCGGTGTGGGTGATCGCGGCGCTCGCCGTGCCGTGGCTCCTGGTGACCGCCCGCCGGCGCCCCCTCGTCGCCGCGTCACTCACGGCCGCCCTCGTCCTCGTGGCGACGATCCAGGTCCACCGCGGCTTCCGGCCGTACTACATCGCGTCGATGATCCCGTACCTCGCGATCCCCGCCGGCGCGTTGCTCGCCGCGACCGGCGCCGCCCTCGCCCGCCGCGCCCCCCCAGCCGTGGCCGTCGTCCTCGTCGCCGCCGCCGTGGGGGGCTCGATCTACGCCTCGCGCGAGGTCCCCGGCCCCCTCGTGGCGACGAACAACCGCCACCAGATCCGGGTGATGGAGGACATCCGCGAGGCGTTCCCCGAGCCCGTCCCCTACTGGGACATGATCGGCCTCGTCCCCGGCTACCCGGAGATGGCGTTCCTGGGGACGGGCCCCCAGCGCCGCATCTTCCGGAAGCGCGCCACCGACCGCCACCGCGCCTTCATGGAGCGGGCCCGGGAGCGGCGGCCGCGCTTCTTCATCGCGGACTACATGAGCCGCACGAAGTACCTGACCAAGACCGAGCGGCGGTGGCACTGGCGCCACTTCCTCCCCTACCGCGACAACCTCTACCTCCACGGCGGCCGCATGCTCGTGCGGGACGAGGCGCGCTCGCAGCAGGTCGAGCTGCTCGTCGACGGCGAGTACACCGTCTGGCTGCGCGGCGGCTGGGAGGGGGAGGCGTCGGTCGACGGGCGGGCCGTCGAGCACCGGGAGGTCCTCACCCTGGAGGCGGGGCCGCACACGCTCCGCGGCGCGGGCGGCGACGGCGAGCTGTGGGTGATCCTCGGCGCCGGCGTCGAGCCCACGGCGGACGACGTGCGCGACCAGGTCGACTGGTCGATGTACCCCCACGACCCCCGCGACCGGTTCCAGCACTACGACCGGAAGCGGAACCTGTGCGACCTCCGGACCCCGCTGTGGGACCCCACGATGACCGACCGCAAGGCCCGCGGCCGAGAGCGGCGGCACCGCAAGTTCCAGGCCCAGCAGAACGAGAGGGTCGGCACTCCGTGACCGGCCCGCGCCTCTTCGTGGCGGCCGTGGTCGTCCACGTCCTCCTGATCCAGTTCCTCGGCCCCGCGGGGATCGTCAACCCGAAGCTCGACTCCAACGTCTACCTCGACCTCGCCCAGAACCTGTGGCGGGAGGGCCGCTACGACACGGGGCTGGGGAAGGTCTACCCGCCCGTCTACCCGATGGTCCTCAGCCCGTTCTTCGCGATCGAGTCGAACGCGCTCCGGTTCAACGCCATCTACACGCTCCACGGCGTCCTCCTGGCGGCCGCCTCGCTGGCGCTCCTGCCGCTGCTCCGGGACCTCGCGGGGGAGCGGCGGGCGTGGTCGGCGCTGGCCGCCGCCCAGCTCCTCGCGGGGGTCACCCTGCACGCCCGAAACACGCGGACTGAGGCGCTGTTCACGGCGCTCGTGCTCGTCTCCGTGGGGCTCGCCTACCGGTTCGCGAAGCGGCCCGACGCGCGCTCCGCGGCGGGGTTCGGGCTGGTCCTCGGGCTGATGGTGGCGACGCGCCGGACGGGGCTGGCGTTCGTCGCCGCAGGGGCCGCGCTGCTGGCGGGGCGGGCGCTGTGGGCGTGGCGCACGGGGGGCGACGTGCGGGACGAGCTCCGGTGGGTGGGGTTCGCCCTCGCCGGCGCCTTCGTGGGGTTCGCCCCGGAGCTGATCGTGTCGGCGCTGCGGGAGGCCCCCGTGCAGGCGTACGGCGAAGGGGTCGCGACCGGGCACCTCAGCGCGGCCACCCGGGCGATCGAGTCGCCGCGGGGATGGGGGATCCTGTACCGCTCGGCCAGCCAGCACCTCCTGTACTACCCCCTGTCCAGCGCGGGCCTCGCGCTCCTCGTCCCCGCCGCGCTGGTGTCGCGCCGGGCGGGGATCTCGGACCCCGTCCGGCAGGCCGTCGCGTTCGTCGCCGCGGGGGGGCTGGCGCTGGCGGCGATGTCGACGCTGCACGTGGTCCGCTACTGGCTGAAGCGGGACCTGGAGCGGGGCTGGGACCTCTACCCCCGCTACCTCGATCCGATGGAGCCGGTCTGGCTGCTCGTCGGCTTCGGGCTGGCGTGCGCGTGGGCCGGCGACGCCCGCTCCCGCCGCCTCGCGATCGCGCCGTGGTTGGTCGGGACGCTGGTGTGCGTCTACCTCGCGGACCGGATCCTCTTCCCCCGCGGGGGGCGGCTGCCGTGGCCGCTGCAGATCGAGAACCTCGGCTGGCCGTTCGAGGGGAAGTACTTCCTCCAGGCCCTGTGCGTGCTCGTGGTGGTGGCGTTCGCGGCGGACTTCGCGCGGGGGACGGCGAAGCGGACGTCGATGCTCCTGACCGCGGTCGCCCTCTCGTGGATGCTCAGCGCCCACCTCCTGGTGCGGTGGGCCCGGCTCGGCCTCCCCGCGCCCGACGTCCCCGAGCTCCTCACCACGGGCCCCCTGAGGGACGCGCCGACCGCGGACGTCGCCGTGCTGATCCCTCCGGAGGGGAGCCGCGAGGCCATCTACCCGTTCGGCTTCAAGACGGACCACCGGCTGGTGTTCCTGCGCGCGCCGGACCTCCCCGCGTGGGAGGCGCGGCACCCCGCCGGGTACGTGCTGGAGGCCGCCCCGGACGACGCCGAGGCCTGGACGGTCCGACCGGCCGACGAGGACGGGGACCGGGACTAGGCCTCGGGGCCGACGTAGCGGGCGCGGGGGCGGAGCAGGAAGCCCTGGCGGCGCTGCTCCAGGGCGTGGGCGATCCAGCCCGCGGTGCGGCCGACGGCGAAGATCGCCTTGGCGGACCCGCGGGGGAGGCCGAGCGCCGACGCGAGCGCGACGAGGCCGACGTCGAGGTTCGGGGGGGCGTGGCCGAGGCGGTCCATGGCGGCGACGACGGCGTTCAACGTGGCGAGGCGGTCGCTGTCCCCCCACACCTGGCGCGCGGCCTCCAGCAGCATGGCGCCGCGGGGGTCGCCGTCGGGGTAGAGCGGGTGGCCGAAGCCGGGGACGGACTCGCCGCGGGCGGCCCGTCCGCGGACGACGTCGCCGGCCCGGGCGGCGGTCCCGGCCTCGTCCAGGAGCGCCTCGACGCGGTCGCAAGCGCCGCCGTGCTTCCAGCCGGAGAGCGCCGCCATGGCCGCGGACGTGGACGCGTACAGGTCGGCGCCGGCGGACGCGGCGACGCGGGCGGCGAAGGTCGACGCGTTGAGGCCGTGGTCGGCGCACAGGACGAGGGCGAGGTCGACGGCGCTGACGACCTCGGTGGTGCTGCCGCGGCCGAGGGCGCGGGCGACGGTGCCGGCGACGGACCCCTGGGCGAGGGCGGGCCCGCACCGGGAGACGTCCAGCCCGAGGGCGAGCAGCGCCGCCATGCGCCGGATCAACCGGCGTCCCCGGTGCAGCTCGGCGGCCTCGGCGGCCCCGAACCGCTCGTCGTCGCGCGACGCCAGCGCGGGCACGGCGACCATGAGGCTGGTCAGCGGCGGCGTCCCGGTGGGGACCGCCGAGGCGAAGTCGACGGGCACGATCCCGAGCCCCCGCGTGACCCACGTGGGCCGGATCTCGGGCAGCTCCCCGGTGAAGAGCAGCTCGGCGACGGACTCGAACGACTCGTCCGCGAGCGCCTCGATGGCGTGCCCCCGGTACCGCAGCCCGGTGTCGGGCGCGATCGACGTCAGCTCGGTCGACAGCACCGGCTCCCCCCAGCGGAGCGCGGTGGAGGTCTCGGTCTTCGTCTTCAGCCGCTCGACGTCGGCCCGCCGATACCCCTTCGACCGCCCCGCCCCGGGCACGGACTGGAGCACCCCCCGCGAGACGTAGGTGTACAGCGACTGGACCTTGATCCCGAGGATCGCGGCCGCCTCCTTGGCAGGGATGATCTCAGACATGAATCGACCTTATTGACTCGATTTATGTCGATCAAGTCGATTCGTACAATCGATGTATTTGAAGCACTGTGTCAATACACCGTCTTGACATAGTGTGGACCCCGACCCATCGTCTTCGGAGGCAGAGGTATGGCGACGCGTACGCACCAACTCCAACTGAGGGTCACCGAGGCCGAGAAGCGGGCGATCCGGACCGCTTCGGAGCGGGCGGGGATGGGGATGTCCGAGTGGATCCTCGCGCGCGCCCTCCCCGAGCCCCGGAGGCGGCTGGCGGCGCTGATGGGGCACGTCACGGGGGGCTCGTCGCAGGCGGCCTGGGCCGAGATCATCGAGCTGCTGCAGGGGCTCGCGGCGATCGACTTCCCGCTCGCGGTCGACGGCCTCGAGGTCGACTTCCTGCCGCTCCGGGAGCGCAACTACGTCGCGGCGCTGGTCGAGATGACGGCCGCCCGCCTCGGCTGCCCGCCGCCCGCCTGGGCGGCTCGCGTGCCCCCGCTCCCTCACCCCTGGTTCGGCACCCGACTGCGGCGGCTCCGGGAGCACCTCCTGGTGTCCGCCCCAGTGGCGTTCCGGCGGAGGAACCTGTTCATCGACGCGGCGGTGGGCGACCGTGCCTGACCGCCTGGAGCTGACGGCCGAGGACATCCGGCGTCTGTTCGACCTCCTCGACGAGGAGCTGGGGCGCGAGGGGATCCGGGGCGAGCTCTACCTGGTCGGCGGCGCCGTGATGTGCCTCGTCTTCGAGGCCCGCGAGTCCACCCGGGACGTGGACGCGCTGTTCCGGCCGACCGCCGAGCTCCGTCGGGCGGCCGCGCGGGTCGCCCTCCGAGCGGACGTGCGCGAGGACTGGCTGAACGACGGCGTGAAGGGCTTCCTCAGCGCGCGCGGCGAGTTCGACCCCTTCCTCGACCTCCCCCACCTCGCGGTCTTCGTCGCCCAACCGGAGTACCTGCTGGCCCTGAAGTGCGCCGCCATGCGTATCGGCGAGGGCTTCCGCGACGAAGAAGACGTCCGCTTCCTCCTCCGCGCGCTCAACGTCGAGCGGTACGAAGACGCCGTCGAGATCATGCTCCGCTACTTCGACCGGGAGCGCATCCCGCAGAAGACCTGGTACGCACTCGAGGAGATCCTCGAGGAGTCCTGATTCAAATCGTCGGCTCGGCGGTCACACCACTTCGAACTGAACCTCATCGATTGATCGCCTCAAGGTGTCCGGCCGCACCCGCTTGATGTTCCGCCGAGGGGTTTGCGCCGCTGACGCGGCGTCGCCCCAGCCGAGTCGGCAGAACGCCCGGCAACTCCGCGAGTCGTCTTCATGGAGATGAACGCGGTGGACGTCGTCCAGCTCGAGGTGCTGAGGTCGGTGAGGAGCAGACGCTGACCTACTACGTCCCCGAGACGGCCGTAGGCCTGCATTCAGAGCCTAGACCCGACGAGAGCCCCTGACAGCTCCCGGCCACGTCGGAGCCGCGAGCTTCCCGAACGCTCATGATCAGTCCAGAGCCCCTCCGAACAGGGCGCAACACCACGCCGGCAGGTCGTCTGCTCGCCAGGTCAGCTGGCCTCGCTCGAACGTCATCACGTCCCGCAGCGGCCGGCGGGGGTCGCTGTTGTCGACGATGAACGCCCGCCGCGCCCGCCGGACCGCGATCTTGGCTTGCTCGGTCATCCGGGCGAACCGCTGCTCGATCTTGTCGCGAGGGACGTCGTGCCCGCCGCGGCGGACACGGTGTGCGACGCGGGCGACGGCCAGCTCGGGCGTCTGGACGCAGACGAACGTGACCCACAGCTCGTAGCCGGCGTCGAGCGAGGCCTGGACGAGATCGAGCTTCGACGGATGGGAGAACACCGTCTCGGTGACGAACGACTCCCGCGAGGCGATCAGCAGCCGGCGCCGCTCGGCCGCCCGCCGTCCGGCCTCGTAGGCGGCCTCGGGACCGGCGTCCGGCCACTCGGCGGCGGCGATGACGTCGGCGTTGACGAACTCGACCCCCAGACGAGGCTCGATGCGCGTCCGGTAGTAGGTGCTCTTCCCCGCCCCGTTCGGTCCGATCAGCAGCCACAGGAGCGGCGGCTCGGCGGTCACGGCACCTCGAACAGCTCGCCGTCGGCGCCGGCCCCCACCAGCGTCTCACCGCCGGCGGCGAGCTCCCGGGCCAGGGCGCGGTCCCCCTTCGGCTTCAGGACCGCCCGCTCCAGCTCACCCAGCACGGCCATCCGCTCCTCGGTCCCCAGCTCGTCGAAGTGCAGCTCCGCCCGCAGCGCCGCGCGCACCCGCTCGGGATCGACGGCCCCCGACCGCTCGATGGCGCGCCCGACACGAGCCCAGTGCTCGATCTGCTGCGTCATCGACCGCGAGTACAGCTCAGCCTCGGCGCGCGCAGCCTCGACCAGCTCGGAGGACAGCTTGACGGCGGTGGACATGAAGCAATTCTATCGGATGGGTTGCACAATGCAACCTGGCTTTGCCTCCCTACCGCCGGCATCAGGAGGACCTTCTATCCCGCCCCCCGCAGCTCCCCCCAGACCAGCGACAGCTCGAGCTCGACCGCGGCGAAGGGTTCAGCGCGCACGATGTCGTCGCCGGAGTGCGTGGAGTGCAGCACCCAGGTCCGGTCGGCTCCGCGGAAGACCTCCAGGGATCGGGCGATCGGATCGACGAGCCATGCCCAGGCGACGCCGGCGCTCGCGTAGACCGGCAGCTTGAGCACCCGATCGACTCGAGCCGTCGCGGGCGAGACGATCTCGCAGACCCAGTCCGGCGGCAGCTCGAAGTACGCCGTCTCGGGCATCTCCTCCATGCGGTCCCGTCGCCAACCTCCGAGGTCGGGCACGAGGACGTCCGAGCCCAGGTGAAGCTCCGGCTCGGTGAGGATCCACCAGCCGCCGGGTCCGCCGCGCCCCCAGCTGAAGGGCGGCGTCAGCTGGCCACTGAGGCCCGAGTGGGCGACCGCGTGAGGCGGAGCGGGGCGCGGCGAGACCTCCAGGACGCCCCCGATGAGCTCTCCGACCACGTGCACGGGGAGCGCGAGGAGATCCTCGTACGTCGCTCGCTTCGTGGCACGAGAACTCACGAGGCCAGTATAGGTCGCTCGCCTCCGTGCACGACCCTGGCCCTTCCGCCACGGAAGGACCGAACTACACTGGGCGCAACGGCACGGACCTTGCTCTCTCTCTCTCTCTCTGGCTGTGAAACCCTCCTCTCACGCCGCACGTCGCGGCGAAGGAGGGGATCCCCATGGGAACTCGTTCGGTCTACGCACCACCGACCACCCTGATGACCGAGAACGACACAACCGACATCTTCATCTCGGCGACGCCGTGGATGAGCGCGGCCAACATCGAGAAGGTCCGCGCTGCCTTCGAGATCGAGGAAGTCATCGGGAACCTCGACGTCGTCCCGGCCTACCAGGTCGCGGACTTCGCGGACAACCCGGGCAGCTCGACCTCGGTCGGCACCGCGACGAACGCTGCCGGCTACCAGGACCAGGGCGCCTACTCGGACGCCAGCAGCGACACGAGCAGCAAGCGCCTCATACGGTTCGGTTGGCACATCCACCGGAACTCGGGGACGACGCCCGTCGCGTGCCGCGCGAGCGCCCGGTGGCAGATCGTCACGCTCTGAGCTGGCGGGAGCGCCGCCTCGATCGAGTCAGCGCTCGGGTCCGCTCCACGAAGGGGCATCGCTCCTGCTCCGGTCGAAGCTGCTCCTGCAAGGGTGAGCGCGGCGGTTCGTGTTCCTGCCGGTCGAGGCGCGGCGCAGAACAGCCGTTGCCCGAGTGGTTCCGAGGGGGCGTGGCGCGGAGGGCTTGGTGGAAGCCGGCGTCGGGGCCGTGCACCTGCGCGTCCCCGTCGATCGCAGCGCGATCCCCGAGCTGGCCGACCTGGTTCTTCGGTCCCCAGGTCCCACCCGACTTCTCGGTCGCCGAGGGCGAGGAGGGCGGCCCAGGCGAGGGTAGGGTCGAGCCGGATGGCGAAGGCGAAGGCGGCGATCCCTGCGAGGGCGTGACTTGCCCAGCTGGACAGGAATGCGACTCCGACTCGGACTGTGCACCGACCTCGGGCTCGGACGACGGCACCTGCTGCGGGTGCGACACCGAGATGGGCGTGTGCATGACGGCGCCTGGGGCCGGGACAACGGTCGTGGCAACCGACGACGACGACGGCGGAGAGAGTCCGGTCGCGACCCTCATACGCGAGCTGGTGGACGACAGCCCCGGCCCCGACACCGTCGAGATCGACGAACCGGACCATGACGACGACGGCACCGCGCCCGATGACGACGACGATGATGACGACGACGACGATGACGACGATGACGACGACGGCACTGCGCCCGACGATGACGATGAAGATGAAGAAGACGAAGAAGTACAAGTAGAAGAAGACTCGTCGGTGCCCTGTCCACCGAGCGGTACGCACCGTCATCTGCAGGGTTGCTACTGGGACATCGACTGGTTTCCGTTCTTCACTGCGGTCTGCCTGTGCGACTACCTCGTAGAGTGGTACTCGTACGTTCCGCCCGACTGCACATACCAAACGGATGGATGGGGCTACCAGAGCGGGATGCCCGCCAGAAGTGATACCGACTGCCCAGGGCCCTGGGACATCTTCAACTACCTTTGACCACCCCAGTCGGCGAGCCTCGGTCGCCCTCGGGGCGGCACCTCGGCGGGGCGTTGGCGGTAGCCTTCGTCGGCTCGCTGCTGCTGCAAGCCTGCGAACCCACATCCTCCCGGCCGACGGCGACCGTGATTCACGGGGTCGAGTTCTGCGACCCAGGTCATCCCGCCACGACCTGTGGTCAGCCTCGACGCGGCGTCGCCCTCGGATACGCCGTGCGGCTCCTCGTTGATGTAGAGCCGGGCAAGGAGCGCCTCGATTCACCCGAGTTCGAAGTCGAAGCACTGGGGACGACGCTGGTCGCGCCGCACGTCAGCCTCGATCGGAGGGAGACAGTAACGCTCCCGGTGTGTCGCGACTGGCCGAAGGGGGACGAGGTCGAATGGCGCGTTCGAGTCCGTGACGGCGGGGGAGCCTGGAGCGCCCCGGTAGGTGGCCGCTGGACTGTGCCCTCCCCGCGACAGCGCTCGGACTGCCGTCCAAGTTCCCGGCCCTGAGCGAGGCGTTGCACCAGCCGGCCTACTCCACTTCCACCCCCAGCGTCTCCAGCAACGAGCCCCGGAGCACCTCCAGCTCGACCCTCGACTTCGCTTCGGCGATCTCGGCCTGGAGGAGGGCGACCCTCGCTTCCTTGAGGTCCGCCTGGGCCTCGAAGACCTCGCGGAGGGTGTTCTTGCCCGCCTCGTACGTCGCCGCCGCCGCGTCCGCCGACCGGGCCGCGAGGTCGGCTCGGACCTGGGCGACTTCCACCTGGGCCGCGAACGACTGGATCGCGCCCCAGAACTGCTCCACGTTCGACCGCAGCTGCAGCTCCACGTTCGCCTCGTTCGCCTCCGCCGCCTCCAGCTCCAGGTCCGACGCCCTCAGCGCGTGGATCGCGCCCACGTCCGGCACCGGCATCGTGAACGTCATCCCCAGCTCGAGGTCCGGGAACCGCGTGTTGAACACGTCCTCCACCGACTCCCGGACCTCGAACCCCGACCCGTTCAGCGACAGCGCCGCCGTCAGCCCCAGGTCCGGCAGCATCTCGTGCCGCGCCGCCTGCCGGTCGATCCAGTCCGCCTCCACGTCCGCCCGCGCCAGGATCAGCCCCGGGTTGCGGACCACCGCCATGTCGATCGACGCGTCCCGATCCCGCGACGGGATCACCGACGCCACCCCGTCCACGGGGCGCAGCGGCGTCCGGAACAGCGCGTGGTCGTGACCCACCCGCATCAGCTGCTTCAAACCCGACTCCGCCGCCGCCGCGTTGTGCTGCGCCTCCAGCACCGCCGCGCTCGCGCTCGCCACCCGCTCGTCCACCCGGAGCAGCTCGATCGGCGCCAGCTTCCCCGCGTCGATCAGCGCCTGCGTCACCTCCCGCTGGTCCTCCGCCAGCCGCCGGTCGATGCGGTGGATCTCCACCAGCCGCCGGTACCCCACGAGGTCCCAGTACTGCTTCAGCGCCAGCGCCACCGCGTCCGTCATCTCCTGGTCCCGCTGCACCTCCGCCACGTCCAGCGCCAGCCCCGCCTTCCGGACGCTCCGCAGCTGGTACGTCGGCGAGATCCCCTGCAGCAGCGACTGGTTCAGCCGGATCGACAGCGCCGACCACTTCGTCGAGAAGTCGCTGTCCACCAGGAAGGGGATCGGGTTGTCCGGGTCGAGCGGGTTCTCGAACGTCACCTCCGGGTCGAAGTTCACCTTGCTGTTGACCGCCCCCTGCGCCCACGTCAGCGACACGTTCGTCCCCGTCGGCAGGTTCACCCCGAACCCGACGTTGTAGTTCGCGCTGTCCCCGTTCGTCCGCCGCCACGTCTCGTAGTCGTCGAGGAACATCTCCGACCGCGACGGGTGGTACCCCCACCCCGCCGTCACGAACGGCATCCACGGCGCCCACGACGCCTTCAGCCGCGCCTGCGCCGCCTCCAGCTCCTTGATGCGGACCCGCAGGCCGAGGTTCTCCTCCAGCGTCCGCCGCACGGCGTGCTCCAGCGGGAGGTCGTGCGCGTCGTCGCCGAGCGCGGACATCGCCTCGATCGCGTCGAGGTCCGCCTCCAGCGTCGAGTCCTCCGCCGCCGCGGGGGTCGCCGCCAGCAGCAGGAGCGTCGTCAGGGTCAGAGTCGTCGTTCTCATCGGCGCAGCGTCCCGGTCATCAAGGCCTTGAGGTCGTCGAAGTAGCTGTAGAAGAGGGGCACGAAGACGAGGCTCAGGATCGTCGACGCCACCAGCCCCCCGATCACCGCCCGCCCCAGCGGGAAGTAGGGCGTCCCCACGATCGCCGAGTCGCCGATCGCCATCGGGAGCAGCCCCACGATCGTCGTCGCCGCCGTCATCACGATCGGCCGGAACCGGTCGCGCCCCCCCGCCAGCAGCGCCTCGTCGCGCTCCATCCCCTCGTCGCGGTACTGCTGCACGCGGTCCACGAGGACGATCGCGTTGTTCACGACGATGCCGACGAGGATCACCATTCCGATCCCGGCCATCATCTCGACCGTCGTCCCCGTCGCGAACAGCATCCAGTACGCCCCCACGAACGCGAACGGGACGGACACGATCACCGCGACGGGGGTCCAGAACGACTCGAACAGCATCCCCATCAGCAGGAAGACGAACGAGATCGACAGCAGCAACGCGAACTTCTGCGCCTTGTCCTGCTCCTCGAGCCGGTCCCAGCGGCGGCCCCGGTTCCACTCGTAGCCGCGCGGCAGCTGCAGCGTCGACAGCGCCTCCTCGATCTTCATGAAGCCGGCGCCGAGGTCCTTGTCGTCCAGCGTCGCCGTCACGCGCAGCGACGTCCGCCGGTCGCGACGCCGGATCGTCCCGTACCCCTTCGCAAACTCGAAGTCCGCCACCGTCCCCAGCGCCACCTGACCCGTCACCGGCGACCAGATGCCGAAGTCGCGCAGCTTGCCGATGTCGGCCCGGTCCGATAGCCGGAAGCCCGCCTGCATGGGGACCTCGCGCCCGTCCATCAGCACGGGCCGCAGCCCCACCCCGCGGAAGCCGAACGCCACCGTCCGGGCGAGCACCGTCGGGGAGACGCCGTACCGCGCCGCCCGCTCCCGGTCGACGAGGACGTGGAGCTCGTCCGCCCCCCGCTCCTCCGTCTCCGCCTCGACGCCGACCACCCCCGGCGCGTCCCGCAGCCGCCGCACGATCTCGTCCCCCAGCTCCGTCAGCACCTCGCTGTCCGGCCCCGTCACGTTGATCGACAGCGTCTCGCCGCTGTCCATGTTCCGCCGCCACCCCGCCCACGCCTGGACCCCCGGCATCTCCCGTTCCTCGAGCATGTCGGGGAGCAGCTCGTTGATCTCGTCCTTCGTGATGTCCCCCCGCTGCCGCTTCTCCATGAACGCCATCACGAAGCCGCGCCGCGACCCCCGCCAGCGCCGCGCCCTCACCGCCCGGATGCGCCACTCCTCCTGCTTGTCGGCGACCATCTCCTCGATGTTCTGGATGGACTCGTCGATCTCGTCGACCGTGAACGACGCGGGGAACTCCATCCCGATGACGAAGTCGATGATCCCGCCGTCCCCTTCGTCCGTCTGGTCGAGGTTGTTCGCGGGGACCGCGCAGGACGCCCACGACAGCACGAACGCGACCGCCGCCCAGGAGCGGTTCCGGAGCGTCGCCCGGAGCAGCCGCGCGTACCGGTCCGTCACCCCCTCGATGATCCGCGACGGCTTCGCGGGCGGAGCGGCCGCCACCGTCACCGTCGCCAGCGGGACGATGATCAGCGCCACGAACAGCGAGCAGAGCAGCGCGTAGCAGACCGGCAGCCCCAGCTTCCCCATGAAGAAGCTGAACTGCGCGTCGTCCGACATCAGGATCAGGGGGAGGAAGACGACGATGGTCGTGGACGTCGCCGCGACGATGGCGAGCGCCACCTCCGCCGTCCCGTGCAGCGCCGCCTCCCACGGGCTCTCCCCCTCCTCGCGCCGCCTGTAGATCGACTCCACCACCACGATGCTGTTGTCCACCGTCATCCCGACGGCGAGCATCAGCCCCATCATCACGAGCAGGTTGATCGACTCCCCGACGAAGTACTGGACGATGATCGTCATCAGCAGCGACAGCGGGATCGACAGCGCGATGAGCAGGGTCACCCGGAGGCGGCGGAGGAAGAAGAGGAGCACCACGATCGCGAGCAGGCCGCCCTGCAGGGCCGTGTTGCGGAGGTTGTCGATCGACTCCTGGATGAGGTCGCCCTGGTCGAAGAAGCGGTGGACGACGAAGCCGGCCAGCTTGGGGTCGTCCGCGAGCCCGTCGACCGCCTCCTGGACGCGGCGGCAGACCTCGATCGTGTTGGCGCCGGACTCCTTGTAGACGTCGATCGAGGCGGCGTTGTCGCCGTTGACGCGGTGGATGGACGTGTCCACCGGCCGTGCCACCACGACCTGGGCGATGTCCTCCAGCGTGACCCCGTTCCCCACCGGCAGCGCGGCGATGGCGTCCCGCGACTCCAGGGTGGCCAGCGACCGGACCAGCACCACCCGCCCGTCCGCCCGCACCTCCCCCGAGGGCATCGTGAAGTTGTCCGACTGGAGCGCCTGCATCACCTGGTACAGGCTGATGCCGTGCCGTTCGACCGATTCGCGGTCGAAGTCGACGTACACCCGCGACCGATGCGCTCCGTAGAACTCGACGCGGGCGACGCCGGGGACCCGTTCGAGCACCTTCTGGATGCGCGTCTCGATGACGTAGGCGGGATCGTCCGCGTCGTCGGGGATCGAGATGGCCGCCCAGAGGATGGGGTCGTCTTCGGGGTTGTACTTGTAGACGTACCAGTGCTCGAGGTCGTCGGGCAGCTCGGGGCGGGTCCGCTCGAGCCGGTCCATCAGCCCCGCCCACGCCTCCGTCATGTCCGTCTTCTGGTCGAACTCGATGCTGAAGCGGGCGTAGTCCTGGCCCGCGTGGGCGTCGATCTCGCGCACCCCGGGGAGCGTCTCGATCGCGTCCTCGATCGGCTGCACGACGGACCGCTCGGTCTCGCGGGGGGTCGAGTCCGGATACGGGATCCAGACCCACAGGTACGGGTACTCGAAGCCCGCGGGCATCAGCTGGACGGGGATCTTCGCGTACGCGATCGCGCCCAGCACGACGATCGCGAGGAGCCCCATGGAGACGGTGACGGGGCGGCCCAGCGCGAACCGGGGGAGCAGCGCGCCGAGTCCGTCGGGCCTCACGCCGCGCGGCTCCGGAACCGGCCGAGGAGGCTGTAGAGGACGGGGATGACGACGAGGGTCAGGAGCGTCGACGACAGCAGCCCGGCGATGACGGTCAGCGCCAGCGGCTGCCGGATCTCGGACCCCTCCCCCGTCCCCACCACCATCGGCATCAGCCCGAGGACGGTGGTCAGCGTCGAGATCACGATGGGCCGGAAGCGGACGCGCCCGGCGTTGACGATGGCCTCGACGGAGTCCTGGCCGCGATCCCGCAGCTGGTTGGCGTAGTCCACCAGCACGATCGCGTTGTTGACCACGACCCCCGCTAGAACGATGGACCCGATCAGCACCACGACGGACACCGGCAGGCCGCCCAGCCACAGGCCCGCCACGGCGCCCACGAGCGCCAGCGGCATGGCGAAGAGGATGACGGTCGGCTGGAGCACCGACTCGAACTGCGACGCCATGATCACGTAGACGAGGAAGACGGCGAGGAGCAGCGCGAACCGGAGCGACTGGAGCGACGCCTCCATCTCCTGGGACTGGCCGCCGACCGTGTAGCGGACGTCCCCGGTCAGCTCCATCGCCGCGATCTCCCGGTCGACCCGCTCGGCCATCGTGCCGAGGTCGAAGCCGGCGACGTTCGCCGTCACCAGCGCGGCCCGCTCGCCCTCGGCGTGGCGGATCTGCGAGGGCCCCTCCGAGGGCGTCAGGTCGGCCACCGCCTTGAGCGGGATCGGCGGCGCCCCGCGCGGGTTGACGTTGAGCGACTCGAGGTCGTCGATGGTCTCCCGGTCCGCCTCCCGGAGCACCACCCGGACGTCGGTCTTGCGCCCCTGCCCGCGCAGATCCGTGGCGACGTTGCCCGCCACCTTGTCCCGGACGGCGCGCGCGGCCACGCCGATGTCGAGCCCGTACTGCTCCAGCCGGGCCCGGTCGTAGCGGACCTGGATCTCGGGGTAGCCGGCCTGGAGGTTCGACTGGACGTCCCGCAGCCCGTCCACCTTGGCGAGCCGCTCCACCACCGCGTCCGCCGACGCCCGGAGGTCGGCCAGCCGCTCGCCGCGGACGTCGACCTCCAGCGGCGTCTTGAACGAGAACAGCGTCGGCGCCGACAGCGTGACCTCGGCGGACGGCACCTCCCCCACGATGCGGCGCAGCTCCTCGCGCACCGCCGCCTCCGCCGCCGCCGGGTCCTCCGTCGGCTCGAGCCGGACGACGAGGTCGCAGGTGTTCTCGCCGGAGTCCGACGACGCCCCCACCTCACGCTCCGTCCCCGCGGCCGCGTACACCGACGTCACCCCCGGCAGGCGCCGCGCCGCGTTCGCGATGGTGTCCGTCGCCTCCATCGTCCGCTCCAGGGGCGTCCCCACGGGGAGCGCCACGTGCGCGAGGACGACCGACTGGTGGACCTCGGGGAGCAGCTCCGTGCCCAGCTTCGGGACCGACACCAGCGCCAGCGCGAAGAGCGCGACGGCGGGCACGAGCGCCGCCGAGGGGATCCGGATCGACGTCCGCAGCGCCCGCTCGTAGACGGCCTCGACCCAGCCGAGGACCTGGTCGAAGCGGCCCGCCACCATCCGCCCGGCGTCCCCCGTCGCGACCCCGCCGACCCACAGCAGGCCGCGCGCCGCCTTCACCACCAGGCGCGCCCCCCGCAGGAAGAGCCAGAGCGTCCACACGAAGACCGCCGAGAGGGCGAACCGGACGAGGATCAGGGGCGTCATCCCGAGCACCCGGATCGGCCCGAACAGCTTGCCGTTCCACGCCCACCGGTAGGCGTCCCGGAGCTCGGTGAAGGGCAGCGTGAAGCGGACGATGTCCCAGCGGTCGTCGATCTCGCGGAGGTCGATCCGGGCGGGCAGGGCGGCCAGCACGGGGATCAGGAAAAGGGCCACGGCGAGGCTGGCGAGGAGGCCGAACACCACCGGCAGGTCGAGGTGGCCGAACAGCTGCCCCGCGACGCCGACGACGAACGCGATGGGGAGGAACACGGCGACGGTCGTCAGGGTGGACGCCGTCACCGCGCCCGACACCTCGGCGGCCCCCCGGATCGCTGCGGCGACGATGTCGTCCCCCTCCTCGCGGCAGCGGTGGATCGACTCCAGCACCACGATCGAGTTGTCGACGAGCATGCCGATCGCGAGCGCCAGCCCGCCCAGCGACATCAGGTTGAGGGAGACGCCGAACAGGTACATCGGCGCGAACGTGACGACGACGGAGACCGGGATCGCGGTCGCGATGATGAAGGTCGACCAGCCGTGGCGAAGGAAGACGAAGAGCACGAGGACGGCGAGGAAGGCGCCGTACAGCGCCACGTCGCGGACGTCGGAGATCGCCGCCTCGATGAACCGCGCCTGGTCGCTGACGACCTCGAACTCCATCCCCTCGGGCAGCTCGTAGGCGAGGAAGTTGGTCATCTGGCGGGCGGTCATCTTGCCGCCGCCGCCGCCGCCCTGGGGCACCCCCGCCCGCTGCCGCTTCCGCCGCCGCTTCTTCTTCTTCCCCTTCTTCCCCTTCTTGTCCCCCTTCTTCTTGCCGTCCTTGCGCGCGACGGGCGTGCCGTCGGCCTCCTTGGGCTTCTCCTTCTGCGCCTTCACCCAGGCCTGCTGGGCCTCCGTCCCGAACACCCGGTCCCGCACCGCCCGGGAGACGGCGACGATGTTCGCGTCGGCCTCCCGGTAGACCGCGATCTCCACCGCCTCGCGCCCCCCCACGCGCCCCACCACCTCGCGCTCCTTGGGCCGCACCGCGACCTCGGCGAGGTCGCCCAGCCGCGCGATGCCGCCCTGCTGGTTCATCAGGTGCAGGTCCGCGATCTCCTCGGGTCCGCGGAACTCGTTGAGGGTCCGGATCAGGTACTCGGTCTGCCCCTCCAGCAGCGACCCGCCGGCGAGGTTGATGTTCTCCTCGCTCAGCCGGCTGACGACGTCCTGCACCGTGAAGCCGCGCGCGTGGAGGAGCCCCTCGTGGACCTCGACGGCGACCTCGCGCTCCAGCCCCCCTCGGACCTTGACCGCGGCGACCCCGGGGAGCCGCTCCAGCGCCGGCCGGAGCTCGTCCTCGGCGAGGCGCCGGGCCGTCACCAGCGCCTCGATCGAGTCGTCCTCGGCGGCCAGGGCGAGGCGCACGATGGGGTCGAGGTTGGGGTCGTAGCGGAGGACCAACGGGCGGCTCGCCTCGTCGATCAGCGACAGCAGCCCCAGCCGCTCCCGCACCGCCTGCGAGACCTCCGCCATGTCGGTGTCCCACTCGAACTCGAGGATGACGTCCGACAGCCCCGCCCGGGAGACGCTCTCGATCGACGCCAGCCCCGGCACCGTCGACAGCTCCTCCTCGATCTCCTCGCTGACGTAGCTCTCGACCTCCGCCGGCGCCGCGCCGGGGTACTCGGTCCGCACCGTGATGGTGGGGTAGTCGAGGTCCGGCATCAGGTTCAGGGGGAGGTTGGTGTACGACACGGCGCCGAACACCACCGCCGCCAGGCAGGCCATGATCGTGGCCACCGGGCGACGGACGAGGGTGGCCTGGACGGGCGCTCCTGCGGCCATGCGGAGGCTTATACCCCTCAGGGTCGCGCTTATTGCGCGGAGTCGTCGTCGTCGCCTGCGGGCGCCGAGTCGCCGGCCTCGACGGGGGCCGACGTGGGCTCGTCGGGGAGCTCGGCCTCCTCGACCGACTCGACCTCGCCGGGGAGCTCCTCCTCCTCGGCGTCCGGCGCCTCCTCCGGCTCGGGCCCGACGGCGCTGCCCACGACCACCTCGACGCGGCGGTTCAGGTCAGCGATGCGGGCCCTGTCGGCGTCCCCCAGGACGGAGACGTCGGCCGCCACGGCGAGGTCGTCGGCGACCCACCCGGCGCCGCGCACGGGGACCGGTCCGCCCGCCGCCGCCCGGAGGAGCGTGGCGATCTCCACCGCCCGGCCGTGGACCAGCGCCTCCGCCTCCTCCGCGGTCGACTCCGCGGGGACGTCCTGCCGGCTCTGGACGACGTGCAGATCGATCTCGACGTGGGCCAGCAGGGGGCTCGTCATCGCCGCCGCGAGCAGCCCCAGCTCGGCCACGCGGACGTTCTCCGCAGCGGCGACGTCGCGCAGCTGCGCCGGCCCCTCCTCGCTCAGCGCGAGCGCGCGGACGCGGTTCAGGTCGTCCATCGACCAGCCGCGCTCGGGCCAGGCGCCGAGCCGGATCTCGACCTTGCGCCGCCCCAGCTCCGCGGGGAGGCAGGCGGCCAGCCACCGCTCCAGCGCGGGGGGCGCCTCGCCGCCGGGCCGCGGCCACCCGAGCCGGACCTGCTGGCAGGCGGCGTCGGCCATCAGCGCGGGGATGCCGGGCTGGGCCCCGAGGACGGGGTGGCTGGAGATGATCGCGGCGCGCGCGTCCCAGCCCTGGGCGGCCCGCTGGCGCCCCTCGTCGTTCGCGAGCTTCCACCCCGCGAACTCGGCGTCCACCGTGGGGCCGTCCGGCTCCTCGATGTACGACAGCACCACCGACGGCCCCAGGTCCGCGGCGACGAGGTCGGCGAGGAGCTGCACCTTGGCGGCCTTCGTCGTCGGGGGGAGGGCGTCCCACCAGGCGCCGTCGAAGCCGCCCACCAGCGCCGCCAGCCGGTCCGACGCCTCGGGGTCGTCCGGCCACGGCAGGGGGGCGTCCTCCTCGGGGGTCTCCGGCTCGGCCGGCGTCGGGGCCGGCGTCTCGGTAGCGGCGTCGTCGGCCACGTCGGCCTCGCCGTCCTGCTCCGACTGCCACCACAGGAACGCCGCCAGCGCGCCCGCGAGGAGCAGCAGGATCATGAACCCGCCTCCCCCGGAGTCCTCCGGCGCCGTCATCCGCTGCGTCGGCGCCTCGGCGTCCTCCTCCGACTCGGCGAGGTGGCGCGCGATGTCCGCCGCCGTCACCGCCTTCATGGAGTTCGTGACGGTCTCCCGCTCGAACGTCGCCACCGCGTCGCCGGGCACCTGCCACAGGACCGCGGAGAGGTTGTCCGGGGCCTCGCCGTCGAGCACCGCCCCCTTGAGCTCGCGCGCCCGCTCCGTCGTCGTCCCCTCGGCCGGGTTCATCGCCGGCAGGAGCACCTCCCGGTCGGCGTTGTGGCCGTAGATGCCGTCGCTGCAGATGAGGAACACCTGCCCGGGGAGGAGCTTGAGCGGGCCGAGGATCTCCGGCTCGGGGTCGCTGCCGCCGCCGAGGACCTGGGTGAGCCGGCCGCCGTCGGCGATCTTCAGCGCCTGCGTGACGGGGAGGCCGCGGTCGATGAGGCCGTTGGTGATGTTGTGGTCGCGGGTCCACTGGGCGACCATCCCGTCCTCGGCGCGGGAGTACAGGCGCGAGTCGCCGACGTGGAAGCGCCAGCCGCACAGCGACGCCTTCTCGACGATGAGCCCGACGACCGTGGACGCCGGGGGGCGGCTCTGGCCGTGACCGAGCCCCTTCACCCGCCCGTGGGCGTCGATGATGGTGTCGCGGATCCACTTGCCGGGGTCGCCGTCGTCGGGGGCCTCGCCGTCTTCGGAGAACCGCTCGTTGAACGTGGCGACGACCATCTCGGCCGCCTTGTCGCCGCTGTCGTGACCCCCGGCGCCGTCCGCGACAAGCATCAGGGCGTAGCTCCCGCCCCAGAGCGACTTGACGAGGAGGCGGTCCTCGTTGCGCTGCCGGACGTGGCCCACGTCGGTCACCCACGCGGCCGTCCCCAGCCCGTCGAAGGCCAACTCGCCGTCGCGATCCACCCCGTCTGGCAGCGGCGGCGAAGAACCGGGATCCGTCACAGTGCCGGAGTATACCGAGCGCGAGCGCGCGCGTTCGCGGGGGGGGCCTACTCGACGACGCGAACGTCGGAGTCGTCGCGGAGCAGGCCCTGCCCGACCATCACCACGCGGTCCCCCTCCGCCACTCCCTCGAGCACCTCGACCTGGTCGCGGTCGCTGAACCCGAGGTCGAGCTTCTTCCGCTTCACCACCGTCCCGTCCCCCTCCTCGGCGGGCACGACGACGAACGCGTGGGGCTCGCCTTCGTCGTAGACGACCGCCCGCTTCGGCACCAGCAGCGCCGCCTCGTGCGTGTCGACGACGATCTCCACCGCGACGAACATCCCCGGCCGGAGCGTCACCTGGCCGGGGTCGAGCGCGACGGTGACCTTGACGGTGCCGCTGGCGGGGTCGACCACGGGGCTGATCCGCTCGATGCGGCCGGGGACCTCGGCGGCGTCCTCCAGGATCTCGCTCCGGATGCGCGCCGTCTGCCCCACGCGGAGCCGGCTGAGGTCCTTCTCGGGGAGCGACACCTCGACCCGGAGGGCCGCCAGATCGATGACCTGGAAGGCCAACATCGGGGGCGTGACAGCCTCCCCGAACCGGACCGCGCGCATGCTCACGGTCCCCTCGATGGGGCTCCGGAGCTGCCCCGCCCGGTGCGACGCGCGCGCCTGCTCCAGGGTCGCCCGGGCGGTGTCGAACGTGTGGGCGGCGGCGTCGTACTCGTTGCGGCTGACGAAGCCCTTCTCGTACAGCCCGCGGACGGAGCCGTAGTCGTCCTCGGCGCGCCCGAAGGCGGACTCAGCCCGCTCCAGCTCGCCGTCGAGGGCGGGGTTCTTGAGGACCGCGAGCACGGCCCCGGCGCCGACGCGGTCGCCCTCCTCGACCCGGATCGCCTCGACGGTCCCGCTCACCTCGACGTGGATGTCGGCCCGCCGCTCGGACTCGACCGTGGACGACGCCGCGATGGTCTCGGAGATCGGCCCCCGCGCGACGGCCTCGACCTTGACCGGGGTGGCGCGCGCCTCCTCCTCGGCGGAGTCGTCGTCGTCCTTGGCCGAGTCGTCGTCGGACCGGCCGCCGTCGTCCGCGTTGCCCGACTTGCACGCGGGCGCCAGCGCGAGCGCGCAGGCGGCGATCAGGAGCAGGACGAGGCGCCTCGGGTCCATCGGCGGAGCAGGATACACCGCGGTCCCGCCCTTTATTTCAGCGTTCGCGACCTGTAGATCAGGTGCTCTGTACCGATGAAGGAACGGATGCGAGTCGCGGTGATCGGCGGAGGCGTCGGGGGCCTGGCCCTGGGTGCGTGCCTCCACCAGGCGGGGGTCGACGCCCTCGTCTACGAGCGTGTCCCCGTCTTCCAGCGCGTCGGGCTGGGGCTGCTGCTGCTCCCGAACGGGATGCAGGCGCTGGACGCGATCGGCTGCGGCCACCGCGCCCGGGAGCTGGCGCGTCCGCTGGACCTCGCCATCCTCCGCCGCCCCGACGCGGGCTTCGTCAAGTCCATGCAGCTCGACCATCACCTCGGAATCGTGCGCGCGGACCTGCTGGAGTTGCTGGCCGACTCCGTGCCGCGCGAGGCGATGCGCTTCGGGCGGCGCCTGATCGGGGTCGAACAGGACGCCGACGGGGTGACGCTGTCGTTCGAGGGGGGGGCCGCGGAGCGGGCGGACTACGTCGTCGGCGCGGACGGCGTCCACTCGTCCGTCCGCCGCTCCCTGCACCCCAACTGGCGCCCCGCCGAGTGCCGGATCCGGGAGCTCGTGTCGGTCTGCCACGCGCCGGACCTCGCCGCCGTGCTGGACCGGACGTTCCTGAAGATCCTCGATCCCGGGGGCGGGCTGGCGGTCGGGATCGTCCCGTCGGAGCAGGGCCGGATCATCTGGTTCATCCAGTACGACGGGCAGCGGTTCGTCGACATCCCCACCACCGCGGACGGGAAGAAGCGGTTCGCGGAGCGGCTCGTGGGGCACTGGCAGGAGCCGATCGGGGAGCTCGTCGAGCGGACGCGGTGGACGAGTTCGTACGTCTGGCGGACCGTCGCGCCGAGCGCCCCGGCGCCGCTGCACACCGGCCGCGTGGCCCTGATCGGCGACGCCGCCCACCCGCTGCCGACCCTGACGAGCCAGGGCGCGAACACCGCGCTCGCCGACGCCGTCTGCCTCGGCGGCCACCTGATCGACGCGTTCGCCCAGGGGACCGACCCCCTCGACGCGATGGCCCGCTACGATCGGGAGCGGCGCCCCCGTCTGGAGGAGATCCTCCGCGGTGGCGAGGTGCTCGTGGCGGACTTCCTGGACCCCCGCCAGGAGACGTCGCGGCCGATTCCGCTGGTCCATTGAACGACTTCTTCGACGACGACGCTGTCCGCTTCGACCTGCTCAAGGAGCGGGCGTTCAACCTCCGCTGGGCGACCGTCGAGGACGGCGTGATCCCGCTGACGGCGGCCGATCCCGACTTCCCCGTGGCCCCCGTCATCCGCGAGGCGATCGCCGACTACACCGCCGGCGGCGTCTTCTCCTACGGCCCCCCCGAGGGGCTGCCGTCGTTCCGCGAGGCGGCCGCGAAGGTCCTCCGGGAGCGCCACGCGATCGCCGGCTGCAGCGCCGACTGCGTCCTCCCCACGGACTCCGCCGCGTCGGGGATGTTCGTCGTCGCGCGGCACGCCTTGGAGCCCGGCGACGAGGCGCTCATCTTCGACCCCGTCGACTTCCTCTTCGGCGCCTGCGTGGACAACGCGGGCGGCGTCGCGGTCCGCTCCCGGATGGACGTCGCCAACCGCGCCTTCGATCTCGACGGGCTCGCGGCGCTCGTCACGGAGCGGACGAAGGTCCTGGCCATCTGCAACCCCCACAACCCCCTCGGCCGGGTGATGACCGAGGACGAGCTCCGGGCCGTCGGCGAGCTGGCGTGCGAGCGGGACCTCCTGATCCTGTCCGACGAGATCTGGTGCGACATCGTCCACGCCCCCCACCGGCACGTCGCGATCGCGTCGCTGTCCCCCGACTTCGCCGAGCGCACCGTCGGCGTCTACGGTTTCTCGAAGACGTTCGGGCTGGCGGGGCTCCGGGTCGGGTTCCTGGCCGCGCCGAACCCCGAGGTCCGCGACCGTCTGCTCGACGTCTCCCGCGCGCCGACCACCGCGTACGGCGTCGCCACGCTCTCGCAGGTCGCCGCCCAGGCCGCCTACGAACACGCGTGGCCGTGGGCCGAGGCGTTCCTCGACCACCTCCTGCGGATGCGGGACCTGGTCGTCGCGCGGCTGAACGCCATCGAGGGCGTCACCACCGTCGCGCCCGAGGGGACGTACGTCGTCTTCGCGAACGTCGAGGGGCTGGGGCTGGGGGATCAGGACGATGTCGCGGCCTGGCTCCACGAACACGCCCGCGTCCGCGTCGTGCCCGGCTCTCCGCGGTGGTTCGGACCCGGCGCCGCGGGGCACGTCCGGCTGACGTTCTGCACGTCGGAGGCGGTGCTGACGGAGGCCCTCGACCGGATCGAGGACGCGCTCACTCGCCGAGGGTGACCTGCCGGATGGCGCGGATGGGCGTCGGCCCCTCCGCCAGCTCGTGCGCGTGCTCCACCAGCCCCGCGAGCTCCTCGTCGGTCAGCGGCCGCTCCAGCACCGACAGGTCGTAGGCGATGCCGTACCGGGGGAAGTCCTGGTGGGTGGACTGGAGGTTGTTGACCCCGGCGGCGTAGATCGCGTCATCGACCGCCTTCTTGGTCCCGCGGGCGTCGGAGTGGACGACGGCGAGGATGTGGGGCGACATCGCCGACCGGGCCACGTCGATGCGGCGGCGGGGCATGAAGACGCAGTCCTCGACGGTGCCGCGGAGGCTGAACTGGCGCGCCGTGCGGACCATCTTGCGGGCGATCCGGGGCTGCGCGTCGCGCGTGGCGGCGCCGATGTGGGGCGTCCCGTGGATCTGGGGGTACTCGGCGAACGGGTTCGTCCACGCCGTCTGGCCGGCCTGCGGCTCCTCCGGGTAGACGTCGATGAAGGCGTGCCGGACGGCGTCCGCGTCCACCGCGGCGCGGAGGTCGGCGGGGTCGACGACGAAGCCGCGGGCGAGGTTCACGAACACGCGGGGCGACTCGGCGGGGCGGTCCTTCCCCAGCGTCATCAGGTGCTCGCGCGTGACGGCCCCCCGGTTGGAGCGCCCCCGGGCGTCCTCGGCGCTGAGGTGGAGGCTGACCACGTCGGACTGCGCGAAGAGCTCCTCGAAGGAGTCGACGGAGTCCCACTCCATCGTCTCCCCGACCGCCTGGGCGACCTCGTCGGAGTCGTGGAAGAGCACGGTCATCCCCAGCCCCTCGGCGAGGCGGGCGACCTGCTTGCCGATGTTGCCGAGGCCGAGCACACCGAGGGTCTTCCCCTTGACCTCGAACCGGCCCGACGCGGACTTGGTCCACTGGTGCTTGCGGGTCGCGCGCCACGCCTCGGGGATGCGGCGGGCGCCCATGAGGAGGATGCCGATGACGAGCTCGGCGACGGACCGGCCGTTGGAGCGGGGGTCGTTCAGCACGAGGACGCCGCGGTCGGCGCAGGCCTGCTTGTCGACGGAGTCGTCGCCGATGCAGCAGAGCATCACGGCGAAGAGCTCCGGGGCGGCGTCGAGGATGTCGGCGTCGATGACGAGCCGGGACCGCTTGAAGATCAGGTGCGGCCGGTGCCGCTCGCACAGCGCGATGATGCCGGCCTTGTCGGGGGTCGCCTCGACCCGCACGGGCTTGATGCCGATGCCGCGCAGCCCCTCGTCGAGCTCGGGGTCGGGGGACTCCAGGACGAGGGCGCGGGTCAGCGGCCCGCGGTGCAGCCGGGGGGTCACCATGCGGCGGCTTCTACCAGATCGGGCATCATGCCGCGCATGAGCGCGGGCCCTGTCGTCATCCTCACCGGCGCGTCGTCGGGCATCGGCGCCGCCGTCGCGGTCGAGCTGGGGCGCGCCCACGGGGCCCGGGTGGCGATGCTGGCGCGGCGGGCCGACAAGCTGGCGGAGGTCGCCGAAGACGTCCGCGCCGCGGGGGGGGAGGCGTTCCCGATTTCGTGCGACGTCGTGGACGTCGAGGCCGTCCGGCGGGCGGTCGCGGAGGCGGAGGAGGAGGCCGGCCCGATCGAGGTCGCGATCGCCAACGCCGGCATCGGCGCGCCGGTCCCCATGCACCGGTTCGACGCGGACCGCTGCAACCGCATCATGCGGGTCAACTTCGAGGGGTCGACGAACCTGTTCGCGGCGGTCGTCCCGGGGATGCTGGAGCGGGGACGGGGACGGATCGCCGGCGTCTCGTCGATCGCGGGCTTCCGCGGGCTCCCGGTGAGCGGGCCCTACTCCGCGAGCAAGGCGGCGCTGACGACGATGCTCGAGTCCATGCGGCTGGAGCTGAAGAGCCGGGGGATCAGCGTCACCGCCGTCCATCCCGGCTTCGTCCGGACCCCGATGACGGACAAGAACGCGTTCTCGATGCCGTTCCTCGTCGAGCCGGAGGTCGCCGCGAAGAAGACGGTCCGCGGGATCATGAAGGGCCGCCGCGAGGTCGCCTACCCGTGGCAGATGGTGTGGCTGGCGCGGATGGGGCGGGCGATGCCGGACTGGCTCTACGACGCCGTCGTGGGGGGGCGCGAGATCCCCCTCTAGGTCAGGAGCTCGCCGACCGTCGTGTTCGTCCAGCCCGCGTCGACGCCGAAGCTGTCCACCTCGACGCCCGCGCCGTGCAGCGCCGTCAGGACCGCGTCCGACGTGTTCCGGTTGGTCGTCGAGCGGTAGTGGATCCCGCCGCGGAGGCGGCCGCCGCCCTTGCCCGCGACGAGGATGGGGAACTCGGTGTTGGCGTGCGTCCACCCGTCCGACAGCTCCGACGTGCACAGGATCGAGCAGCGGTCGAGCAGGTTGCCGTCCCCCTCGGGGGTGTCCCGCAGCGTCCGCAGGAAGGTGGCGAGGTTGCCCATCGTCCACGTCGTGCAGGCGTGGACCGTCGGCTGCGGCATCGGCTCCTCGTGGCAGGTCGCGTGCATCGAGTACGTCCCCCCCGCCTGCCACACGATGACGCCGCTGCCGGCGGTGCTCCAGAGGACGCTGAACGACCGCATCAGGTCGCACGTCAGCGCCATCGCGAGGACGTCGGCGACGGCCGCGTTCTTCTCCTCGATCTGCTCCAGGCCGTCGACGTCGGGGAAGCTGGAGGCGGGCGGGGTCGCGCTGCAGGCGGCGGGCTCCTCGGCGAGGCGGGTCTCCAGGGCGCGGATCGAGTCGAGGTACTGCTCCATCCGGATGCGGTCGCGGACCCCGAGCCGGCCGTGGAGGCGCGTCCCCTTCCACTCCACCGTGTCGAGCACCGACTGGCGGGCGAGGTCGCGCTCGCTGTCGGTCGGCATCGCGAACAGCCGCTCGTAGAGGGCGACGACGTCGTACTCCGCGGGGTTCACGTTGTTCGGGCCGTTGTGGCTGAGGTGCTGGAAGGCGGACCCCTCGTCCGTCCCCCGGAACCACGTCACCCCCGCCTCGACGGAGCGGAAGGGGGCCAGCCCCTCGAACCAGTCGGCGGCGATCTGGTCCACCGACTGGGACGGCAACGTAGACGCGATCGTGTCGCGGACGTATCCGAGCAGGTGGTAGTGCTCGCCCGTCAGGATCCCGCTCATGCCGCTGTGGTGGGCGTGGGTCGCGGTCTTGATCTCGCAGCCGCTGACGACGCTGACGTAGGGGACGAGATCGGTCAGCGGCTCCAGCTCGGCGCTCGGCGTCCAGCTCTCGCCGGTCGTGGGCGGGACCCAGTGCTCGGGGCGGATCCCGTTGCCCCAGAACCAGAGCCCGAAGCGCGTCGGGAGGTCCTCGCCGCCCGCCAGCGCGGTCCCGTTGCCGTCCATCATGATCTCGAGGAGAGGCAGCGGGATCGTCGCCAGCCCGCCGCCGGCGAGGGCGGCCTTGAGGACGTGGCGGCGGCTGAGCTTCGTGCTCATTCGAGGCTCCCGATGCACGCGACCCACACGACGTCGCCGCTGTTCTCCAGCGGTCCGTGGCCCGTGCGGTGCCCGTTGGCGCGGCAGAACCGGTGGTACGCCTCGTCGCACTCCTCGCCGCTGCGCTGGGCGCCGCCGTTGCACGTCGGGTGGAACGCCGACATCTCCGTGTACGTCGTCCCGTAGGGCGTCGCGCCGGGCTTGCAGGCGACGATGGCGAGGTCGCCGCTGTGCTCGATGGGGCCATAGCCGGTGACCAGCCCCGAGGCCGAGCACCAGCGGTGGATGGCCGCGTTGCAGTCGCGGCTGAACGCGTTGCCCTGGGTGCACCACTCGTGGTGGGCGGCGAGGGCGGTGAAGGACGTCTCCAGGACGACCGCTTCGTCGGACGAGAGGCACGCGATCGTCCCGTAGGCGCTGCTGCCGGCCATGGCGATGGGCCCGATCCCGGTGGGGCCGCAGCCGACCGCGGCGCACTCGCGGTGGACCGCTGAGCGGCAGTTGTCCGTCCAGCTCGACGTGAGCGCGGGCTGGCAGCTGGGGTGGCGGGACGCGAGCTGCTCCGACGTCACCGAGCGGAAGTCGACGGCCAGCTCCTCGTCGACCAGCCCGTCGCCGTCGTCGTCGACGCCGTTGCACGTCTCGCGGGCGACGTTCGGGGAGGCGCAGTCCGACCACGCGCCCTCGGAGCACGTCCGGAGGCCGGCCCCGCCGCCCTCGGGCTCGCACGACGCGATCACCTCCTCGTCCACCAGGCCGTCGCAGTCGTCGTCGACCCCGTTGCAGGCCTCGCGCGCCGGCCGCGTCGCGGTGCAGGCCGTCCACACGCCGCCGCGGCAGGTCTCCGTGCCGTCGCCGCAGTCCGTCGCGCAGGCGCGGGTGGCGCCCTCCTCGTCGAGGGTGCACTCGCCGCCGTCGGGGGCGCGGAGGCTGCGGAAGTCGATCGTCTCGGCGACGGCGACGTGCAGCTCCGACAGCCGGTACCCGCCCGCCTCGAAGCGGCCGGCGACGGCGTCGATGGAGTCGTCCTCGTCGTGCTGCTCGATGTGGCCGAGGAGGTGGCTCCAGGCGTTGATCGTGACGCACCCGGGGAGCCGCCCGTGGGCTGCCACGACGGCGCCGACGTCGGCCGCTCCCTCGACCGGCGTGCCGTCGATGTCCGAGGCGGCGTCGACGGGGTGGCCGCGGTCGGTGTCCCGCCACGCGCCGGCGGGGTCGAAGTGCTCGAAGGCGAAGCCGATCGGGTCCATCTGCTCGTGGCAGGGGCGGCAGGCGTCGTCCTCCATGTGCTGCTCGAGCTGCTGGCGGAGCGTGCCCGTGTCGTCGACCCCGTCGAGGCTCGCGATGACGCCCTCCGGCGGCGGGGGGATGTCCTGGCAGAGAAGCCGCGCGCGGACGAACTTGCCCCGGAGGGTGGGCGACGTCAGCGTGGCGTGGGCGTTCGGCGCCAGGAACGCGCCGCGACCGAGGAGGCCCGCCCGGTCGGCGGGGAGCTCGACGAGGGTCAGCCCGTCCGCGGGGGCCGAAACGCCGTACAGCGCCGCCACCTCGGGGGTGACCCATGCCTCGGTGGTGGTGAGGAGGTCGCGGACGTCGCCGTCGGCGTCGACGAGGTCGAGGAACATCGACTCCGCCTCGGCGACGAGGCCCGCCTTCAGGGCGTCGTTCCACTGCGGGAACATCGTCGGGTCCTTCGACGTCAGCCAGATCCCCTCGAGGTCCCACCACTCGCCGAGGAAGCGGACGGCCGCGTCGCCGGACTGGGCCGCCATCCACAGCGACAGCGCCGCCTCGGCGACGGCGGCCTCGTCGGACGCGTCGATCTCCCCGAAGCCGGGCTGGTCCTGGATCGTCAGCCGGAGCCGGGCCCACATCTCGTGGTCGGTCAGCCACCGCCGGGTGGGGTCGCCGTCCCGCTCGCGGCCGAGCTCGACGCGGAAGAGGAAGTCGGGGGCCGCCATCGCCGCGGCGAGGACCGCCTGCACGGCGAGCACCGAGCGCCCGGTCTGGGCGACGACGTCGTCGTACAGCGCGACGTAGGCGTCCGCCTCCTCGCCCGAGGCGGGGCGGCGCCAGGCCTGCTCGAGGAGGCCCGCGGCGAAGGTCCGGATGCACGCGGCGCTGTCGAGGAGCTCGTCCTCGAGCCCGAGGAGCGGCGTGGCGTCGCACCCGACGATCGCGTCCCGGGCGTCGGCGTCGGGGACGGCGGCCTCGGCGACGGCCCAGGCGGCGGCCTCGTAGAGCTCGAAGTCGAGCGGGGCGACCGTCGTCTCGGCGGCGCCCACCGAGGAGTAGCCGTGAAGCACGAGATCCTGCGGCAGGTCCCCCTCCCAGCGGACCCCGGTGAGGTCTTCGGCGGCGTTGCGCCACTCGGCGTCGGTGAGGCGATGGAGCCCCGTGAACGCCCCCGCGTCCAGCGCTCGGGGAGGCGGCGTGTAGGGCTCGGGGGGGACGGGGGCGTCGGCCTCGGGACAGCCCGACATCGACCACGACAGCGCGACGGCGACCGTCACGCCCAGGACCCAGCTCCGCACCGCCGACGACCCTTGCACGGGCACGCGCGGCCGTTCATTGAGGACTTGTGGAGGTATCCTGGGGCGGGAGGAGCCGATGACCGCAGAGGCTGGAAACGACGTGCGCGCGGGGCGCGCCGGGGCGGTGCTGATCGCGCTGGGGGTCCTGCACACGCTCGCCACGCTGGGGGGCGCCGGCGGCGTGCTCGCGACGATGGCGGGCGACGGCTGGTGGCGGACCGCGGACCCCGCCGCCGAGGTCGACCCGATGCAGATGGCGGTCTTCTGGTCGCTGATGTTCGGCGCGCTGCTCGTGTTCGGGGGGTGGCTGCTGCGCGGGGCGGCGGCGGGCGCGCCGATCCCGTCCCGCGCATGGGGCGTCGCGTTCGCGGTCGTCTGCCTCGTGGGGGCCCTCGCCGTCCCCGCGGGCGGCTTCTGGTTCGGCATCGCGCTCGGCGCCTGGCTCGCCCTCCGCGGACCCGCGTGACCGCGTGACTGCGCCCAAGTCCCCCCACGCGCCCCGGAAGGAGCCGAAGCAGGAGCGGTCCCGCTTCCTCGTCGAGACGATCCTCGAGGCGGCGGCGCGGGTGCTCGTGGACGACGGCTACGAGGGGGCGACGACGAACCGCGTGGCCGAGGTGGCGGGCGTCTCGATCGGCTCGCTGTACCAGTACTTCCCGACGATGGACTCGATGGTGGTCCGCCTGTACGAGCAGCTCCGGGACGCGGAGCTCCAGATCTGCGACTTCGCCATCGACCAGGTCGCGGGCAAGCCGCTGGAGGAGGCGACGCGCGAGTTCCTCCAGACGCTCTTCGGCTTCTGGGGGGAGCGGACGGCGCTGATCACGCAGCTCGCGGGGGCCGTCCCGAGGCTGGAGGCGGCGGAGCTGCACGTCGCGCCACTGGACGAGCGGGCGGAGGCGCTGGTGCTCCGGTTCCTCCGGTCGCGGGAGGGTCAGCTGCGGGACGTCGACCCCGAGCTGGCGGCGCTGATCATGGGCCGGTCTCTGCTCGCGACGCTGGGGCACGTCCTCGCCCACCGCCCCGAGCTGCTGATCGAGGCGCCGCTCATGGACGAGCTCGTCCACCTCGCCACGGCCTACCTGAAGCCCGCCTGAAGCTCGCGTTCTCGCGTTCCCAAGCGTTTGAAATCCCTGGTGATTCTAGGATCGACGGGGAGTCGCTCGCGTTTGCTTCGGGGCGTCCTCGGGGGGACGCATCGTGGAAGCAGAGAGAGGACGACCACGATGACGACCACGACGACGACCACGACGACGACCACGACGACCTACCGCGACGACATGACCCTCCGCGACGCCCGCACGGCCTACTTCGAGGCCAACGGCTTCGGCGCCGACGGCGGCTACGGCAAGACCTTCGACATCTTCGAGTTCGGCCCCCTGCGGCTCCCCGTGCCCAACCCGCCGGCCCGCGTGGCGGCGCTCGCGTACCACGATCTGCACCACATCCTGACCGGCTACGCGACCGACTGGCGGGGAGAGTTCGAGATGTCGGCGTTCGAGATCGGCGCCGGCTGCGGCCGCTTCTGGTTCGCCTGGCTGATCAACCTGCTGGGGATGGCCTGGGGCCTCCTCCTCATGCCCCGACGGACCCTCCGCGCGTTCGCGGCGGGCCGGGCCTCGGGCGGCCTCTACAAGACGGGCCCCGCCGAGGCGCTGCTCGACCGCACCATCGGCGACGTCCGCCGGATCCTGGGGCTCGCGGCGGCGAGGTAAACACAGTGTTTACCTGGGGCGACGTCCCGTGTTGCGTGGCCGCGAATGCGGGGAGCTGGGATCTTCGTCACGGCCTTGTGGGTCGCCGGTTGCGCCGGTGATCCCCCGGGCCTGACCGCCCTCGACGCGCCGGTGGAGGAGCCGCCGGCGGACGTCGGAGACCCGGGCGACGACGACGGCGCCGGCACCCAACCCACCCCGCCTCCGTGCAACGGTCTCCCGGGCGACGAGCCGGCCGACGAGGGCTCGTTCGTCGCCTCGGGAGCCGCGCTCGACGCGCTCCTCGCGCCCTGCGAAGGCGCCCTGCACGCGACCGCGGGGGCGGCGACGTCGACGCTGTCGGTGGCGGTCGAGGTCGACGGCGGCGCCTCGGTCACGGTCGTCGATCTGCTCGGGGACGAGCTGGCGCACGGGGACGACGGCGACGGCGTCGAGGTCACCCTCGCCCAGTCCGGCGAGGTCCTGGTCGAGATCCGCCCCCACGAGCCGTCCGACGACGAGCGCCCCTACGCGGTGACGGTCTCCTGCGTCGCCGGCTGCGACCTCCGCTTCACGCGCTACCCCGTCTTCTTCCTCCACGGCTTCGGGGGGCAGGGGGACGGCGCCTTCGGCAACTTCGAGCCGGTCGTCGAGGCGCTGGCGGACGCCGGCTACCTCGCGTTCGCGTTCTCGGTCGATCTCGTCAACGCCCCGCCGGTGCGGGCCGAGCAGTGGGCGGCGTTCCTCGACGAGCTCCAGGCGGCGGGCGTCGCGCGCAAGTTCAACCTCGTCGGTCACTCGCAGGGCGGACTCGACGCGCGGTGGCTGACGTCGGCGCTGCACAACGCCCCCCGGGTGGCCACCGTCACGACGATCGCGACCCCCCACCGGGGCACGGGGCTGGCCGAGATCGGGCTCGGGCTGATGGACCTGGACCCGACGATCTCGGGGATGGTGGACGACGCGATGGGCGCGCTCGCCGAGCTGCTCGGCATGGGCGCCGCAGAGCTCGCCGCGACGCTGGAGTTCATGGCCCCCGAGTCGATGGACGCGTTCGCCGAGGCGACCCCCGACAGCCCCGACGTGGCCTACTTCTCGTGGTCGTCCCGGACCTGCGGCGCGTTCGACTTCGACTGCCAGGACGCGACCGAAGGCGAGGTCGCGGGCACCCAGGTCGCCCTCCTGCACGGCGTCCTCGAAGCGGTCGACGGCGCCAACGACGGCATCGTCCCGGAGTGGTCCTCCCCCTGGGGCGACCACCTCGGCCTCGTCCCCGCCGACCACTTCGAGCAGGTCGGCGTCGGCTTCGACCACTTCAGCGACGGCTACGACCGCGAAGCCTTCTTCCTCTCCGAAGCCGACCGCCTCGCCGCCGCCGGCTACTAGGACTCGGGACTCACGCCCCTTCGGGGATCGCCAGGGCCGAGAGCCTCGCCAGGCACTGCTCGGCGTGGCGGCGGTAGCGCCTCGTCTCGACGGGGGAGGTGGGGGCGGCGCGGTCTTCGAAGGCGAGGCCGAGGGTCGCGTTCGTCGTCCCCGGGCCCGCCTCCAGGGACAGCTCGTAGCGGAGGTGTCGGCCGCGGACGTCGGCGTTGCGGGGGCGGTACTCGCTGTCGATGACGACGCGCTCGTCGCTCGCCTCCACGATCCGGTCGCGCAGCTTGTCCCCGTCCGCCACGACCAGCTGGCGGGTGCCGTCGGGGAGGTCGCGGGACGTCGCCTCACCCGCCACCTGGGCCGGGGACCAGAGCCACCCCTTGGCCTCCGTCGCGAGGCCCGCGATGCCGGCGACGTGGGCGCGCGGGGCGCGGATCTCGAGGGACGCGGACACGAAGACGTCGGACATGCGCGGCAATGTGCCGAGCACGTCCCAGGGGGTCAAGCGGAGGGCGACGGAACGCCCGGCCCGGCCTCCAGGACCTCCCGCAGGCGCCGCCCGAACACCCGGTTCAGCGGTCCCAGCCGCCCCGGCCCCGTCACCGCGAACGCCCGCTCCAGCAGCGCCGCCGCCTCGGCCCGGTGGCGCCCCGCGACCCCCTCGCCGGCCGCCCGCGAGCGCCCCAGCGCGACCCAGGCCTCCGCCGTCAGGAGGCCGCCCTCGGACCGTCCCCCCGGTCCCAGCGCCGCCCGCGCCACCTCCAGCACCGCCGCCGCCGCCCCGGTCCGCGAGCCACGCCGCCCGGAACACCGCCGACTCGTGCTCCATCACGCCGACGCCGCCCTCCGCGAACACGGCGTCCAGCCGCGCCCACGCCCGCTCCACCGTCACGTGCTCGCCGCGCAGCCAGCCGAGGATCGCGAGGTTCGTCACCGCCACCGTCTCGCTCCGGGGCAGCTCCAGCCGGACCGCGATCGCCCGCGCCTCCTCGAGGTACTCCCCCGCCTCGGCGTGGCGTCCCTGGTCGAGGCAGAGGATCCCCAGGTTCGCCGTGTACATCCCCGCGTACAGGATCGCCCCCGTCGCCCGCGCCATCGCGATCGCAGACCGGAGGCACGTCTCGGCCTCCTCGGGGCGGCCGAGCTCCGCCAGGACCGACGCCAGGTTCCCCATCGTGATCGCCTCGCCGCTCCGATCGCCGACGTCCCGCCGCGCCGCCAGCGCCCGCTCCAGGTAGCGCTGCGCGGCGGCGTGATCGGCGAGGTGGAGGTACGAGATGCCGAGGTTGTTGAGGACGCGCCCGAGCCGGACGAGGTCCCCGGTCGGCTCCAGCAGCGCCAGCGCCCGCTCGTGGTGCTCCAGCGCGTCGAGCGGCCGCCCGATCCGGTCGAGGAGGATCCCGATCTGGCCGACCGTCCCCGCCTCCGCGTACGCGTCCCGCCCCGACACCAGCCCGAGCGAGCGCTCCATCAGGGACTGCGCGACCCCGGGATGACCCGTGTACATCCGGTGGACGGCGAGCCGGTTGAGGATCTCCGCCGCGCCAACCGGATCGGCGTCGAGATCCGCCTGCTCCAGCACCGCGTCCGCCTCGTCCCGGTTGCCGCGCCGCCACAGCGCCGTGGCGAGCGCCACCCGGGCCCGCTGCCTCAGCGGCCCGTCCCCCGCCTTGTCCGCCTGCTCCACCGCCGAGCGGAGCCGCCACAGGTCACCGCTCGTGGGCGCCCGGGCGACGTTGACGGGGTCGATCGCGAGCACCGCCCGGGCCGCCCGCGCCGGGGCCGTGTCCAGCGAACGGCGGTGCACCTCGAGCAGGTTCGCCCGCTCCCCCCGGAGCCGCCGCCGCGCCCGCTCGCCCCCCCGCCGCCGGCTCGCCGGGAGGAGCTGCTCGGCGAGGTCGAGGTAGTGGCGGCCGTGGCGCTCCACCGCGTCCGCCGGCGCCTCGGCGACGGTCGCCACGAACCGCGCCACCACCGGGTAGAGCGAGAACCGCCAGCCCAGGGCGCCGTCCGCGATCGTCGCCCGGAGCCACGACCGGTCCCGGAGCTCCCCGAGGACCCGCTGCGTCGCGGTCCGGCCCCCCACGCCGAGCACCGCCTCGGCCGCCGCGAGGTCGAACCCGCCGCGGAACAGCGCGCACGCGGCGACGTGCCCTCGTTGCCGCTCCGTCAGCCGCCACCACGACGCCGTCAGCGTCGCGCGGAGCGAGCTGTGACGCTCCGGAGCCCCCGCCGGTCCGTCGAGGTCGAGCACCGAGTCGAGGTCGTCGAGCAGCTCCTGGGGCCGGGCGACCGCCGCCCGGGACGCGGCCAGCTCGATCGCCAGGGGGATGCCGTCCAGCCGCCCGACCAGCTCCGAGACCGCGCCGTCGTCCACCGCGGGCTGCCCCCCCGAGGCCGTCGCGGCGCGTGCTCCCGGCGCGATCGTGCGAGGTCCCAGTCCCCCGCGCACCGCAGCCGCCCGATCGATGAACAGCGCGGCGGCCGCGTCTCCCTCCAGGGGTCCCACCTCGAGGACGGTCTCCCCCGGGGCGCCGAGGCGGGTCCGGCTCGTCCCCAGGATTCGGAGCTCCGGCGCGGCGCGCATCCACCGCACCAGCGGACCGCCCGCCTCCCCGGCGACGTCGTCGAGGTTGTCGAGCAGGAGGAGCAGCTCTCCGCGCGAGGCGAGCACGCGGCCGAGCCGGTCCACCGCGTCCGGATCGCCCGGCGCCAGATCGAGCCCCAGGGCCGCCGCCACGGTCCGGACCAGCCCGGCGGGCGTGCTCACCGCCGCGAGGTCGCAGAACCAGACGCCGCCCGACGGACCGTCGTCCTCCGCGAGCCGGGCCCGCGCGAACTCCTGCGCCGCCCGCGTCTTGCCGATCCCCCCCAGCCCGAGGAGCGTGACGAGCCGCCGCCCGCCGGCGTACGCCGCCTCGATCGCGGCGAGCAGATCGGCGCGCCCCAGGAACGTGTCGATCGCCGCGGGGAGGTTCGTCGGACACGCCGCCGGCGGCAGCGGCAGCTCCGCCGTGTCCGGCCGGGGGACGAACCGGTAGCCCTCACCGAACACCGTGACGAGGTGGTCGGGGTGGGCGGGGTCGAGCTCCAGCTTCGACCGGAGCCGCGTCATCGTCTTGTCGACCGCGCGGCTGAGCGAGTCGGGGTGGTGCTCCCAGACCTCGGTGAGCAGCTCCTCGCGGGAGACGCTCCGCCCCGCCCGGAGCGCCAGGTACGTCAGCAGGTCGAGCTCCCGCGTGGACAGCCGGACGGCGCGCCCGTCGCGCTCCAGCTCCCCCCGGAGCAGGTCGACGGTGCCGGCTCGCAGCCGCAGGTAGCGCCCCATCGCCGGCATCGTACCGACCCATCAGAGGTCGACGCGCGCGACGAAGTCGGCGTTGACGGTGACGGGGATCGAGGCGCGGCTGCCGTGGGCGTCGTACTGGTCGAAGCGGCCCGAGAGCGCGACGGTGACGAGATCGCCCTCGACCTCGGTCACTTCGGCGACCGTCCCGTCGCGCGCCATCAGCAGCCCTTCGTAGCCGGGCAGGCAGAAGTGGTGCTCCTCGAGACCCCAGCTCGTATCCAGCTTCAGGCGCTTGCCGTGCATCTGGTCCGGCTCGCGCACCGACGACGTCGCGCGGCCGTACAGGAACGCGCTCCCGCCGAAGCCGGGGATGCAGCTCCCGCCGGCCACGGCGCGCGCGTCGAGGAACCACCAGCCGTCCTCGAACGTCAGCGAGACCTCGTCGAACGTCCACTCGCGCTCGTCGCCGACGTCGACCCAGCCCGCCGTGCCCGACGTGTCCGGGGGCCGGTCGAACAGGTAGTTCCAGCCCGCGGACAGGGCGATGAACACGAGGAACGCGATCTGGCCGGAGGAGAGGGAGAAGAGCCCGCCGCCGTCGCCGGAGGACGACGAGGACCCGAACTTGCGTCCACGGGGGAGTCTTGCCATGCGTCCACCCTGGCCCTCGCGGAGGGGGCCGGCGCGGATCCGGGACAACCTGGGACAAGTTCGCGCGCTATCCTCCCGGCGCCGATGGCGACGAGCCTCCCGATCCTGACCACGAACGCTGCACGCGACGCCGATCCCGCGCGGCTCGTGTCGCCCGCGCACGTGTGGCGTCCGAAGCTGGATGCGCTCCGGCGGCGGTTCGCGATCGGCGACGGACGGTGGGTCGTCTGCTTCTCCGGGGGCGTCGACTCGGCGTTCGTCCTCGCCGTCGCGCGGGAGCAGCTCGGGGACGACGTCGTCGCCCTGACCGCCGTCTCCCCGACGCTGCCGGACGAGGAGCGGGAGGACTGCGTCCGCCTCGCCGCCTCGCTCGGCGCCACGCTCCAGCTCGTCGAGTCGGACGAGATGCACGTCGAGGGCTTCTTCACGAACCCGTCCAACCGCTGCTTCTACTGCAAGGAGGAGCTGTACCGGGTCGCCCGCGCCGCCGCCGCCGCGCAGGGGTTCGACCGGATCGCGGACGGCGTCAACCTCGACGACCTCGGCGACCACCGCCCCGGCCTCATCGCCGCCGAGCAGGCCGCCGTCCTCCACCCCCTGGTCGAGGCGGGGATGACCAAGGCGGACGTCCGCGGCGCCGCCCACGCCGTCGGGCTCGACGTCTGGGACAAGCCCGCGTTCGCGTGCCTCAGCTCCCGCTTCCCCTACGGCACCCACATCACCCCGGAGCGGCTGACGATGGTCGGAGACGTCGAACGAAAGCTCAAGGCGCTCGGCTTCCGGCAGTACCGCGTGCGCTACCACGACGAGCTGTGCCGCATCGAGGTCCGCCCCGCCGACCTGCCCCGCCTCGTGTCCGAGCCGACCCGCAGCGAGGTCATCGCGTGCGCCCAGGCGGCCGGCTTCGCCTACGTCACCATCGACCTGCAGGGCTACCGGCAGGGGGCGATGAACGAGACGCTGAGCTCCTGACTTGACCGAGTCCCGCGCCCGCGTCTGGACCGAGGTCCTGGCGCTCTACCTCGGCTCCTGCCTCCTCATCCGCGGGATCAAGGTGCTCGTCGACAGCGGCGCCCTCGCCAACGACTGGCTCGTCCTCGTCGCAATCGTCTTCCTCTACACCCCGGTCGCCGCGGAGAAGTGGAACAACTTCGTCGTCAGCCACGACATCACGTTCCCCGACCCGTTCTGGCCCGCCTTCCGGAAGGCGTTCGCCTTCTTCGCGGTCGTCACCGCCGTCATCTACGTCTTCTTCCTGCCCGGCTACCACGTCGCCCAGACCTGGTTCTACAACTGGTTCACCGTCGACGTGATGGGCATGAAGTACGGCTACCCGACGTTCAGCCCGGGCAACGCGATCACGTCCGGGATCGCGCTGACGATCGCGATGCAGGTCCTCTACCAGCTGCTCTGCGTGGGCTACGCGGAGGAGTTCTTCTACCGGGGCTACATGCAGACGCGGCTGGACGGGCTGTACGACCCCGAGCGGTTCGAGCTGTTCGGCGCGAAGTTCGGCTGGGCACTGCCCATCACCGCGGTGCTCTTCACGCTCGGCCACAGCCTGGTGACGTGGCAGTGGTGGCAGCCGTTCATCCTCTTCCCGGCGCTGGTGTTCGGCTGGATGCGGGCGCGATCGGGGAACGTGCTCGCCGGCGCGCTGTTCCACACGTGGGCGAACAGCGTGATGATCGTCCTCGACCACATCTACGGCATCAGCCCCCTGGATCCGACGACGTTCGGCGATCTCTGGGGGGACGTGACAGGCTTGTTCTCGTGGGTTGGCGGACTGTTCTCGTAGTCGCCGCGCTCTTCGCCGCGGACCCTCCGAAGACGCCGGACGAGGCCGGAGCGCTCGTCGACCGCGTCGTCGCGATGGTCGAAGGGACCCCCGTGACGGCCTCGTCGGTGGCGCTGGAGGCGGCGATCCGGGAGCAGATCGCGAGCTCGCCGGACAAGGCCGAGTTCGGGCGCCTGCTGACGGACCCGGTCGACCCCCTGGAGGCCGTCGTGTTCCGCACGATCCTGCTGAGCCGCCCCGAGATCCGCGCCATCCGGCCGTCGGGGTTCGCGGCCGAGCGCCGCCTCCGCCTCTTCGAGGAGACGTTCGCGGACCGCGGCGACGCCGTCGCGTGGCGGGTCGACTGGGGCCTCGACAAGGCCGTCCTGCTCGACTTCTTCAAGCAGTCCGTCGTGCTCGACCGGATCGTCGACCTCGCGGTGGTGGTGGACGTCACCGAGGAGGCCGAGAGGACCTACTACGAGCGCCACAAGGACGCGGTGTACGGGGGCCGCCCCTTCGAGGAGGTCCGCGACGACGTCACCCGCCGCGTCCACAACCTGGAGTTCGAGGAGGCCTACAACGCGTGGCGAACGGCGGTCCGCAGCTCGGCCGAATTGCGGTACGTGGTCCGCTAAGACCACGAAACTTCCACAGGATCACCCTTGACAATTCCTTGACCGGTGGGTCAATTGGCGCCGCTCCAACGACCTTGGAGGGAGCCCCATGCGACGTCTTCTCTTTGCGGCCCTGTTCGTGGTCGCCGCCGGTTGCAACACCGAGGCGCTGAACACGTACAACACGCCGCCCCAGGCGCAGATCACGCTGCCCGCGCCGGACGCCCTCATCGAGGACTTGCCGATCACGTTCGCGGGCAACGTCCGCGACGCGCAGGACTCCCCCGAGGAGCTGACGATCCGGTGGTACGACAACCTGACGCCGGACGAGGCCCTGTTCGAGGGCACTCCGGACACGTCGGGCAACAACCAGTTCGTGCTCAACAGCCTGGCGACCGGCGAGCACGTCATCACGTTCGAGGTGACCGACACCAAGGGCGCGACGGACAGCGACAGCGTGCTCATCACGGTGGCGACCGACCCGCCCCTGGTCGAGATCACGGACCCGACGAGCGGGTCCGACTTCTACGCCGGCGACTGGGTCCACTTCGCGGGCGTGGTCAGCAACGCCGACCAGGACGTCTTCGACCTCGACGTCACCTGGGTCTCCGACATCGACGGCCCGATGTACGAGGCGACCGCGGACGCGACCGGCTTCACGGAGTTCGACGAGTCCGAGCTGAGCGTCGGCCAGCACATCATCTCGCTGTACGCCTACGACGAGTTCGGCACGCAGGGGTTCGACAGCATCACCATCAACGTCAGCGACATCCCCCCCGGCGAGCTCGACCAGGACGGCGACGGCTACTGCCCCGACGGCATCGACGCCAACGGCGACGGGGTCTGCGACGAGACCGAGATCACGGGGCCGAACACGCAGGACTGCAACGACGACCCGGTGTACGACCGGGCGCCGTTCATCCACCCCAACGCCGAGGAGGTCTGCGACGGCGTCCCCGACAACAACTGCGACGGGGTGTGGGACGAGACGGACGTGGACGTCGACGGCGACGGGTACTCGCCGTGCCAGGGCGACTGCGACGACGCGAACCCGTTCGTGAACCCCGACGCCGAGGAGATCTGCGACGGGCTGGACAACAACTGCGACGCCTACATCCCGCCCGACGAGGTCGACGCTGACGGCGACGGGTGGCACCTCTGCCTCGACTGCGACGACAACAACGACGCGGTCAACCCGGGCGTGACCGAGATCTGCGACGGCTTCGACAACGACTGCGACGGCATCGAGGACAACGGCTTCGACCTCGACGGCGACGGCTGGTCCACGTGCGAGGGCGACTGCAACGACGCCAACAACGTCATCCACCCCGACGCGTGGGACGACTGCACCGACAACATCGACAGCGACTGCGACGGCCTCGTCAACGACGACATGGCGGGCGCGTTCGAGATGTGGGAGACGAGCCCGAGCAGCTCCGGCTACGACCTCAGCATCGCCTCGCCGCAGCTCCTCGCCGGCCCCGGCAGCTGCCAGTTCGACGCGGGCTTCCTGGGGACGTTCCACCTCGAGCCGGGCAGCGGCGCGGCGTCGGGCAACTTCAGCGCGACGTCCGACCTGTACGACATCTTCGAGTTCGACACGGGGCTGACGAGCAACACCGCCGCGTGGGGCATCATCCTGACGACGGGCGGCGTCCCCGCGGGCTGCGGCGCGGGCCAGATCTCGTGGAACTCCACGGTCCCCATCCAGGTCAGCATGTACATCGAGGGCGACCTCATCGCGACCGGCATCGGCAGCAACGAGACGGAGACGTTCCAGCTGAACCTGTTCCAGCTGTTCGACGTGGACTACACGATCGTCGTCGAGCCGACCGCCAGCTGGATCCCCGACCCCACCGGGGTCTGCGGCCCGAGCTACACCCTGGAGTTCGACATCCCCTAGGCGACCGTCGATGACGTCGCCGCCGGCGGAGCCGGCCCCGGAGGAGGAACGCGGGACTCGACGCCTGCCGTGGGCGGCGCTCCTCGTCGTCTTGGCGTCGCTCGCTTCGTACGTCGCCGTGCGCGTCCACGCGGCCTACGCCCACGCCTCGGCGATGGTCTGCTCCGAGGAGTTCCTCATGCTTCGCCTCCACTGGCAGAAGCAGAGCCGGACGGGCCTGACCGAGCTCCTCCCCGCCGACTACTGGGCCCGCGAGCAGGTCCTCGGCACGGGCGCCGGCCCCTGGCTGGTGGCCCGGTTCGTCGGCTTCGTCGAGCCCGCCCCCGGCGAGGAGTACCTCCTCCTCCGCGCCGTCGCCATCGCCTTCGCCGTCCTCGGGTTCATCGGCGCCGTGGGCATCGCGTGGGAGCTCGGGGGCCGCGCCGCGGGGGCCCTCGCCGCCCTCGCCGCGGCGCTCGCCCCGGCGGGGTTCGTGGTCCTCACCCTGGAGGCACAGATCAACTACGCCGAAGGGTCCGCGCTCGTCCTCTTCGGCGGCTGGCTCGTGCTCCTCTGCCGGCGCCTCGACAGCTTCGTGACGGCTCCGCTCGCGGCCGTGGCGGCGGCGGCGGGGATGGTCGCGGGGTGGCTGACGGTGATCATCGCGCCGCTGGGCGTCCTCGTCGCGGCGGGGGCGGTGGCGGGGGCCCGCCGGTGGCGCGACCGGGCCGCCGCGGCGCTCGCGGGAGGGGCCGTGGGGTGGCTCTGGTACGCGACCTCGAAGCGCCTCGACGCGGTCGCCGCGAGCCCGCTGACCCCCGAGTCGGAGCGGCTGCGGGAGTGGCTCCCCAACCTCCTCGACCCGCCCACGCGGCTGCTCTCGGTGCACGCCGAGGTCCCGTTCACGTTCGACGTCACGCCGTGGGCGGCGATCCTCCCCCGGAACGAGGCGATCGCGGACGGGCTCCGGTGGGTCGCGTGGGGCGCGATCGTCGCCCTCCTGGTCGCCGCCGCGGTCCGCCGCCGGTGGACGCGCGAGCAGCGCCTGACGTCCGCCGTGATCGCCGGCTACTGCCTCCTGGCGCCGCTGACGCTGCTGCTCGTGGGCGCCTTCCCCCCGTCGGAGATCGTGCTCGGCGCGCCCGACACGCTGCATCGCTGGGCCCCCCGCCGGCTGAGCTTCGTCTGGTACGGGACCATCGTCGCGATCGGCGTGCTCCCGACGCTGGTACCGGCGCCCCCTCGCCGCGCGGCCCGGTGGATCGCGCTCGCGCTCGGCGGGGCGGGGGTCGGAGCGTGGCTGTTCGGCTCCGCGCTCCTGATGCGCCCGGCGATGGAGGGGGGCTGGGAGATGCCGTCGACGTTCCGCCCCGACGAGTGGCTGCTGTGCCCCGCGGTCGAGCCGCTGCACCGCCACGAGGACTGCGTCCGCTACCCCGAGGCGTGGATGTTCCCGGACCTGGAGGAGCTGACGGACGAGGTCGCAGGCGACCACTGGCGGATCCAGCGGGCGGCGCTGCGGGGCTTCGGCGCGGTCCGGCGCGACGCCGTCGACGAGTACGACCGGCTCCGGTGCCGGCTCACCGACACGCCGGAGTTCGAGTGGGACCGGGAGCGGGCCTGGTACTGGGAGGGGGTGATGAGGGCCGCCGCGGCCGGCTGCGAGCGCTCGTTCCAGGACGAGGTGTGCGAACGGTCGGTGGGGCCGGCGCTGCCCACGCCCGTGACCGCGGCGCCGGACCCGGTCCGGCACTGCCCCGCGTCGTCCCGGGTCCGCCGCGACTGAGGGGCGGGGTCAGAAGGCGAGCAGGAGCCCCGTCGGCCCCACGGCGAGGAGCTGGGGGGCGGGACGGCCGGTCGCCCGGGCGCGCTTCTTCTCCGGCGCGACCCGGTTCAGCCGGGCGAGGTTCACGCCGAAAGTGAGGTTCGCCGCGAGCAGGGCCAGGGGGACGCCCAGGATCGCCACGCCCACGCCGAACGAGCCGTCGAGGAAGAAGCCGCTGAGGATCGCCGCCGGCGTCCCCACGCCCCACGCGATCCCGCACGAGATCGCGGTGACGGCGAACCCGACCTTCAGCGAGCTCCGGAAGTCCGCCGGCGAAGACGCGTTGCGGACCTGCCCCCGCAGGGCGCTGACGGTCACCAGCCCGACGACGGACGGCATCCACGCGGCGGCGTTGGCGATGGTCCCCGACAGCGCGCCCGGGGCCCGGGAGGGGAGCGCGGCCCCGAACCCGATCTGGACCCCGCCCGACGCCACGCCCAGAGCGCCCCACACCATCTGGTCGCGCTTCAGGTGCGCGTCGAGGCTCGACTGCCACCCCGCCGGCGCCGGCGCCGGGACCGAGACCTCCGCCGAGCCGTCGATGACGGGCGGAGCGTCCGCGTAGCCGGTCGCCGGCGCGAAGCCCGCCGCCGCGACCAGCCCCGCCACCAGCAGGGGGGCCCACTCCGAGCTCGCGAGGAGACGCAGCCGGCGCCGCAGGAGCCCCGCGCCCGCCAGCAGCAACGCCAACGCGAGGCTCGCCTCGGCGAGGTCCGCCTCCGACGAACAGCCGGCGGCCGGCATCTTCGCCGCGATCGGCTCCGACCAGCCGGAGAAGTTCCCCGCGAGGTCGTAGGCGCCGACCCGGAAGTAGACGGTGGTGGTCGGCCGCAGGTGGTCGCGGACCGTCAGCTCGCCGTCCTCCCCCGCGGCGGCGAGGAGGCCGAGGGGATCCGCCGGGCCGGCGTCGTCGGCGTCGTCGACCCGGGCGATGACGTTCACCCGGCCGTCGGAGGTGAGCTCGAACGCGGCGGTGTCGGGCCCCGCGCTGTACCAGGGGCAGCCGAACCCCCCGCTCAGCTCGTTGGGCCCCGCCTCGAGGCGCAAACGCTCGACTGCGGGCACGTCGGGGCCGGCCCCGCCGCTGTCCTGCGCCCCGGTGGTGAACGTGTACGAGACGGTGTCCGCCCCGCCCGCGGAGTCGTCGTCGTCGTCGCCCCACTCGTCCCACTCGTCGTCCACGTCCAGCTCGACGCGGTACTCGGCGTCGGGGCCGAGGGGTGCGCTCGGGGCGAAGGCGACGAAGCGGCCGGTGGGGACCCGGATCGCCCCCTGCTCGGCGACCTCGATCTCGGCGTCGGCGGCGTCGAACAGCGCCACGGTGGCGGTCCCGCGGCTGTCGTCGGGGTGGCCGTAGCCGTCGAGCCGGATCCAGATCCAGGTGTCGGGGGGCACGTCGGTCTCGCCATCCGCCGGGAGCAGCGACGAGCTCTCCCACTCGTAGGGCCCGTCGTCGCAGGAGAGGGCGTGCGCCGTGCCGGGGACGAGCGTCCCGAGCGCGAGGACGACGGCGAGGACGGTGAGGACTCGGGTCGGGGACATTCGGCTCTCCTCCAGCGCGGCGGCGGGCGCGCGCCGACAGCGTAGCCCCGGCCGGACCCGAGTAGGCTGGCGGCGGGAGGTCGCCATGCACCGGTTGCTGCTCTGCGCGCTCGCGCTCGCCCTCGTCGCCTGCCCCACGGACGAGGGGCCCCTGGACGACGACGACGCCACCGTCTCCGACGACGACGACACCGCCGGGGACGACGACGACTCCGGCGACGACGACGACTCCGGCGGCGATGACGACGACTCCGGCGACGACGACGACACCACCGCTACCGTTGACGATGACGACTCCGCCGGCATCACGTCGTGGGATCCCGGCTGCAAGGCCGGGGGCTGCGGGTTCTCCTGGAGCTTCTCCGCGCTGCTCGTCCTGCCCGGGCTTGCCCTCCGCCGGCGGCGCGCCGGGCCGTCCGCCTCCTGTGAGTGAATAGAGTGGGGCGGTTCGGCATTCTGGAGGCGGATGGACGACCTCCCCGCCCGCCGCACCGACCGCTTCGCGCAGCCCTTCGAGACCTCCTGGACCGACCTCGGGGACGTCCTCGTCGCCGAGGCGGCGGCCTGCCGGGCGTCGAACTGGGGGCACCGGATCGCGCTCGTGAGGGCGCCGGCGGACTGGGAGATGCCGTTCCGGACGTGGCGTGAGCACCACGCCGGCAAGGGGGTCCAGACGGCGTACGTGGAGCTCGAGACGGCGGCCGTCGCGACGCCCCCGCCGGACCTCCCGCCGGGGCTCCGCCTCGAGGTGACCCTGACCGGTCGGATGGAGGACGGCGGGCCGATCGAGGACGTCGCCGGGTACGACCTGCGCCTCGCCGAGCTCGCCGACTGGCCCGCCATCCACGCGGCGGCGGTCGAGATCAACGGGTGGCAGGAGCAGCCCCGCGAGCAGGCCTACCTCGACGCGGTGGTCGCCGGACGCATCCGCCAGGCCGAGGCAGGGGCGCTGGCGAAGTGGATCGCGGTCGAGCGGGCGACCGGGGAGGTGGCGTCGATGGTGGCCGTCGTCGACGGACCTCGGGAGTCCCGCTTTCAGGACGTCCAGACCCGGGAGGCGCAGCGCAAGCGCGGCCTCGCGACGGCCCTGCTGACCCGCGCGATCGAAGGTCACCGCGGCCGCCGTCCGGGGCTGCCGCTCTGGATCAACGTCCACGTCGAGGGGACCGCGCGGCCGCTGTACGAGCGGCTCGGGTTCGTCCCGGAGTCCCAGCAGTGGTGCGTCTCGCGCCCGGCGCCACGCGACGAGGCGGCGATCGTGCGGCTGGTCGAGCGGTTCGAGGCGGCGACCCTTCCGATCGAGGAGTGGCACCACGTCGAGCACGTCGTCGTCGCAGTCTCCTTCCTCCGCGACGCGGGGCGGGACGTGGACGTCGCCATGGACCGGATGCGGGCGGCGCTGCACCGGTTCCTCGACACCCACGGGATCGAGACGACGCCCGAGCGCGGCTACCACGAGACCATCACGCGGGGCTGGCTCCAGATGACCGCCGCCCACCTCGCCGGTCGCGACGACGAACCCCTCGAGGACGCGGTCCTCGGCGCGACGACGTGGCTGGGGGACAAGCTCCTGCCGCTGCGTCACTGGCGGAAGGAGACGCTGATGTCGGCCGAGGCCCGCGCCGGCTGGGTCCCGCCGGACGTCGCCCCGATCGCGTAGTCCTTGCACCCGCCGCCCGCCCCGGAAAGACTGGCGGCATGCGGACGTGGCCCCTGATCGCTGCCCTGCTCCTCGGCGCGTGCCCCGCGCCCGACGGGTCGCCCCCTGCGGGCGACGACGACGACGCCGCCGGGGCGCCGGACGACGACGACGCGGCGAGCGACAGCGTCACCTTCGCGGGCCGGGTCGGGTTCGAGGCGGACGGCCGCGACGCTCCCACCGGGGACGTCCGCGTCGGCTTGTTCGTGGGCGTGAACGACGAGGCGCGCGGGCCGGGGCACGAGGCCTACGGCACGCTGGTGGTGCAAGGCGCCCTCGCAGACGGCTGGACCGACTTCGCCGTGGTCGTCGACGGCGAGCCGTCCGACGACGACTTCGGCCACACCGCGCCCGGCGCCCAGGTCGCGACCTACTTCTTCTTCTCCTACCTCGACGCCGACGAGGACGGCGCGTTCACGGCCGGCGAGGACCTCCTCGGCGGCGCGCCCGTCATGCTGATGTACGTCCGCGTCATCGACGAGCACGACGCCGACCTCGACGCGGGCTGGTACACGGTCCTGCGCGCGGACATCCTCGACGGCGGCGACGTGGAGATGACGCCCGTCCCCGAGGGCACGACGGCCGACGAGGGTCCGCAGCTGGCGAGCTCCCTGGTGCCGGTGACCCGCGGCGCGGCGCCGGCCACCTCCCCCGGGGGCGACCGCCTCGCCCTGGTCCTGGCGTCGTACCTCGACGGCAGCGGCGACGCGGCCGACCCGGAGGCCTTCGCGCAGGCCGCGGGGGCGTCCCTCGAGATCGACGGCGCGCCCCCCGCGGAGCACCTCGCGCCGACGGACATCGGCGACGGCCACGTCGATCTCCCGACGGCGGTGTACCGGGCGGTGGCGTTCACCGACGCGGACGGCGACGGTCGCTTCACCCCGGGCTCGTGCGACGAGCTGGTGGCCGCGAGCCGGGCCGAGGTCCGCTACCTGGACCCGACCGCGATGGAGCTGACTACCGCCGAGCACCTCCTCGACGACGGCCTGGAGGTCGGCTGGTGGGTGTGGGACGTGGACGAGGAGCGGTACCTCGCGCTGGAGCAGGGCCTCGACCTCGTCGACGACCCGTCGCTGCCGGAGAGCGGCTGCCGCTGAGCTCGCCGCGGAAGCTGTAGCCGGATCGGCGGACCGGTACACTCACCCGAATGCGGAGCATCGCCGCGATCGGGTGCCTGCTGCTGTTGGCGGGGTGCTGGCCGGGAGAGCAGGACTGCGGGGAGTGTCGGGTCGATGACGACGACGACACGGGCCCGGACGACGACGACACGGGCCCGGACGACGACGACTCGGGCTCGGACGACGACGACTCGGGCTCCGACGACGACGACTCCGCCCCCGGCCCCGCGCCGGACGGCGCCTCGGTCCTGACGTCCGTCCACGTGTGGGACGGGGACACTGATCGGGGCGGCACGTGGCACGTCGTCCTCGTCGCGGACGCCGTCTGGACCATCACGCAGGACGACGCCGTGCTGCAGTGGGTGGAGGACGAGGACGTCGCCGACCTCCGGGGTGATCACGGGCTCGGCGACGGGGACCTCTACGTCGCGCCGGGACTGATCGACTCCCGCGTGCACCTCGCCGACCCGGGCACGCCCGCCGACGTGGGCGACGAGACCTCGTTCCACCTGCGGGCGCAGCTGGCCGCGGGGGTCACCGGTGTGATCGATGCGGCGGGGCCCGCCTGGATCCGCGGCGTGGCCGACCGGATCGAGGCCGGCGAGGTCATCGGGCCGCGCATCCTCGGCGCCGCCGGTCCGGCCCGGATCAAGGCCGGCGACGTCCCCTGCGAGTACGCGTTCCGTGACGACCGCTGCGACCCGCCCGGCGACGACGCCACCCCCCTCCCTGAGGAGGAGTTCGTCGCCTTCTCCGTCGGCCTCGAGGGCGACGCGATCATCGACGCGGTGTGGCCGGCGTCGCTGGCCGGCCACCCGGTCGTGTACGTGACCGCGACCCGGGGCTCAGACTGGACGACCGCCGCGGCGGAGGTGGCGGCGCGGGGCGGCGAGCCGCTGTGGATGACGCTTCCGGAGCGCGGCGCGTACGACGGCGCCGCCTCGACGCCCGACGTCGCCGTCAGCTCGCTCACGCTGGCGACGTCGCTGGCCGTGATCGCGCAGGGCGGCGGCGGCCCCGACCGGTCCGGCGCGGCGGACTTCCTGAACCCGCGGGCGGCGACCTCGTTGGCCGCCTACACGTCCGAGGCCCCGGCACCGCACGGCCTCGGGGGAGTCGACCGCCTCAGCGCGACGCCGGTGTTCACGGCGACCGAGGAGTGGCTCGCCGCGCTCGACGCGGGCGGCGTGGTCCCGGTCGTCGCGGGGAGCGGCGCGGGGCGCGGGTTCGTGCCCCACGGATGGGGGCTGCACCAGGAGTTGGAGCTGCTGTCGGGGACGCTGGAGCCCGAGGAGGCGCTCCGTCGGGCGACGAGCCTGCCCGCGTCGCTCATCCCCGGGGACGTTGCGCCCCGCCTCGGTTCGATCGCGGCGGCCTTCGACGCCGACGGGGCGACCGCGGACGACGGGCCCCTGGCCGACCTCGTGGTGACCGACGCCCCGCTGGCCGGGGGAGCGGCGCACGCGTCCTCGGTGGTGCTCGTCGTCGCCAACGGCGTCGCCCACACCCCCGGTGCGCTCCTCGCCGCGGAGACGTCGGTGGTCGATCCGGCAGCGGAGTCCGTCCGGTGCCTCGACGACGGCGACTGCACCGAGGAGGACACGGCCTGCGACCGGATCGGCGGCGACTGCCGGTCGACGTGCGACGGCGGCTGCGGATCCGGAGAGATCTGCCGGACGGCGTCGGGTTTGCCCGAGGTCCCGTTCGCGACCCAGGACGACGTCCGGGTGTGCGTCTCCGTGCCCACGTGCACGATCGGCACCGTCGGCTGCCTTGGCCTCGACGCGTACCCGTCCCGGTGCGTCGACTCCGGCACGGGCGTCCCCGTCTGCATCCCCTCCCGGTTCCTCGACCCCCTGACGGTGCCGGGCTCCTGCGACGCGAGCTACCCCGAGAACCTCTGCCCGGCGGCCCTGGAGTGCATCGGGAACAAGGCGGAGGGCCACACGTGCCAGTGATCGCGGTGATCCTCGCGGCCCTGACGGTGGTGGCGGTCGCCGCGCCGGCGCGAGCCCAGGATGCCGACGCCGAGCGGGCGCGGGAGTACGTCCTCCAGGCGGCCGACCTCATCGACGTGGAGCGGTACGCGGAGGCGATCGGGCTGCTGGAGTCGGCGATCCGGTTGAACCCCGAGGCGCGGCGGGCGTGGTTCTACAAGGCGTCCTGCCACGCCGCGCTGGAGGAGTGGGACGCGGCCGCCGAGGCGCTGGACCGGTTCGAGACGTTCCCCTTGAGCGCGCGGCAGGAGACGGAGGCGGAGGAGCTCCGGGGTCGCATCGACGCGGCGCGCGCGCCGCCGCCCGAGCCGGCCCCCGGCGAGGAGCCGGCCCCGGCGGAGGCGCCGGCCCCCGCCGAGGAGCCGGCCCCCGAGACCTCCCCGACGCCCCGCCCCGCGCCCCCCAAGGGGACGGCGGGGGGGCTGGGCGTGGCCGTCGGCGGCGCCGCGGCGCTGGGGGTCGGCGTGGTCGTCGTGGCCGACGCGTACACCCGTGTCTTCGCCCTCGACTGCCGCTGCGGTGACCCCTACCGGCGGCTGAGCACCCAGCACGACGTCGGCGCCGGCGTCGCGATCGGCGGCGGGGTCGCGGTCGGGGTCGGCCTCGTCGCCGCGATGGTGGCGTCCCGGGAGGGCGCCCCGGCGACGGCCTGGGTCGCCCCGGACGTGGTCGGCGGCGGGCTCTCCTTCGGGGTGGCGGGCCGCTGGTGAGCGATCCCGGGACCACGCGCCCGCGCGGGGGCACGAACGCGGACACGGTGGACCTGCCGGCGGGGTTCGGCCGCTACCGGGTCGAGTCGTTCATCGCCGGCGGGGGCATGGGCAAGGTGTACCGCGCGCAGGATCCTGAACTCGGGCGGAAGGTCGCGATCAAGACGTTGAACGCGGGGGCGATGCTGGACGACAAGCTGCTCGCGCGGTTCCGGCAGGAGGGGCGGGCGGCGGCGCGGATCAACCACCCCCGGGTGGTGCAGGTGTACGACGCGGGGGTGCAGGACGGGACCGTGTTCCTGGTGATGGAGTACGTCCCCGGGGGGAGCCTGCACGCCCGGGTGAAGGGGAGTGGGCCGCTGGGGCCGGCGCAGTGGACGCAGCTCGCGGGTGAGCTCCTCGCCGCGCTGGAGGCCGTCCACCGCAACGACATCGTCCACCGCGACGTCAAGCCCCGGAACGTCTTCCTCGACCTCGACGGCCACGCGAAGCTGGGCGACTTCGGCATCGCCCACCTGGAGACGGATCTCGGGCTGACGCAGACGGGCGACCTGATGGGGACGCTGGCCTACATGGCGCCCGAGGTGCGGGACCTGGAGAAGGCCGCGTACGCGTCGGACTTGTACTCGGTGGGGCGGACGCTGCTCTTCGGGGCGACCGGCGAGGCGCGCTCGGTGCGGCTGCCGCGGGGCTTCCCGGTGGACGCGCAGACGTGGATCGACCGCATGATCGCGAAGAAGCCGGGGGACCGGTTCGCGACGGTGGAGGAGGCGCAGGCGCACCTCGAGGAGATCGTCCCCACCACGGCGGCGCTGCTGTCGACGGCGGCGGTCCCCGCGCTGAAGCTGCCCGACGCCCCGACCCGGGTCCGTCGCGCCGGCAGGGCGGCGGCCATCGCGGCAGTCGTGACCGCGGTGGTGTTGCTGCTGATGGTGGGGGACGGCGGACGGGAGGAAGGGGCTGGGGATCCCCCCGACGATGCTTCCGTCGACGACGAGAACGAGAACGAGAACGAGAACGAGAACGAGCACGAGAACGAGCACGAGCACGAGAACGAGAACGAGAACGAGAACGAGAACGAGAACGTCGAGCCCGAGCCCGAGCCCGAACCCGAGCGCCGGTCGGACGTCGCCGCGCCGGTCGAGGCGGCGACGCCGGTGGCGGTCGGGGCTTCGGAGCCGCCGACGCCGAAGTGGGACCCGCCGCCCCGGGATCCGACCCCCACGCCCCTGCCGGCGGTGAAGATCGCGGTCGTGGCGCCGGGCGCGGTCATCGTCGACGACCCGGCGTGGCCCTTCGCGGTCGAGCTCGACGGGCCCGGAGCCGAGCGCGTGGAGCTGTGGATGAAGGTCGGCGCGGCGAACTGGCACGTCATCGAGCTGAACCCCGAGGGTTCGCGGGCGGGGCGGCCGATCACGATCACGGACGCCTGGCTCGGCGGCGTCCAGTGGTACGTCGATGTGTTCGACGGCGAAGGCCGACGGATCGGCGGCAAGGGCTCCCGCGCGGCGCCGGTCGAGCTGAAGGTCCGCTGACCTCTAGGGCGCGCGGAGGGGGAGATCGGGGAGCGCGACGGGCGCCACGGCGAGGCGGTAGCCCTCGGCTGTGCGCTCCAAGCAGTCGCCGAGCCCGGCCTTGCGGAGCTGGCTGACGACCTTGTGGATCCGGTTGGCGGCCGCCTCGGGGAGGATCCGCTCGTCGGGCCAGAGTGCGGCTTGGATGTCTTCGGAGGTCACGTCGGGGCCGCCATGGGAGCGGGCGATCAGCACGAGCAGCCGACGCTGCGTGCCGAACCGCGCGATGTCCTTCCAGTCGCCGCCGGGCGCGCGGAAGTGGGCGCCGTCGCCGTCCAGGAGGAGCGCCCGGCCGCGGGGATCGAGCGCGTCGGCCCAGGCCGCGAGGCGGACCCCGTCAGGAAGCCGCTCGGTGACCCGGCGCAGGGCCATCCGGAGGCGGGCCCCGCGCCGGCGGGAGGTGGTCAGGCCGTGGTCTTGGCGGCGCAGCGCGCCGGCGGTCTGGACGGCTTCGACGATGCGCTCGGCGGCAGCGGCGACGTAGTCCTGCGCGGCGCCGGGATCGAGCTCGGCGCGGAGCAGGTCGAGGTGCGCGCAGTGGGCGAAGATCGACGGCGGCGGGGCCCGGTGGGAGGTGGCCCCGAGGAGATCCTCGACCCGGTCGCGCGCGTCCGCGGCGCCGTCGACGTTGCCCACGACGGCGGCGATGGCGGCGCGCAGGGACGCGACGAGCGCGGCGGCCGAGCCGTCCTGCAGCTCGCCGACGATCTCGGAGGCCGCACCGAACCGCGTGGCCGCGGCGCCGTGGTCGCCCTGGGCCCACTCGAGGAGGCCGAGCAGCTCGAGGGCGTCGACCTGTCCGCGCACGTCGCGGAGGGCGCGGCGGAGCCGGAGGGCACGGCTGGCGTCGTCGATGGCGGCGTCGAGCCGGCCCGCTTCGAGGTGGGCCTCGGCGGCGGCTTCGTGGGCGTCCGCCTCGCCGCGCCGGTCGCCGGCCCGGCGGTAGAGGGCGAGCGCCTGGTCGAGGCAGCCGGTGTCGCCGGTCGCTTCGGCCTGCAGGAGCAGGATCTCGCCGAGGCGGCGGGGCGCGTCCCAGGGGCGGAGGATGCGGGTGGCGTCGTCGAGGTAGGACCCCGCGCGGGCGGGCCGGGCGCGGAGCAGCTCGACGCGGGCGGCTTCCAGCAGGCAGGGGACGTGGGCGAGGGGGCCGACGCGGGACGACGTGGCGGCGAGCGCGTCGTCCAGGAGGGTGGAGGCGTTGTCGATGTGGCCGCGGGCGGTGAGCAGCGACGCGGTGAGGGCGGCGGCGTCGAGCTCGGCGACGGGGTCGGCGCGGCGAGCGACGAGGTCGGTGTGCACGGCCCGGGCCGCGGCGATGGCGTCGCGGGTGCGTCCCGCGGCGGCGAGGCAGGCGGCCCGCTCGAGCCCCACGGCGGGCACGTCGGCGGGGGCGGCGTCGAGGTTGCGGAGGGCTTCGTGCGGCGCCCCGGCGAGGCGGCGGAGGCGTTCGCGGGCGGCGACGAGGGCGGCGCGCAGCGACGGGCACGCGTCGGACGAGGCCCCCAGCGCGACGTCGATGGCGTCGCGGAGGGGGGACGCGGATCCGGCGAGGTCGTGGCGGCTGTCCGCGCGCCGGGCGGGTCGACCGTGGCGGTGCAGGGCGTCCAGCGCGAGCCCCAGCCGCGCCGCGTCGTCGGCGGCGAGGGCCGTGCCCGCGTCGAGCACCGAGAGGATCGATGCGCCGTGCAGCCCGAGGAGGCGGAGGGCTTCGGGGCCTCGGGGTCCGCCCAACGCCGCGGTGTGCCGCCAGACCCGCCCCGCGAGCCAGGAGGCATGGGCGCGGGCGGCGGCGTCGGCCTCTCCGTCGGCCTCGAGGAGTTCCCGCGCGTAGGCCCGCACGACCCGGAGCAGCTCGAAGCGCGCGCCCCCGCCCGGGGACGACGCGACCTTGCAGAGCAGCGACCGGTCCGCGAGCGCCTGGATCCGGTCGAGCACGTGGCCGCCCTGCGCGCGGCGGGCCCCCGCGACCGCTTCGGCAGCGTCGATGTCAAACGGTCCGTCGAAGGCGGAGAGCCAGGCCAGGGCCGCCCGGCGGCCGTCGTCCAGGTCGATGATCGAGGCCTCCAGCCGGTTCCGGAGAGAGCGCCCCGGGTCGTCCGCAGACCGCAGCACGTCCAACGGATCGTGCAGCCGGCGGAGCAGATCGACGGGGTCCAGGAGGGCGGCCCTCGCGGCGGCCAGCTCGAGCGCCAGGGGCAGGTGGTCGCAGAGGGTCGCGATGCGGGCCACGAGCTCCTCGGAGTCGTCCTGGGTGGCGTAGTCCGGGCGGAGGGCCCGCGCCCGCTCGAGGAAGAGCGCGGCGGCGGCGTCCGGATCCAGAGGCGGGACCTCGAGGGCGTGCTCGCCGGGGGCGCCGAGGCGCTGCCGGGAGGTGACGAGGACCCGGCGCTCGGTCGATGCCGAGAGCCAGCCCCGCACGACGTCCCGCGCCCCCGCGAGGCCTGCGTCCGCGCCATCGAGCACCACCAGATCGGACTCGGCGGGGAGGGCCGCGGACCCCCGCCCGACGCCGCGGACCGGCGCCCCCCGAGGCTCGGCGTGGGCTCGCGCGAGCGCCGACTTGCCGGCCCCGGGGGGCCCCACGAGGGTCACGACGCGGTGCTCGCCGAGGGCCGCGCGGAGCGAGCTCAGCAGTTCGTCGCGGCCGACCAGGGACACCGGCGGAGTGTAGTGCAACGGACTACTCGCAGCCGGTGCCGGGCAGGCCGTTGTCGCTGCCGGACTCGTCGAACCAGCGACCGTCGGCGTACGGGTCGATGACCAGCCCGTCGGCGTCGAGCACCTCGAAGTGCAGGTGCGGCGCGAGCGACGTGCCCGAGCTCCCGACGAGGCCGAGGATGTCGCCGCACTCGACCTCGTCATGCACCCCCACGACCACGCTGCTCGTGGCCAGGTGCGCGTAGACGGTGACGGTGCCGTCGGCGTGCTCGATCCGGACCTCGTTGTTCTTCTGCGTGTAGCCGTCGCAGTCCACGAAATCGTTGCCCGGCTTCAGCAGGTTGAAGTGGCAGCGGTCGTAGTAGCCATCGGTGGCCGTCGTGACCGTCCCGGGGGCCGCGGCGCGGACCCAGGCGATGTCCTGGTCCATCGTCGCGAACCCGCCCAGCAGCATGAAGTCGTTGCCGTCGTGCCCGTCGTAGCAGTGGGGCGCGAGGCGGCCGTCGTACGTCTCGCAGCGCTGGCTGAACCAGCTCCCGTCGTTGTTCGCGGACTTCTCGCGTTCGCGCGACGCGGGCCAGTCGTGGTCGACGCCGATGACGAGGTCGTCGTACAGGTCGGGCTCCTCCAGCGGCAGCGCGAAGCCGATCTCGCACGCGCCGCCGTCATCGACGTAGCCGGCCGCGCAGGAACCGCAGTCCGTGCCGTCGTAGCCGTCGTCGCAGAAGCACGTGTAGCCCGACGTCAGCCCGAAGCTCAGGCAGTCGCCGTTGCCGTTGCAGGTCACGCCGTCGCAGGGATCGTAGGGATCGACCGAGGAGAGGGCCGGCGTCGAGGGTGGCGGCGGCTCTTGCAGCTCCTGCGGACCCGGTTCGGAGGTGTCCGTCGCGGCGAACGCGAGCGCGGGGAGGAAGAGGGCGAGGGAGAGGATGCGGGCGATCATGGCGAGCTCCGGGGTCAGGGGTTCTCTGAGATGGTGGTGAGGGGGGCCGGAGCCCCCCTCTGAATCGGGCTGAATCGAGCCTGTACTCAGCGCGCGAAGAACAGGTCGGCGGTCCCGTCGCGGTCGAAGTCGCCGATGCCGTAGTTCGCCATGAACTCGCGCCAGCTGTGGGGACCGGGGGGGAGCCACTCCTCGCGGCTCCAGTCCGCGGCGGCCGTCAGCCGGAAGACCCGCTGGTCGTCGAGCAGCAGCAGGTCGTCGGCGCCGTCGCCGTCGGTGTCGCCGACGGCGAGCCGATCGACCAGGTCGAAGTCCGAGTAGCGCGATCGGAACGCGTCCTCGGCTTCGACCGCGCCGCACGCCGCGGCGGGATCGCCGTCTTCGAGCGCGAGCGCGCAGATCGTGAGGGTCACCGTACCCTCGATCGGGGCCTCGTCGGCCACGCCCTCCGTCTCGGCTTCCGCCTCGGGCCGCACGACGTCGCTGAAGCCGTCGCCGTCGAAGTCGCCCACGAGGACGTCGGCCCGACCCCAGCCGACGAAGCCCGCGTACCCCGGCTCGCCGCCCCAGGCCACCGACTCGGTGGTCTGTCCGACCTCGACCCCGCTGCTCGCGAACGGGTCGTCGCGATCGCCTGAGGCGCTGTGGAGCAGCCACGAGGACCCCGCCAGGTGGAGCAGGTCGTCGCGCCCGTCGCCGTCGAAGTCTCCGATGGCGACCTCATCCAGGCCGCCTTCGGGGCCGTCCGCCGCCGTCCACGTCAGGTCTTCGGTCGTCGTCGCGGGCCACCGCGCGAACAGGCCCCGCGTGGGCCCGTGCAGGACGGACCATGCGCCGTCGATGCGCACGACGAGGTCGTCGGTGCCGTCGCCGTCGAAGTCCCCCACGCCGAAGTCGGAGGCCTCGTCTGCGCCCGCGGGCGCGCCGGCCCAGGCGTCCCAGTCGCCCCAGCTGTCGCCCGCGTACGAGCGCGACTTCTCGATGCCGCCGGCGCCGTCGAGGCGGAGCAGGTCGGTGTCTCCGTCTCCGTCGGCGTCGGCGAGGATCAGGTCGGCGGGCCGCTCCGGGCCCTGTTCGCGCGCCACGATCGTGAAGTTGTCGAGGCCGTCGGCGGCGCCGAACGCGATGCGCCAGCGGTCGTCCGCGTCCTCGGACAGGGCGGCCTCGAAGAAGTTCAGCTGGGGATCGACCATGTCCTCGACGAAGCCGTCGAGGTCGAGGCTGCTCTGCCAGAACTTGTGCTTCCAGGGCTCCCAGCGCTGGTGGAAGCCGAGGAGCTCCCGGCGGTCGTCGAGGGGGACCGCGTACGCGTGGCGGTCGTTGAGCAGCAGGACCTGCTGGCCGCCGACGAGCTGCATGACGCGGAGCCCCTCGCGGCTGAAGTCGAAGCACTCTCCGGCCGCCGACGCCCACGCCCGGTACTCGTGGTGCGCGAGGGTGGGGTTGTCGATCTCCGTCTCGTCCGAGCAGAACTCGCCTTCGTCGTGCTGGAAGACGACATCGACGCCGCCGACTACGATCTTGGCCTCGTCGTACGCGCCGTCCTCCGCGAACCGCTGCCCGAGGTGGTGCAGGAGCGCGCCTCCGCGGGAGACACCGGCCAGGTAGATCGTGTCGATGTTCGCCGCCTCGGCGTGGCCGGTGAGCCACGTGTACCAAGCGTCGATCGCGGTCTCCCGCTGCTCGTCGGTCTCGTCGAAGTAGAACGCCGTGTCGAACGCCAGCCCGACGAAGGTGTCGCCGTCGTCGCGGACGTCGAAGCCCTCCAGGCGGCCGCCCTGCGACGCGCGCACGAGCCGGGCGTAGACGCTGCACTCGTGCATGCCGGCGTTCCGCTCGTGGTCCCGGCCGTACCAGAGCGCCTTGTAGCCCGTCGTCTGGCCGGTCATGAGATTCGACAACCCGGTCGGCGACAGCGCCTCCCACCCCTGCTGACCGGCCGCGAAGAGCACGAGGTTGCGGACCTGGTCCCGGGGCGGCTCGACCGCCGCGGCGAGGTGGATGTCGTAGGCCTGGGCGTCTCGCACCTCGCCGAACTCCGGCAGGTCGCCGTTGCGGCCGTACCGGCGGGAGGCCGCCTGGACGATGGTGACGTCCAGGGCGTCGTCCCCGCCGTCGAGGCACGGCCACGTCTCGGCGGAGGCCGTCGCGGGGGCGGCCGCGAGGAGGAGGAGGGAAGCGAGGAAGGTGCGCATGGCGGGTCTCCAGGGGGTTGCTCCCTCGACCGTGCCCGGCGGCGAACGTGAAGCCCGCTGAAGCGCCCTGACTCCCTGGTGGCCGGCGTCGCGCCTCGATTCAGGACGCGTCAGGGGGCCTCGAGCGGGGCGCTGCTCACGCTGGGGACAGGCCGAACGAACGGCCGTTGGAGACTCCGCCATGAAGCACTTCCAGACCCTCGCCCTGCTGGCCGCCCTGACCCTCACCGCCTCGGTCGCGAGCGCGTCGTCGTACTACGACCCGGTCTCGGACAACGGCATCGAGTACAGCCACTGGAACAGCATCGAGGACGACCCCATCGAAGACGCCCGCGAGGACTGTCGCGACGCCTGCTTCGAACAGGCGCTCGAAGACCAGTCCGAGTACGACAAGCAGCAGGCGATCGCGTTCCTCGGCATCGCGGGCGACTACTTCGGCTGCATCGGGATGGGCGCCCTCGCCGAGTGGGTCAACGCGGGCTGGCTGGCCAACACGAGCATCGTCGACCTGCTGGCCGGCTTCTCCGTCGAAGCCTGCCTCGCGTCGGTCCTTTGGGACGCGTACGTGGCCGGCTACGACTTCCTCGACGCCCCCGGCTTCGAGGAGTTCTACGACTGCCTCGACGCGTGCGACGCGGCCGCCGAGGAGGCGTACGCCGCGGGGAACGACGAGATCGACGAGGAGACCGTCGAGCCCGCGCCCGCGGAGGGCGACGACTGCGACAGCGACTACGACTGCGGCGACGCGATGTACTGCTCGACCGTCTGGGGCACCTGCCAGGCGAAGCTCGACGACGGTCAGGCCTGCCTGCGCGACGACGTCTGCTGGAGCGGCGTGTGCGACTACGACCCGAGCGGGGGCCTCCTGTCCGTGTTCGTGCCGGTCTGCCAGTAGGTCGAGGAGGACATCATGACCCGTACGACCACGATCCTGACCGCCCTCGTCCTGACCGCCGGCCTCAACGCCTGCGACACCTACTACGACCGCCACGACAGCGGCCTCGCGCCGTTCAGTGAACAGTCCCAGTTCGCCTTCGACGACCGCCTGCCGTCGGCCCTGGAAGAGGTCTACTCCTCCTGCATGGGCAACCTGATCGAGGTGGCGCCCGGGGAAGTCCCCCACGACGTCGCCGGCGACTGCGAGTCGGACCTGGGCGCCCTGTCCACCGAGGCGGCCACGCTCCTGCTGGGCAGTGCGCTGGTGGAGGCGGAGAACCCGAGCTGGAAGGGGAAGGTCACGACGTGGCTCCCCACTGACATCGCCCCCGACTCCGACTGGGGCCGCATCCAGGTGGAGTCGGAGACCGCGCTCGACGGGTTCTTCTCGAGCTGCGTGATCACCACGGAGATCGACTTCGAGATCGTCGGGCTGCAGTACGGCGACGCCGACGCCGACTGGCACGGGGAGGGGCTGCGGGTCCGCGTCGAGCAAGACGAGTCGGTCCCGTTCCTGAGCGGCACCTGGGACTCGGTCGCGAGCTGCGGCCTGTTCCAGCAGGCCCAGCAGGTGATCCTCAACAACGGCGTGCTGCCGCAGGGGAGCTACGACCTGTTCCTGAGGGACGCCGACCTGGACGTCGCGATGGCGCTGTCGCCTGCGGGCGCCGCGTTGGAGTCGGCGCTGTCGGTCTCGATCGACGCCAGTCGTTTCGACATCGAGCCCAGCTTCTCGTCGCTGTTCGAGTCCGCTGCCTGCAGCGACGAGGAGCAGCCGAACTGCATCAGCGAGCTGCTCGACGCCGAGGGGCTGGGCGCGGCATCGCTCGCGGCCGGCGTGGCGACGATGTTCGAGGAGGTGGCCCTCCCACAGCTGAACGACGTCGTCGCCGACAGCATGAGCGACATCCTCCCCTCGGGCCATGGGTTCTGCGACGTCCGGGTGGCCGCCGGCGAGCTGCTCGTGGACACGCGGACGACGTTCACCGGCTGCCTGCCGTAGCCGTTTCAGCCCAAGTCAGCGGGGCTCCACGTCCGGTGGAGCTCTGATGGAAGCAAGAGAGGAGCTCATCATGGGGAGCCCCGCTGACCTCGTCCCCCGCCTCCTCATCCCCGGCGAGCTCGCTCGCGCCGCGGGCTGGCCTGCTCGTCGTCATCTCGCTGGTGACGACGGCCTGCGCGGCACCTAGTGCGCCAGGCGGCGGAACTTGCTCCTCCCCGGCTTGTCCGCGTCCTCCCCCAGCCGCCTCCGCCGGTCCTCGACGTAGTCGTCGTAGTTCCCCTCCACGAACTCCACGTGCCCGTCCCCCTCGAACGCGAGGATGTGCGTCGCGACGCGGTTCAGGAACCACCGGTCGTGGCTGATGACGATCGCGCTGCCGGCGAACTCCGTGATCGCGTCCTCGAGCGACCGGAGCGTGTCCACGTCGAGGTCGTTCGTCGGCTCGTCGAGCACGATGAGGTTGCCCCCGGACTTGACCAGCTTCGCCATGTGGACGCGGTTCCGCTCCCCGCCCGACATCTGCCCCGTCAGCTGCTGCTGCATGTCCCCGCGGAGGTTGAACCAGGTGCAGTAGGCCCGCGTCGAGACCTCCTTCTGGCCGAGCTGGAGCCGGTCGTAGCCGCCCGAGATCTCCTCGTACGCCGTCTTGTTCGGGTCCAGCCCGCCGCGTGACTGGTCGACGTACGCCATCTGCACCGTCTGCCCCAGCGCGAGGTCGCCGCTGTCCGCCGTCTCGGTGCCGTTGAGCATCCGCATCAGCGTCGTCTTCCCCGCGCCGTTCGGCCCGATCACCCCGAGGATCGCGCCGCGCGGGAGCACGAAGCTGAGGTCGTCGATCAGCGTCCGGTCCCCGAACCCCTTGGAGACGTGCTCCGCCTCGATCACCACGTCGCCCAGGCGCGGCCCCGGGGGGATGAAGATCGTCCCCGACTGGATTTTCTCCGCGCCGTCGTTCGTCAGCAGCGACTCGTACCGGTTCATCCGCGCCTTGCCCTTGGACTGCCGCGCCTTCTGCGACGACCGCACCCACTCCAGCTCGCGCGCGAGGATCTTCTGCCGGTTGCTCGACTCCTTCTGCTGCTGTGCCAGCCGCTTCTCCTTCTGCTCCAGCCAGCCCGTGTAGTTCCCCTCGTAGGGGATGCCCTCGCCCCGGTCGAGCTCCAGGATCCAGCCCGCCACGTTGTCCAGGAAGTACCGATCGTGGGTCACCGCCACGACCGTCCCCGGGTACTCCGCGAGGTACTGCTCCAGCCACGCCACCGAGTCCGCGTCGAGGTGGTTCGTCGGCTCGTCCAGCAGCAGCATGTCCGGCCGCGCCAGCAGCAGCCGGGCCAGCGCCACGCGCCGCCGCTCGCCGCCCGACAGCGTCGCCGTCTCCGCGTCCACGGGGACGTTCAGCGCGTCCATCGCGATGCCCACGTGCCGGTCCAGGTCCCAGAGGTCCTTCGCGTCGATGACGTCCTGCAGCCGCGCCTGCTCCTCGAACAGCGCGTTCATCTCCTCGTCCGACGTCACCTCGCCGAACTTCATCGAGACCGCCTCGAACTCCTCCACGATCGCGCGGAAGTCCGCGACCCCCTCCTCGACGTTCTCCTTCACCGTCTTGGACTCGTCGAGCTCCGGCTCCTGCGGCAGGTAGCCGATCTTGATCCCCTCGAGCGGGTACGCCGTCCCCTCGTACTCGGTGTCGACGCCGGCCATGATCCGCAGCAGCGTCGACTTGCCCGACCCGTTCAGGCCCAGCACGCCGATCTTCGCCCCCGGCAGGAACGACAGCCAGATGTCCTTGAGGATGGCCTTGCCGCGACTCGTGGTCTTCGACAGGCCCTGCATCGTGTAGACGAACTCGTTGGCCATGGCGGCGCCTATCTAGCCCTTCTTCAGCTCCTCCGCCAGCCCCTCCGCGATCGCCGCCGCGTCCCGCTCCTCGTCGGTGGGCCGATAGTCACGCGCGCGCACGCGCGAGGCGAACTGCCGGTACAGCCTGGCCGCCCCCATCCGGTCCTTCAGATCGACGCGGAGGATCTCCGCCCGCCGGAACAGCAGGATCGCCATGTCCGGGTGCTCCTCGCACCAGCCCCGGTACAGCGCCAGCGCCTCGTCGGGGCGGCCCCGCTTCCGGAGGAGCTGCGCGGGCGCCTCGTCGAGCACGGGGACCGGCGCCTCCCGCCGCAGGAACGACCGGTAGACCCACTCCACCGGCGAGTGGGACCCCATCCACGCCTGCCGCCCGCCGATCACCACGGTCCACCCGAGGATGAGGACGAGGAACCAGAGGACGCCGATGAGCGTCGCCTTGACCGGCCCCACCCAGGGGCCGAAGAAGACGATCGCGAGGACCTCGAAGAACAGGAACAGCGCGAACCCGCAGCCGAGGAGCACTCCGGCTCGGAAGGGGCGCTCGCGCTGCTTCGGGAAGACGAAGTTCCGCGGGTCGTACTCGAAGGGATCTTCGACGTCGCTCACGCCTCCATCATGCGGCGGTCAACACCGCTTGTCCCGCCGACACCGTTGGAGTACGGTGCGCCGTCTTCGGCCCCTGGAGAGCCCATGAGTCGTCTTTTCCGCCCCCTCCTGATGCTCGCGATCGCGGCGACGCTGGCCGTTCCCGGCCTCGCCCAGGCGAAGAAGCCGGCCAGGCACGTCATCAAGCACAAGGTCTCCCTGGAGGCGGGGCAGCCCCTCCGCGTGGACATCGAGGGCGAGCTCGAGTCCTGCGTCGCCGGCTGGGAGTGCTGGCTCCTCATCACCGAGCCGAAGGGCAAGGAGCTCCTCTACGGCATCGCCATGGCGGGCGACGGCAGCTGGAAGGCGTACCTGTTCGAGGCCGAGGCGGACGAGGACGAGGAAGGCGGCGACGAGGGCGAGGGCGAGGCGGACGACGAGGGCAAGGTCACCATGAAGGGGACCGACGGGTCGGACGTCGAGGTCAAGAAGGTCCCCGACCACATCTGCGACGGCATCGAGCTGGTCGAGCCGGAGGAGGGCTGGGAGGCCCTCGGCGACGACTGGAAGAAGCTCCCCGTGCTCACCGAGGAGCAGCGCCGCGAGTGCGTGACCCGGAAGACGCTCAAGGGCCACCTGACCGTCGAGAAGATGGACGGCGAGCTGATCGAGGAGAACGGCCAGACCTTCTTCCTCGTCCCCGCGGACATCCTCCCCGCCGAGTCCTTCGAGGTCACCTCCAACGGCTACTGGGGGGCGGCGGTCGACGGCGAGTTCGTCGGCACCGCGAGCCGCACCGGCGTCATCAGCATCCAGCGATGACGGACGACGTCCAGCGCGAAGTCCTCGACGTCGACGTCCTCTTCGTCGGCGCGGGGGCGGCCAGCCTTGCCGGGGCGATCCGGCTGGGGCAGCTCGTCCGCGACAACCCCGACGCGTTCGACGAGGCCCCCTCCATCGCGGTCATCGAGAAGGGCTCCGAGGTCGGCGCGCACGTGCTGTCCGGCGCGGTGATGAAGCCCAAGGCGCTGGACGAGCTGTTCGGCGGCACCGGCTGGCGCGACGACGCGCCCACCGGCCCCGTCGTCGAGAAGGAGGACGTCGTCGCCCTCCTGGGGAGCAAGCGCTCCCTCGACCTCCCCCTCGTCCCCCCCCCGATGCACAACAAGGGGAACCTCATCATGTCGGCCTCGCGGCTGGCGCGGTGGATGGCGGGCGAGGCGGAGAAGCTGGGCATCGACATCTTCTGCGGCTTCCCCGCCGTCGACGTGCTCTGGGACGGCGACCGCGTCGTCGGCGTGCAGACCGGCGACAAGGGGATCGACGCCAAGGGCGAGCGGAAGTCGAACTTCGAGCCCGGCATCCTGCTGAAGGCGAAGATCACGGTCTTCGGCGAGGGCGTCCTCGGCCACTGCACGCGCATCGTGACGAAGCGGCTCGGCCTCGACGCGGGCCGCAACCCGTGGCAGTTCGAGACGGGCGTCAAGGAGATCATCAAGGTCCCGGAGGGCAAGGGCTGCCCCGGGTACGTGATGCACACGCTGGGGTGGCCGTTCGACAACGACACCCTCGGGGGGACGTGGGTCTACGGGCTCGACGAGCAGCACATCTCGATCGGCCTCGTCGCGAGCCTCGACTGGAAGGACCCCGGGCTGGACCCGCAGTACATGCTCCAGCAGTTCAAGTCGCACCCCCGCGTGGCGAAGCTCATCGAGGGCGGGACGGTCGAGGAATACGGCGGCAAGGCGCTCGCCGCGGGCGGTCTGTACTCGATGCAGCAGCCCTACTTCGACGGCGGCATGTTCATCGGCGAGTCCGCCCAGATCATGGACATCCAGGCGCTCAAGGGGCTCCACCTCGCCCAGAAGAGCGGGATGCTCGCGGCCGAGACGGCGTTCGACGCGCTCGTCGCCGGCGACACCTCGGCGCAGGGCCTCGCCCCGTACGAGGCGAAGATCCACGAGTCCTACATCCACGACGAGATGTGGGAGGCCCGCAACTTCCACCAGAGCTTCGACAAGGGGCTGTACCTGGGGATGCTGCGGACGGGCCTGGGGATGTTCTTCGGGACGGTCGGCCGCAAGAGCGGCCACCACGACCACGCGGCGCTGTCACCGATCGCGGTCGCGACGAACGGCTCCCTGGAGAAGTCGGCCCAGCCGAAGATCGAGATCGAGACGTGGAAGCTGAAGCTGGACGACCTCTTCCTGTCCGGCACGGTCCACGACGAAGACCAGCCTTCTCACCTGAAGGTCGCGGACCCCGAGGTGTGTCGCACGCGCTGCACCGAGGAGTTCGGCAATCCCTGCACGCGGTTCTGCCCCGCGCAGGTCTACGAGATGGTGGAGGACGAGGCGCGGGGTGGGCGCAAGCTGCAGGTGAACTTCAGCAACTGCGTCCACTGCAAGACCTGCGACATCAAGGACCCCTACCAGATCATCACCTGGACGCCACCCGAGGGAGGGGGCGGCCCCAACTACAAGATGACTTGAGATGCACGCTGTGAGCACCCACGATTCTGCTACCCAGGACGGCCGCGAGGGCCTCGTCGAGACCCTCTTCCACGGCACCGGCGTCACCTACGACGAGATCGCGCACCTCGCCACGTGGGGCCGCGACCGGAAGTGGAAGGAAGACCTGCTGAGCCGCCTGGACAACCCCCGGCGGATCCTCGACCTGGCCTGCGGGACGGGCATCCTCAGCCTCGAGATGGCGAAGCGCTTCGGCTGCCACGTCACCGGCGTCGAGCTCCGCCCCGAGTACCTCGACCTGTGCCGTTCGCGCGCCGCCGAGCGGGGCCTGACGGACACCCGCTTCTTCTGCGCGAACGCAGAGGAGTTCGGCATCGACGAGCAGTTCGACCACATCACGTCGTGCTACCTGCCGAAGTACGTCGACCTCGGCATCGTCGTCCCCAACATGGTGAAGATGCTCGCCCCCGGCGGCCTGTTCATCATGCAGGACTTCGCCTACCCGAAGATCCCGTGGGTCCAGGTCGTGTTCGACGACCACTTCACCCGCATGAAGGAGCGGTGCGAGGGGCACCCCGACTGGAACGAGGTCTGGGAGCTGCTCCCCGACGTCCTGAAGGAGTCGACCTGGATCGAGGACCTCGAGGCCGAGATGATCAAGGCCGGGCTGGAGGACGTGACCGTCGTCGAGCAGTCGATGCGGATGTCGGCCATGGTCTTCGGACGGAAGCCGGCCGCGTAGCGACCGCGTCATGCCTCTGAGCGCCGGTCGGGTCGCGGTCGCGTCGGCGGCCGTGGCCGCGCTGGCGCCCCCCACCGCCGAGTTCCCGGACACCGCCGAGAGCACGGGCTTCGGCCCGCGGCTGGCGGGGTTCGTCGACGGCCTGCCCGGCATCGAGCGGGTCGGGATCCACTTCTTCCTCGGCCTCCTCCAGTGGCTGCCGGTCGTGGTCGGGCCGCGCCGCCGGCGGCTGACGTCGTTGAGCGCGGACGAGGCGGGGGCGTTCTTCGGGCGGCTCAGCGACAGCCGGCTGCTGGGCCTGCGGGCGGTCGCGAAGGTCGCGCTGGTGCTTCTGCTGCCGGCGTTCTACGCGGACGCGTCGCTGCGGGAGCGGCTCGGGGACCAGACGCAGGGCCGGGTCGCGACCAGCTCGCGGACGTTCCCCGTGGAGCGGGGCGGGGAGCTCGCCGACGAGGTCCTGGAGGCGGACGTCGTCGTGGTCGGGAGCGGCGCGGGGGGCGCCCCCCTGGCCAAGGAGCTGGCGGAGCTGGGGCGCTCGGTGATCGTCCTCGAGGAGGGCGGCTACCGGCCGTCGACGTCCTTCCCTCCGCTGGCCTTCGACGCGCTCGCGGAGCTGTACCGGGACAGCGGCGTCACGGCGACGGTCGGCGTCCCCCCCGTGATGGTCCCCCTCGGCAAGGTCGTCGGCGGCACGACCGTCATCAACTCCGGGACCTGCTTCCGGGTGCCGGACTTCGTGCACGACAAGTGGACGTCCCAGCTCGGCATGCCGGACGCGCTGAGCGCCGCCGCGCTGGCGCCGCTGTACGAGCGGGTCGAGGAGATCATCTCGGTCCAGCCGGTGACCCCCGACATCCTCGGGGGCAACAACGAGGTCGCGCGGCGGGGCGCCGAGGCGCTCGGCTGGAGCGGCGGCTACCTGCTCCGGAACTACCGCGGCTGCGTGGGCAGCAACCGGTGCGCGTTCGGCTGCCCCGCGGACGCCAAGCAGGCGATGCAGCTGACGTACCTGCCCGCCGCGGTGGAGGCGGGGGCGCGGGTGATCTGCCAGGCGCGGGTCGAGCGGGTGACGTTCGACGGAGACCGGGCGACGGGCGTGATCGCGGCGGTCACGGGCGAGGACGGCAAGGGGCGCCGGCTGCGGGTCCGGGCGAAGGACGTCGTCGTGGCGGCGGGGACCTTCTACACGCCGGGGCTGCTGCGGGCGTCGGGCGTCCGCCACCGCAACCTCGGCCGCCGGCTGACGCTCCACCCGGCGGTGAAGATCACCGCGCGGTTCCCCGGCGAGGACTTCTACGCGGGGCCGGGGGTGCCGCAGTCGTACTACGTCGACGAGTTCCAACAGCAGGGCGTGATGATGGAGGGCGCCCACGTGCCGCCGGACATGGGGAGCGTCGCGCTGCCCGGCAAGGGGCTGGAGCACAAGCGCTTGATGGAGCAGAGCCGCGAGCTGGCGACGTTCGGCTTCCTCGTCAGCGACGAGCCCAGCGGCCACGTCATGCGCGGCCTCGGGGGGCGGCCGTTCGCGCGCTACGACATCGGCAAGGCGGACCACCGCAAGATGATCCTGGGCCTGCAGAAGCTGGCGAAGCTGTTCGTGGCGGCGGGTGCGACGAAGCTCTACATGCCGACGTGGCGGCTCCCCGAGCTGGACGCCTCCGCCGACATCGAGGAGAGGATCGAGGGCGCCGGGATCCGGGCCGCCGATCTCGAGGTCGCGGCGTTCCACCCCCTCGGGACCTGCGGCTTCGGCCCCGACGCGGACACCTTCCCGCTGGACTGCGACCTGCGCGTCCGCGGCCGGCGATCGCTGTACGTCGCTGACGGTTCGGTCATGCCGAGCAGCCTCGCGGTGAACCCCCAGCTGACGATCATGGCGCTCGCCACGAGGCTCGCGCGGCACCTGGCGTCCAACTAGCGTGTACAGGCGCGGAGCATTCCTGTATCAATGCGGCCCACCCTGATCCTGCCCGGAGGTTCCTCGAGCTCTTCCTGCAGATCCAGAGATTGAGAAGAGAAGAAGAGAGAACCATGGGAAACAAGCTCTTTGTCGGCGGCCTCGCGTGGGCCACAGATGACCAGTCACTCCGCACCGCCTTCGAGGCCTTCGGGACCGTCACGGACGCGAAGGTGATCCTCGACCGCGAGACCGGACGCTCCCGAGGCTTCGGCTTCGTCACGTTCGACAACAGCGACTCCGCCCAGGCGGCGATCGCCGCGATGGACGGCAAGGAGCTGGACGGCCGCGCTGTCCGCGTCAACGAGGCGCAGGAGCGGCGCGGCGGCGGCGGCGGCGGCGGC
>CAYFOA010000010.1:49540-78160 GCA_964344575.1 uncultured Rickettsiales bacterium | reverse complement strand
GTCGACCGACTGGCACTCGGTGAACGTGTCCCCGTCGTCGTCCACGTCGTCGATCGTGTCGTCGGTGTCGTCGCAGTCGCCGTCGCACTCGGTCTGGCCGTCGCCGTCGTCGTCGGTCTCGTCGCCGCTGACGCTGCCGTCGCAGTCGTTGTCCGCGTCGTCGCAGACCTCGGTGTTGCCGTTGTAGTTCTCCGGGTTCAGGTCGTCGCAGTCGGACACGTCGGGGTCGCCGTCGTTGTCGTCGTCCGTGTCCTCGGTCGCGTCCGCGCAGCCGTCGCCGTCGAAGTCGGTGGACGAGTCGGAGACGAAGACGTCGCCCTGCGCGCAGTCGTCGTCGACGTCGGGCACGCCGTCGTTGTCGTCGTCCACATCCTCGGTGGCGTCGAGGCAGCCGTCGCCGTCCAGATCCGTCAGCGGGTCGGACGTCCAGCCGAGGTCGCCCTGGTCGCAGTCGTCGTCGACGTCCGCCACCCCGTCGCCGTCGTCGTCCGGGTCGGAGCAGTCGGGGTCGTCGTCGCCGTCGTAGTCGTCGAACTCGTCGGCGACGGTGCCGTCGCAGTCCTGGTCGATCTCGTCGCACAGCTCGGGCGCGCCGGGGTAGGCGGCGGCGTCGCCATCGTCGCAGTCCCCCGCGCAGTCGGTCACGCCGTCGCCGTCGTCGTCCACGTCGTCCAGGGTCGCGTCGGCGTCGTCGCAGTCCCCCGCGCAGTCGGACTGTCCGTCGCCGTCGTCGTCGACGTCGTCCAGGGTCGCGTCCGTGTCGTCGCAGTCCCCCGCGCAGTCGGTCTGCCCGTCCCCGTCGTCGTCCACGTCGTCCAGGGTCGGGTCGCTGTCGTCGCAGTCCCCGTCACACTCGGTCTGGCCGTCGTCGTCGAGGTCCGCCTCGCGGTCGTGGAGGTCGCCGTCGCAGTCGGTGTCGTACCCGTCGCACTCGTCCTCGGTGGCGCCGTCGTAGACGCTGTCGATCGAGTCGTCGCAGTCGCCTTCGCATGGGGACTGGCCGTCCCCGTCGCCGTCCTCCTCCTCGTCGGCGATCAGGCCGTCGCAGTCGTTGTCGATGCCGTCGCACAGCTCGGGGGCGAGCTCGTAGACGGTCTCGTCGGCGTCGTCGCAGTCGCCCGCGCAGGGGGCCTGGCCGTCCCCGTCGCCGTCGAGTTCCTCGGCTTCGGGCGCGCCGTCGCAGTCGTTTTCGAGGCCGTCGCAGATCTCCTCCGCGCCGGGCGCCACGGTGTCGTCCGTGTCGTCGCAGTCGCCGCCGCAGTCGGACGTCCCGTCCCCGTCGTCGTCGACGTCGTCCACGGCGAGGTCCTCGTCGTCGCAGTCCCCGTCGCACTCGGACGTCCCGTCCCCGTCGTTGTCGAGCTCCTCGGGGCCGAGGTCGCCGTCGCAGTCGTTGTCCTGCCCGTCGCAGACCTCGTCGTTGCCAGGGAAGTTGGCGGCGTCCTCGTCGTCGCAGTCGGTGCCGACCGGCGAGCCGTCCCCGTCGGCGTCGTTGGGGTCCTCGGGGCAGCCGGACAGGAGCACGGCGAACGAGACGAACAGGCAGGCGAACGTGGCGCGCATGAGACCCTCCGCGGCCAGCCTAGCGGGGTCCCAAGGGACGCGTGGCGGGCACAGGGGGGCCGGCCTCCGGCTACGGACTGAGGGCGGGGTCCTCGACCTCGAGGCGGCAGTCCGCCGTCACCTTCTTCAGGGCGCGCCCCGCGGCTTCGACGACGTTGCTCGTCCCGGGGCCGCGCCACAGGCTGCCGGCGATCCCGAGGCCGGTGAGGCGGAAGAGCCGGTCGTCGACGCGGCCGAGGCGGGCGCCGTGCTCGACGTCGAAGTCCGGCAGCGCCCACGGGTGGCGGACGATGTGCCGGAGGCGGGGCGGCTGGTCGATGCCGAGGATCTCCTGGAGCTCGAGCCACACGCGGAGGAAGAGCTCCTCGTCGTCGAGGCTGAGCAGCTCGCCGCCCCCGCGGGCGAGGACCCGGAGGAGGACGTGGCCGGCGTCGGACCGGCCCGGCCAGTTGTTCGAGGAGAAGGCGCAGTACGAGACCAGCCGGCCTTCCCGCTCGGGGACGAGGAAGCCGGCGCAGTCGCGGACCGACTCGGGGACGTCGTCCCGCTTCCAGGCGAGGTTCACCGAGACGACGGAGTGGGAGCGGACGGCCCCCAGCTCAGCGGCCAGGCCCGGGTCCACGCCGACGGTCAGGACGGCGGCCGCGGGCACGGGGACGGCGAGGATGACGGCGTCCGCGCGGGCCGGCTCGATCCCCGCCGCCGCGACCGACCAGGCGCCGTCCCGACGCTCGATCCGGGAGACGGGCGTGTCCGTCCGGATGTCCACGCCGTCGAGCTCCTTCACCAGCGCCTCGATGATCGCGCCCATCCCCCCGACGGGGGTGAGGAAGAGCCGCGAGAGGCGGGCCGCGACCTCGGCGGCGATCTTGTCTCCGTTGACGCCGTTGCCCGCGGCGGGCTCCTCGCCCCACCGGTCCGCCCACCGCAGCAGCGGCGACGCGACCAGCGGCCAGTAGGAGGACGAGGCCATCAGCTCGAACCCCGAGGGGAGCGAGATGAGGCGCCCCTCGATGACCATCTGGGTCGCCGCGGGGCTGATGTTGGCCTCGGCCATCTGGATCCCGAGCCGCGCGCACAGCGCCGCCGCCGCGGGCCGCGCGCGGGAGATCGACTCGGCCCCCTCCTCGAGGAGGAAGGCGCTGGAGACGTGCGAACGGATCACGCCGCCGAGCTCACCCGAGCCTTCGAGGACGGTGATCCGCTCGAAGAGCCCCTCGTCCTGGGCGAAGAGCGCCGCCGCCAACCCGCTGAGGCCGCCGCCGACGATGACCAGGGAGGAGCTGCTCACGAGCGGCCGCTCACGAGTTCATGAACGCGATCGTGGCGGCGATGAAGAGGACCGCGCCCACGAGGATGATGTGCCAGACGTGGCGGGCGGTCGTGATCGCCCAGTCGTCTGCGGGGCGGGATTCTACGTGGTTGTCAGCCATGGATGCTCCTTTTGCGGAGGGCGCGGCTGCAAGGCCTGGGCCATCCCGCACCGGCTCGACCGGCAGCGTTCCTCGGCCGGAGTGTGTGGGTTCCCACACACACCGGGTGTGCCTTACCGCACAACCAGGACGGGGCAGTGGGCGAGGCGGACGGCGCGCTCGGCGACCGAGCCGAGGAGCGCCCGCTTCAGGCCCGTGCGGCCGTGCGAGGACATGACGACGAGGTCGCAGCCGCGGGTCTCCGCGACCGACGCGATGGTCGCCGCGGGCTCGCCCTCTTCGAAGAGGAGCTCGAACTCGACCTCCGCGAAGTAGGGGGCCAGCTCCTTGTTCATCCGCTCCTCGGCGGCGGCGCGGCGGGCCTTGAGCTGCTCGGTGAACGCCCACGCCTGCATCGCCGTCGACTCCGGCAGGGGCGACACGATGGCGGGCACGTCGGGGGCGACGTGCAGCACGAGGACGCGGGCGCCGACCTTCGTGGCGAGGTTGGTGGCGTACTCGACGGCGTGGTGCGAGCGGTCCGAGAAGTCCGTGGGGACCAGGATCCGGCGCGGGGGGAAGTCGCTCATCAGGGGCTCCTTTCGCCCACCCCGGGAGCAAGTTCCGGGCCAGCTCACGCCTTGGCATCCAACTTGCTGCGCCTGGCGGGGAGGTGCCGATGGATCCCTCCACGCGACTGCTGAACTGGGCCCGCCGCCGGTCGGCGGACCCGTCCCGCAAGCTCGGGCTGGCCGACTTCACGGGGGGCGAGGACGACGCCGCCGTCGCGCGCCGGACCGGCCTCCGCCCCGTCCACGTGGAGTCGGTGCGGAGCTTCTACAAGCTGCTCGACGAGCCCTTCGCGAAGACCTGCGTGGGGACGGCGTGCCGGTTCGCGGGTGGGGTGGATGGCAAACGGAGCCGTGCGCGTGGACACACCCGCCACCCCGTCGCCTGCCTCGGCCGCTGCTACGCGGCGCCCACGGACGACCTCCTCGACCCCGGCCGCACCCCCCGGCGGTCCCTCGCCGAGCCGACCGTGGTCCTGAGGAACGTCCTCGACGGCGAGCCCGCGGAGCCGTCGCTGCACGAGTACGACCTCCCCGACGGTGAGGCCATCCTCGCCGCCGTCGACGCCGCCGGGGTCCGGGGCCGGGGCGGCGCCGCCTACCCCACCGCCGCCAAGTGGCGCGCCGCGCGCGAGACCGAGGCCCCCGAGTCCGTCGTCGTCGTCAACGGCGACGAGGGCGACCCCGGCTCGTACGTCGACCGCCTCCTCCTCGAGGAGGACCCCCACGCCGTCCTCGCCGGGGTGGTCGCCTGCGCGCGGGCCATCGAGGCGAGCCGGGCCGTCGTGTTCGTCCGTGCCGAATACCTCCGCGCCCGCACGCGCGTGGGCGAAGCCGTCGCGGAGGCGCGGGCGGCGGGCCTGCTCGGCGACCTCCGGATCGAGGTCGTGGCGGGCGCCGGGTCCTACGTCGCGGGGGAGGAGACCGCCCTGCTGCGGTCGATCCAGGGCCTCCGCGCGGAGCCCCGCCCCAAGCCGCCGTACCCCACCAGCGACGGACTGGAGGGGCTCCCCACCGTCGTCCAGAACGTCGAGACCCTCGCGGTGATCCCGTGGGTCGTCCGGAACCGCCGCGCGGGCGGGACCAAGGTCGTCTGCGTCAGCGGCGCCGTCCACCGTCCGGGGGCGATCGAGATCCCGATCGGGATGTCGCTCCGGACCGTCCTCGCCGAGGGCGCCGGCGGCGTCCCCCCGGGCCGGACGCCGAAGATGGCGCTCGTCGGCGGTCCCATGGGGCGCGTCCTCCCCGAGGCCGAGTTCTCCACCCGGCTGAGCTGGGACGGGCTCCCGGGGATGGGCCACGGCGGGGTGGTCGTGCTCGACGACACCGTCCGCGCCGACGCCCTCGCCCGCCACCTCTACGAGTTCGCCGCGGCCGAGTCCTGCGGGCTCTGCACCCCCTGCCGCGTGGCCACCGCCCGGCTCGGCTTCGTCCGCGACCGCGAGGAGCTCGACGAGCTGCTCGACGTGCTCGAGACGGGGAGCCTGTGCGGCTTCGGCCAGGCCGTCCCCCGCCCCCTGCGGGACCTGCTCCGGCACTTCGAGGAGGAGTTCTTCCGATGCTGACGGTCGACGGGATCCAGGTCCCCGCCCGGGGGAGCGTGCTCGACGCGTGCGAGGAGGCGGGCGCGGCCGTGCCGCGGGAGTGCGGCGCCACGGGCGTCTGCCGGGGCTGCCTCGTCGAGGTCGACGGGAAGGCGAAGCCGGCCTGCCGGACGCCGGCCCACGCGGGCCAGGTCGTGCGAACCGACACACCCGCGCTGCAGGCCTACCGGCGGACGTGGTCGCGGCTCGTCGCGGACGAAGCGCGCAGCCCCATCACCGCCGCCGCCGACGCGTCCCACCCCTACCTCCGGGTGGACCTCGGCGCGTGCACCCTGTGCCGCCAGTGCGTCGACGTCTGCGCCGAGGTGGAGGGGCGGTTCGTGTGGTCCGTCGTGGGGCGGGGCGAGGAGACGCGGGTGAGCTGGGGGCACGGCCCCTTCGCGGAGTCCCCGTGCAGCGGCTGCGGCGCCTGCGCGGCGGTCTGCCCCACCGGCGCCATCACCGACGTCGACCGCCTCCGCGCGACCCGCGACGGAGTCGACCGCGTCGTCCGGACGACGTGCCCCTACTGCGGCGTCGGGTGCGCCCTCGACGTCCACGTCCACGGCACCCAGATCGTCCGGATCGACGGCGCCGGCGGCGGCCACCTGTGCGGCAAGGGGCGCTACGCCCACGGCTTCGTCGACCACCCCGATCGCCTCACGCAGCCGCTGATCCGGCAGGACGGCGAGCTCGTCCCGGTCTCCTGGGAGGCCGCCATCGAGCTGATCGTGGACCGCTTCACCCGGGTCGCGCCGCGGGTCGCGGGGCTCGCCTCGTCGCGGTGCACGAACGAGGCCTGCTACCTCCTCCAGCGCTGGATCCGGGCGGGGTTCGGGAGCAACCACGTCGACAGCTGCGCCCGCATCTGCCACGCGCCGACGGCGACCGGCATGGGGCGGATGTTCGGGACGGGGGCGGCCACCGGGTCGTTCGACGACATCGAGCGCTCCGACGTCCTCCTCGTCGCCGGCTGCAACCCGACCGAGGCCCACCCCGTGGTCGGCGCGCGGCTGATGCAGCGGGTCCTCGCGGGGCGCGCGAAGCTCATCGTCATCGACCCCCGGCGGACGGACCTCGCCGAGGTCGCCGACGTCCACCTCCAGCTGAAAGCGGGGACGAACGTCCTCCTCCTCAACGCGATGGCGCACGTGATCGTCGCCGAGGAGCTCTACGACCGGGACTACGTCGCGGGGCGGACCGAGGGGCTGGACGAGCTCCGCGCCCACCTCGCCGACTACCGGCCCGGCGACGTCGCCGCGCGATGCGGCGTGTCCGAGGCCGACATCGTCCGCGCCGCCCGGGTGTGGGCGGGCGCCTTCGAGCCCCTCAGCGTGCACGGCCTCGGCATGACCGAGCACCTCCAGGGGACCGAGTCGGTGATGCTGCTGTGCAACCTCGCCCTGCTGGTGGGCGCGGTCGGCCGGCCGGGCGCGGGGATGAACCCGCTCCGAGGACAGAACAACGTCCAGGGCGCCGCCGACATGGGGTGCCAGCCGGACTCGACCACCGGCTACGGCAGGATCGGCGACCCCCAGGTCCACGAGGCCTGCCACCACGTGTGGGGACGCCCGCTCCCCGACAGCGAGGGGATGACGCTCCCGAAGATGCTCGAGGCGGCGGCGTCCGGCGAGCTCGACGCGCTCTTCGTGGTGGGCGAGGACCTCGTCGCCACGGAGCCCCACCGGGACGCCACGGTGGCGGCGCTGGAGCGGCTCCCGTTCCTCGTCGTGCAGGAGATCTTCCCCTCGCAGACGACCCCCTACGCCGACGTCGTGCTCCCCGCGGCGAGCGCGTTCGAGAAGACGGGGACGTTCACCAACGGCGAGCGCCGCATCCAGCGGATCCGCCCCGTCGTCCCCTCCCCGGGCCAGGCGCGGCCGGACTTCGACATCCTGGTGGCGCTGTCGGAGGCGACGGGGCTGCTCGCGCCCGCCACCCCCGCGGCGGCGTGGGGCGAGGTCGGGGCCGTGTGTCCGGCGAAGTTCGGCGGCGTGACCCACGACCGGCTCGACCCCCACGGCCTCCAGTGGCCGGTGCCGGCGACCGACCACCCGGGGACGACGACGCTGCACCGGCACGCGTTCGGGGCGAAGGAGCGGACGGCGTTCGCGATCGTCCCCGCGCTGGACCCGGTCGACCCGCCCGACGCCGGCCACCCCCTGCGGCTGGTCACGGGGCGGGTCCGCGAGCACTACAACACCGGGTCGATGACGCGGCGGACGCCGAACCTGCAGCTGCTCGGCGAGGACCTGTGCGAGGTCCACCCCGAGGACGCCGCCGCCCGCGGGATCGCCGACGGGGACCGGGTCGTGGTCTCCAGCCCGCGCGGCGAGGCGCACGCGGTCGCCCGGATCAGCGAGCGCGTCGCCCCCGGCGAGATGTTCATGAGCTTCCACTTCCCCGACACCGGGACCAACGCCGTCACCTCGGACGTCCTCGACCGGCTCGCCGACTGCCCCGAGTACAAGGTCACCGCCGTCCAGCTCCTCAAGGAGGGGTCCCCTTGAGCCGCCCCCACGTCCCCGACTTCGACGTCGCCCCCTTCCTCGTCATCTGGGAGACGACCCGGGCCTGCGCGCTGGCGTGCAAGCACTGCCGGGCCTCTGCCATCGACCAGCGCGACCCCGAGGAGCTGTCCACCTCCGAGGGGAAGGCGCTCCTGGGCCAGATCGCGCGCATGGGGACGCCGATCTGCGTCCTCACCGGCGGCGACCCCCTGCAGCGCGACGACCTCGAGGAGCTGATCGAGGAGGGGACCCGGCTGGGCCTCCGGATGGCAACGATCCCGGCCGCCACGGACCGGCTCACGCGCGCACGGCTGACGTCCCTCCGCGACGCCGGCGTGGCCCAGATCGCGCTCTCCCTGGACGCCCCCGAGGGGCCCGAGCACGACGCCTTCCGGGGGGTCACGGGGTCCTACGCGAGGACGATCGCGGGCGCGCGGATGGTCCGCGAGCTCGGCGTCCCGCTGCAGATCAACACCGTCCTCGGCCCCTGGAACCAGCACCAGGTCGCCGAGCTGGCGGAGCTCGTCGAGGAGCTCGGGGTGGCGTTCTGGGAGGTCTTCGTCCTCGTCCCCACGGGGCGCGGGGAGACCGCCGGGCGGCTCCGGGGGCGGGAGCTGGAGCACCTCTTCGAGCAGCTCCACGACGTCGCCCGGGAGGTGGACTTCGTGGTCAAGGTGGCCGAGGCGCCGCAGTATCGTCGGTTCGTGACGATGCGCGAGTTCGCCACCGACCAGGCCCCGCGCCGCTTCGACGGCAACATCCGCCGCCTGCTGCAGCGCCCGGCGGGCCCCCAGCGCTCCATCGGCCACGCCCCGCGGACGGTCAACGCGGGCCGCGGCTTCTGCTTCGTGGGCCACCGCGGCGAAGTGACGCCGTCGGGCTTCCTCCCCCTGGAGGCGGGCAACGTCAAGACCACGCCGCTCGCCGAGATCTACCGGAACGCGCCCCTGTTCCGGGACCTGCGGGACCCCGACAAGCTGGAGGGGCGCTGCGGGCGGTGCGAGTTCTCGACGCTCTGCGGCGGCTCCCGGTCGCGGGCCTACGCGCTGACGGGGAACCCCTTCGCGGAGGACCCGTGGTGCGCGTACCGGCCGGGGAGCGCGGACCCGATGCTCGTCGCGCTCACCCGCCGCGCGGGGTAGCGATGCGCTAGATGAAGTCGCGGGCCGTCGAGGGGTCCGTCAGCCAGGAGACCAGCCGGGCCGCGCCCTGGAGCGTGTCCCGGGGGGAGCGGACGGCGTGGCCGAGGCGCTGCGTCAGCCACGCCCGGCGGAGGTAGAAGCGCCGGTAGAAGAGGCGCTCCAGACGGTAGAGGGCGTCGCTGTGCTCGGGCCCCGCGCCGGGCTCGACGCCGGACAGATCGAGCTCGATCCCGCCCCCGTCGCCGGCGTGGAGCTTCGTCCCGGGCCAGTACTGGAGGCGCGTGGCGATGACCCAGTCGAGCCCCAGCTTCGCGGCGAAGTCCGCCGACGCCTCCACCTCCGCGGCGGTCTCCCCCTGGGCGCCGACGATGAAGAAGCCGGAGACCTCGATCCCCGCCTTGCGCGCCGCCGCCACCCCGGCCTCGATGGTGGGGAGCGTCAGCCCCTTGTTCCACGACTTCAGGCGGCTCGGGTTGGCCGACTCGATCCCCGCGTAGATCCGCCTGCAGCCGGCGCCCGCCATCGCCCGCGCGAGCGGCTCGTCGAGGCGGTCCAGGCGCGTCAGGCAGGTCCACCTCAGGTCGGGCAGCGCCGCCCGGATCCCGGCGCACAGGCGCTCGACGCGGTGGTGATCGACGGTGAACGTGTCGTCGAGGAAGCGGACGTTCCGGATCCCCCGCGCGCGCAGCCCCCGGAGCTCCTCCAGCAGGCTGTCCGCCGACCGGCTCACCAGCTCGCGGCCGTACGCGCGGACGCAGAACGTGCAGGGGAAGGGGCAGCCCCGCGTCGACGTCACGACCCCGATGGGGCGGGGTACGAACGACTCGTTGTAGAGCGACAGGTCGACGAGGTCGTGGTCGGGGAAGGGGAGCGCGTCGAGGTCGGCGATGCGGGGGCGGGGAGCGGTGAGGTGGACGCTCCCCGGGCCGTCCGCCCACGCGAGGCCGGCGACGTCGGTGGGCGCCTCGTCGCCGGCGACGAGCGCGTCGAAGAGGGCGCCGGCCGTCTCCTCCGGCTCCCCCCGGATGACGTAGTCCACCCCCGGGTGCTGGGCCACGACCTCCGGGGACTCGGTCGGGAGGTAGCCGAAGATCGCGCTGCGCGACCCCGGGAGGCGGTCGCGGATGGCTCCGAGCTGGTCGAGGTCGTCGGGGAGGATGCGGAACCCGGAGAGCGCGACGATCAGTGCAGGAGGTCGCGCGCGCGCGCGCACGCGAGCGGCGACGGCGTCGGCGTCGAGCGACTCGGCGACCGCGTCGATCAGCGTGACGGCGGCCCCGTGGCGCTCCCGCAGGTACGACGCCAGCCCCATCAGCTCGGACGGCGGGATGAGGAAGTTGGGGGCGTAGTAGCTGGCCACCCAGCGGCGCTGCACGCGCTCGGCGGCGGGGAGGTTGACGAGGAGGACGTCCGCCTCAGGCCGCGTCACGGTCGCGTCCGGGGATGAAGACGGGGACGTCGAGCTCGGCGACGACGGCGCGGGTCACCCCCGGGAGCTCGCGCGCGGCGGCGGCGACGCCCGCGAGGTCGGGCCGCTCGGCGCGGCGCCCGTCGAAGTGGTCGCGGGTCCGCTGGTGGGGCGTGAAGACGATGACGGCGCGGGGGCGGAGCGCCTCGATGCCGCGCACGACCGCCTTCTCGTGGCGGGGTTCGACCCCGACGAGGAGGACGTCGAGGAGCCCGTCGTCCAGCCACCCCGCCGCCTGCACGAGGTCGGTCCGGCGGTGGATGACCTCGCAGGCGTGGAGCAGCGTCCCCTCCTCGCTGGCCACCCGGACGGCCGCGATCGGCGCCCCCGACGGCGTCTCCTCGTCCTGCTTCCGGAGGACCATCATCGACTGGGGCCGGGCGAGGGTCCACCGGGTCGCCAGCGCCAGCTCGCGCGGCTTCGAACGCTCGATGTGGCGGCCGCGGCGGAGGTCCACCCGGATCCCCTCCCCCTCCCACGATCCGGCGAACGTCCGCGCGGTGTCGAGGCCCCACCGCTCGCGGGCGAAGTGGATGACGGGGTCGGTGGAGATGACGGGGACGCCGGGGTTGCGACGCGCCAGGAGGGGAAGCAGCGCACAGTGGTCGTAGTGACCGTGCGATGCAACCAGCGCGTCGGCCCCGACGCCCCAGTCGGGGGGAGGATGCGGAGGCTCCGCGCTCAGCCCACCGTGGTGGGCATCGATGAGCAGGATCCGCCCCGCGCACTCGGCGCGGAACCCGCTCCACCCGGTCCAGGTCAGCCTCACACTCGGCCTCCGTCCGGGCAGGATCGCCGCCCCGGGGGTGTGCGATATGACAAAAGTCATGCGGGCGGGGGCGCGTGCGAAGATGCTGTCTCCATGCCCACCGTCCGCTTCCTGCGCGAGGGCTGCGAGGTCGACGTCCGCGTCGGCGAGACCCTCCGCGTCGCCGCCCGGCGCGCCGGGGTCTGCCTCTACAGCCACCACCACAAGCTGCTCAACTGCTACGGCCACGGGCGCTGCGGCAAGTGCCGGTCGGTGGTGACGGAGGGGTGGGACCGGCTGTCCGGGCCGACGGACCGCGAGCACAACCGGGCCGCGCCCGGCAAGCGCGAGCGGCTGGCGTGTCAGACGAAGATCCTGGGAGACATCGAGATCTGGAGCCGTCCCGCCGAGGGCGGCCCCCCGAAGGAGCTCGAGCCGGATCCCGTCGTCCCCGGGCGGCGCCTCCGCAAGGGGCCGGTCGCGGTCACCGGGGGGACCGGCCTGCTGGGGCGGGCCGTCGTCGCCGAGCTGCTCCGCCGGGGACGCGACGTCCGCGCGCTGGTCCGGCCGGGGCGCGACGGGTCCACCCCCGAGGGGGTGGAGGAGGTCATCGGCGACATCAACTCCGCCCGCGCCATGGAGACGCTCTGCGCCGGCGCGTCGGCGGTCATCCACCTCGCCTCGCTGATGGGGACGATGGACGCCGAGCGGCTCGAGGTCGTCAACGTCGAGGGGACGCGGACGGTGCTGGAGGCGGCGGACAGCGCCGGCGTGCCCCGCTTCGTGCTCGTCAGCTCGATCGCCGCGCGCCGCCCCGGGGACGGCCCCTACTCGGCGAGCAAGTGGGCCCAGGAGGAGATCGTCCGCCGCGGCACCGTCCCGTGGGTCATCCTCCAGCCGCCGGTGATGCTGGGGCCGGGGAGCCAGGTCGAGAACGCGGTGCGCGAGCTCGCCACGAAGGGGCCGCTGGTCCCCGTGATCGGCGGCGACGCGCCCCTGTACCCCGTCCACGTGGACGACGTGGCGACCGCGTGCGTCGAGGCGTGCAAGGCGAAGGCGGCCCTGACGGGGCGGACGTACCAGCTCGGCGGGCCCGACGCGCTCACCTTCGAGGAGCTGGTCGCGCGCATCCTCGGCGAGGGCGGCGAGCGGGACACGCTGGCGCTGCCGGTGCCGGTCGCGCACGCGGCGGGGGCGGTCCTGGGGACGGTCCTCGGCGACCGCGCGCCGCTGACGTCGGAGGGGGTCAAGGCGGTGGTCGCGGGCACGCCCGTGGACCTGTCCGCCGCGCGCGAGGACCTCAAGTTCGACCCGCGCCCGGTCGGCGCCTACCTGTAGCGGCCTCGGCTCGGACTACGCCGTCGCGGCGTACGCGTAGTCCTGCGCGACCTCCTTGAACTTCCGCAGCTTGTCCAGCGGCGAGATCCGGTCGGCGCGGTGCTCGTCGACCCACAGCTGGAGCAACCGCAACTCGGGGGCGGCGCGGAAGAAGCGGTGCTTCCAGCGGACCTTCTCGACCCGATTGAGCACGTCCACGACGCGGTTCTGGAGCGGGTTCAGCCCCTTGGTCCGCCACGTCGCGAACGCCGTCAGCGACGTGTACGAGATCGTCGTGAGGCGCTTCCGCTGGGCGTCCGTCAGCCAGGGGATGTTGGCCCGGTTCCAGTAGAAGGTGGACCAGTCCTCGATCTTGTCCGGCGGGGTGAAGCCCGCGTCCACGGCGGCGTCGAAGAACTGCGTCCCGGGGTAGGGCGTGAAGATCTTGATGTCCGAGATGTCGAGCCCCGGCGCGATGGCCTGGACCTCGTCGATCTGGTTCAGCGTCGCCTGGAGGTCCTCCTCGGTCTCCTCGGGGTGGCCCACCATGTAGCCCATGAGCGCGCCGAGGCCGTACTTGTGGCACCACTCGGCGAGCTGGACGGTCATCTCCGCGGTCGTCCCCTTGCCGTAGATGTCCAGCATCTTCTGGCTGCCCGACTCGGGGCCCCAGTACAGGCGGACGCAGCCCGTCTCGGCGAGGAGGCGGACGATGTCCTCGTCGAAGTAGGAAACCTGGAGGCTGAGGCCGAACTTGATGCCGCGGCGGGCCAGCCCCTCGGCGACGTCGCGCACCCGGGACTTCTTCACGGCGAAATTGTCGTCGTTGAAGAAGATGCCGTCGAAGCCGTAGCGGGGGCGGAGGCGGTCGACGTCGTCGAGGATCTCCTCGGCCGTCTGCCCGCTCCACGTGCTGCCGTGGAACTGGGGGCCGTAGCAGAACGTGCACTCGTGGGGGCAGCCGCGGCTGGTGATCAGCGTGATCGTCTTCGTCCCGATGCCGTAGTGCTCCATGAGGTACGGCGTCATGTCGACCGCGTCCCAGTCGTACGACAGGTGGGGGTGGGCAGACTTGCGGAGGTCGGCGGGGCGGACCACCGGCTCGCCGCCGTCGAGGTAGCCGACGCCGTCGATGTCGTCGGGGGTCTCGCCCGCGCGGAGGCGGTCGATCAGCTTGGGGAACGTCTCCTCGCCCCAGGTCAGGACGATGCCGTCCACCGCGCGGTGCTTCAGCGTCAGCTCCGGCAGCTCGGTCGGCAGGATGCCGCCCCAGATCACGGGGACGCGGGGCCAGCGGGACTTCACGAAGTCCGACAGCTCCAGCCCGTAGCTGAGCTGGGGTCCCATCATCGACGTCAGCCCGACGGCGGCCATCCGCCCGGTCGCCGCGATCCGGCGGAGTTCGATCCGCGGGTTGGTGAGGCGCGCGTCGATGATGACGGGCTCGTAGCCGGCCTCGCGCAGCGGCTGCGTCAGCGCCATGTAGTTGTACGGCGCGAAGAGCAGCGTCGGCCCCGTCCGGGGCATGACGAGGGGGACGAGCGGACGTTCGGCAGGCGGGTTCGGGCTCATGGAGCACAGCTTCGCCGCGCACGCGCGCGACAAGGGTGACGACCGTCATGGAGGGGACTCCGTCCGCGTCCCCGGAGCGCCACCGTGACGACGGTCATGGGGGAGACGCCGCCGAGGCCTCATGGTCCGAGGGTGCGGATCCCCCTCCCCGTCGTGCTCCCCCCCGAACCCCCGGGCGACCCGGTCCAGCGCCTCGCCGTCCGGCTGAGCCTCGTCGCGCTCGTCGCCGGCGGGGTGACGCCGCTGCTGCCGATGCTGTGGCCGGCTTCGGCGCGCTGGCTGCCCCTCGACCCGGCGGCCCACGCGCGGGCGATGACCTTCGGGTTCGTGGGGCTCTTCGTGCTCGGCTTCCTCTTCCGCATCGTCCCCCGGGGGCGCGTCGCGGCGTTCCCCCGCCCGAAGCTGGCGGCGGCGGCGTGCGTCGCGATCTGCGTCGCCGCGGTGCTGGACGGCGCGGGCGCGATGGGGTGGACCGTCGGCGGGGCGGCAGCCGAGTCCACGCCCGGGCCCGCGCTCCTCGGGGTCGCAGCGGAGGCGACGGGCTTCCCGCTCGGCCGGCTCCTCCTGTCCGGGCTGTGGACGTTCGTGCTCGTCGCGCTGCTGGCCACCCTCGGCGTCTGCTGGCGGGGGGACCGGCGGCCGAACCCCTGGGTCGAGGGGTGGGTCGGCGCGGGGCTCGCGTCGATGGTCGTGGTCGGCGCGGTGCTCGCGATCGGGCCCCTCGCAGGCGGGGACGACCTCCTCGCCAACGCCCCCGGGGCGTTCATGTTCGGCGCGCTGATCCCCGTGACGGTGGGCCTCGGGGCGCGGATGGTGCCGGCGCTGTCCGGCGTCGGGCCGGTGGACCGGGACGCGGTCGCGCGGGTGGGGGCATGGATGCCCATCCCGGCGCTGGCCCTGACCCTCGGGCTCCTCGGCGACGCCCCCGCGATCGCCGGCCCCGCGGGCACCGTGGTGGCGGTGGGGATCCTCGTCGTCGCCCGGGCGATGCGTTGGCTCCGCCTCCGTCCGGAGGCCGACGCGCTGGAGCTGCGCGCCCGCATGCAGCCCGCCGCGGTGGCGCTCCGGTGGCTCGCCCGGGCCGCCTGGACCTGCCTCGCCCTCGCCCAGATCGCGCTCGTCGCGGGGGCGGCGGGGGCGATGCTGTCGTCCGAGGGGGCGTCCCCGGCGTGGGTGACGCAGGCCTGGATCGCGGCCGTCCACCTCGCGGGCCTCGGCTTCCTCGGGGGGATGATGTTCGGCGTCGGCCAGCGCGTGATGCCCGCGTTCGTGAAGGAGGAGGTCCGCTGGCCCCGCCTCCGCCACGCGGCGGGCGCCCTCCTCCTCGCCGCGGTCGCGCTCCGCGTGCTCGCCACGGTCGACCCCGCCACCGCCGGCGTGACCCTCCCCGCGGCGATGCTCGCCTTCCTCGCCGCGGCCGCGGTGTTCGCGGCGCAGGTCTCCCCCACGCTCCACAAGCCGGGCCGCGTCCAGTCCCCCTGCCCCCCCGCCGCCCTCGGCCCCGGCAAGGGCCGCGGCCGCCTCGCCAGCTAGACGGACCGTCTTGATTCTGGGTCCACCGGACGGTGAGGCGGGGGCGTTCCTGGCGCCGCGGGCGCCGAGGGCGCGATGCCCCTGCATCGTAACCGAGGTCCCGCGGATGCCAGGGGCGTTCCCGGCCGCCGCACGGATGGGCCTCAGAATCGTGACGTTTCGTCTAGACCGGCTCCAGCTCCGCGGTGAAGTGCCGCAGGCGGGCGGGCTCCTTGACGATGCGGAGGCCCCGCAGCTCGCCCCGGCGGGCCACGACGCGGGCCGCGATCGCGATGACGTAGTCGATGTGGGACTGGGTGTAGACCCGCCGCGGCAGCGCCAGCCGGACGAGGTCGCCGTGGGCCGCCGCCCCGAACATCAGGGTGCCGATCTCGACGCTCCGGATGCCGCCTTCGAGGTACAGCGCGCACGCCAGGGCCTGCCCGGGGAAGCGCTCCGGAGGGACGTCCTCCAGGAAGCGGCGCGCGTCGATGAACACCGCGTGCCCGCCCGGCGGCTGCACCACCGGGAGGCCGACCGACTCGAGGCCGCGCGCGAGGTACCGGACCGTCGCCAGCCGGTAGTCGAGGTAGTCCGGGTCGAGGACCTCGGTCAGCCCCTGCGCCATCGCCTCGAGGTCGCGCCCGCTGAGCCCGCCGTACGTCGGGAACCCCTCGATCACGACCTCCTGCTCCTTCAGCCGCGCCGCCAGCTCGGCGTCCCGCAGCGCGATGAAGCCGCCGATGTTGACGAGGCCGTCCTTCTTCGCCGACATCAGCACGCCGTCGGCGAGGTCGAAGAAGTGCCGGGCGATCTCCCGCTCCGTCCGCTCCCCCCAGCCGTCCGCGTTCCGCTTCACCAGGGCCGCGTTCTCCGCGAACCGGGCCGCGTCGAGGAACAGCGGCACCCCCGCCTCGTCGCACAGCGCCCGCACCGCCGCCATGTTGTCGGGATGGACGGGGTGGCCGCCGAGCGCGTTGTTGGTCACCGTGACGATGACCAGCTTGATGCGGTCTCCGTGCTCGGCCAGCTCGTCCTGCAGCGCGTCCAGGTCCAGGTCCCCCTTGAACGCGTGCTCGGACGACGTCTCCGCCGCGTCGAGGCTCGGCACGTCCACCGCCGACGCCCCCGTCCGCTCCACGTGGGCCCGCGTCGTGTCGAAGTGCGTGTTGCTGACGACGCGGTCCCCCGGCTCCAGCAGCATCGAGCACAGCAGGTGCTCCGCCGCCCGCCCCTGGTGCGTGGGGAGCACCTCCGGCATCCCCGTCAGCTCCTGGACGACCGTCTGGAACCGGTAGAACGACCGCGCCCCCGCGTAGGCCTCGTCGGCGCGCATCATGGCGCCCCACTGATCGGTGGACATCGCCCCCGTTCCGGAGTCCGTGAGGAGGTCCACGAGGACGTGCTTGCTCCGGAGCCCGAACAGGTTCCAGCGCGCCTCGCGGAGGAGCTGCACGCGCTCGGCGCGGGTCGTCAGCTTGAGCGGTTCGACGCTCCGGATGCGGAACGGCTCGATGATCGGGATCGGCGGCAGCAGCATGGGGTCAGAGGGCTCCCTGGAGGACGAGGGCGGCGGCCCACAGGAGGCCCGCCACGGCGATCAGGTTGACGAGCAGCGCGCCCGCCCCGAACGCCCGCGCCGCGAGCGGCACGTCCAGCGTGGGGGGGCTGTCGGGGTCCTGCGCGGACCCGATGACGACGTACTGGCCCTGGGCGAACCAGCCGGTCAGCACCACCGTCGCCGCGATCACCAGCGCCACGGGCTCGGACAGCGGCGCCTGGTCGATCCAGCCCGCGATCGCGAAGCACAGGAACGACGACCACAGCGCCTCCTTGTGGGCGACCATGCGGTACTTCTCCGGCGGCTCGCCGGGGCGCAGCTTCATCCCCGCGTGGACCCAGAACCCGGTCACCGCGCCCATGAGGAAGGACACGGCGCCGCCGACCACGAGCAGCGCCGCCGCGAGGCTCATGCCTGCGCGACCTCGGAGCCCCAGGCCTTCCCCGCGTCGCCGGGCTTGACCTCGTCGCGGCAGAAGCTGTCGCCGTGCTCGGTGGCGCACGTCGGCATCTCGCTCAGCCGCTCCACCGAGCTCGGCACGTTCTGCTTCATCCAGCGGATCGACTCACCCGCGAGGCAGAGGGATTCCTTGCCCGCCAGCTCGGTGGCCTGCCCCATGCGGTCGAAGATGCGGCCCAGGGACTCCTCCCGGACCGACCCGAAGCTCCGCTGCACGAAGGGGCACGGGAGGACGTCGCCGTAGGGGCTGACGTAGATCTCGTCCCGCCCCGCGGGGCAGCGGAACGCCTGCATGCCGACGCTCCCCTGGAAGAACGCGCGGGGGTGGCGGCAGACGTCGCGGAGCTCCTCGAGGTCCTCGCGGGGCAGCATCAGCTCGTAGCGGCCGCCCCACCGGCCCACCGCCGCGGGGAGGGTGAAGCCGATGGTCGCGTCCCGCTCCTCGGCGAGCTGGACGAGGCGGGCGGCGGCGCCGGACCGGATCGCCTCGGACGTCCCCACCGAGCAGATGTGGCCGCGGATGCCCTTCTTGTGGCGGACGATGTCGAGGATCTCGAGGACGTGCTCGTAGCACCCCTCGAGCCCGCGGTTGCTGTCGTGCTCGTCGGGGTCGTCGCTGTCGAGGCTGAGCTTCAGGAGGTCCACGCCGGCCTCCCACAGCCGGTCGATGTGCTCCTCGTCGAGCAGCATCCCGTTGGTGTTGACGCCGATGAACGTCCGGTGCGGGGCGAAGCACTCGACCAGCTCGGGGAGGTTCTTGAGGAGGGTCGGCTCGCCACCGGTGAGGTTGACCTCGTAGACGCCGAGGGAGATCGCCTGCTGCCCGAGGCGGCGGATCTCGGGGGTCGAGAGCCGCCCCTTCTCCCGGTCGGGGTCGAACAGGCTCGCCGCGCTGCAGTGCTCGCACGTCGCCTGACACGCGTACGTCGTCGCGTACTCGATCCCCGCCAGCGTCTCCAGCCCGCGCCGGGCGCGGACCTTCTTCATGGCCCGCTGCTTGAGGACCGACGTGACCAGGCGCGGCTTCCGGATGAGGTGGTCCGTGAAGCCGGGGATCTGCGCGACGATGCGGAAGGGGTTCTTGGGCATGCGAGCAGTGTCGCCGCGCACACCAGAGGCCCGCATGACGACGGTCATGGCGTCGCCGTGCCCTTCCGCACAGCTTGAGCCGTGACCGACGGGCTCCTGCTGGTGCACACCAACCGCGAGGTCGTCCCCGAGGTCGTCCTCCCCATCGGCCTGGCCCGGGTGGCCGACTCCTGCGACGCCGCCGGCATCCCCGTCCAGACTCTCGACCTGGCGTTCGTGCGCGACCCCAAGCAGGCGCTGCGTCGCGCGATCCGGCGCTTCCGGCCGGCCATGATCGGGCTCACCGTCCGGAACGTCGACAACGCCGACTTCCAGGCCCCCGTCTACTACCTCCCCGCGGTCGCCGAGCTCGTCCGGATCGCCCGCACGCAGACCGACGCGCCCATCGTCGCGGGGGGCTCGGGGGTGTCGATCGCGCCCGGCGCCGTCCGCAACGCGCTGGGGGTCGACGCCGTCGTGGGCGGCCCCGGCGAGCACCCGATCCGCGAGCTGTGGGACCGCCACCGGCGCGGCCTCCACCTCCCCGGGCTGCTCATGGGCGACGTCGGCAGCCCCGGCCCCGTCCCCCGGTACGAGCGCTGGCTCGACCTGAAGCCCTACCGCCGCCGCGGCGCCCCCCTCCCCGTCCAGTCGCGGCGCGGCTGCCCCTTCGGCTGCATCTACTGCAACTACGCCGACATCGACGGCACCGCCCGGTACGCCCTCGCCGAGCTGGCGGGCGTCGTCCAGGGCATCGCCGGCGGCGTCGCCGCGACCGGGCTGAAGGACGTCGAGTTCGTCGACAGCACCTTCAACTCGCCCCCCGCCTACACCCAGCGGCTGTGCGAGGCGCTCGCCCGGGCCGACCTCGGGGTCCGCTACCGGGCCAGCGGGGTGAACCCCCGGTTCGCCAACCGCGCCACCCTCGAGGCGATGAAGGACGCCGGCTTCGTCGCGGTCATGTGCTCGCCCGACACGGCCGCCCCGGAGCTCGTCGACGGTGGGGGAAGCAGTTCCGGGTCGAGGAGCTGGCCACGCTCGCGTCCGACGCGGCCTCGCTGGAGCTCCCCGCGCTGTGGTCGTTCATGTTCGGCGGGCCGGGCGAGACGGAGGCGACCGTCGCCGAGTCGATCAGGTTCGTCGAGGAGCACGTCCACCCCGACCACCCGGTGATGCTGACCGCCCGGATGCGGATCTACCCGAACACGAAGCTGGCGGAGATCGCGCGCGCCGAGGGCTACCCCCGGCCCGAGCTCGACCCCCGGGAGCCGGGGCAGTTCTACGTCTCGCCGACCATCGACCCCGAGTGGCTCGACAGCACCCTGAGCGCCCTGGCCGCGCGCGCCCCCAACGTGATGTTCATGGAGGGCTCCCGCAGCCGCGCCATCCCCTGGATCGGCCGGTTCCGCGCGCTCGTCGGCAAGGGCGGCCCGACGTGGACGGGCTACGCGAAGACGCGCCGCACCCTGCGCCGGTTCGGGCTCGACACGACGTCTACGCGACCACGCTCCTGATCCCGTTCCACATCTGCGACGGCGTGATGGTCCGCAGCCCGAGGAGCTGCCGGGCGATGACGCGGGGGCGGAGGTAGAAGCGGCGGGTCGCCTCCCGCTGGAGGTCGATCAGCGCCTGCGGGGTGACCTTGCGGGGGACGAAGGGGAGCAGCGACGCGTCGGGCTGGAACGTCGTCCAGTTCTCCCAGTCGTCGCGGTCCAGCCGGCCCTCCGCGCGGAGGTCGTCGAACAGCTGCGATCCGGGGTACGGGATGGTGATCGCGTACTTCGCGAAGTCGAGCCCCAGGCCGCACGAGAAGTCGATCGTCTGCCGGGTCATCTCCTCCGTCTCGCCGGGGAGCCCGAGCATGAAGAGGCCGACCGTCGAGATGCCCTCGCTCCGGCACAGGTCGATCGCCTGCCGGACCCGCTCCGTGGTGAAGGTCTTGTTGACGTTCTCGAGCAGCAGGTCGACCCCCGACTCGATGCCGAAGAGCAGCCGGCGGCAGCCCGCCTCGCGCATGAGGCGGAGGCTGTCGCGGTCGATGCGGTCGACGCGCGTCTCGCTGATCCAGACGACCTTGCGGTGGAGCCCGCGGTCGATCAGCTCGTGGCAGAAGGCCTGCATCGTCGCCTTGTCGAGGGGGAAGATCGGGTCCACGAAGCCGATCTGCTTCGCGCCGTAGCGCTCGTGGAGGTGCTGGTACTCGTCGGCGATCCTCACCGGGTCGCGGCGGCGGTAGCTGCTCCCGGCGTGCAGGAGCGAGCAGAACTCGCACCGGTAGGGGCAGCCCCGCGACGCGCCCATGACCAGCGTGGGCTTGGCGAGGTCCGCCAGCGGGAGCAGCCCGTAGCGGTGGACGGGGAACTTGTCCCAGCGGGGCCACGCCAGGGCGTCGAGGTCCTCGATGCGGCCGCGGGGGGCGTTCTTGACGATGTCGCCCGACGGCGTCCGCCACGTGATCCCGGCGACGCCGCCGAGGTCGGACTCGCCCCCGCCGTCCATCGCCTCGAGCAGCTCGGGGAGCGTCTCCTCGCCCTCGCCGTGGACGACGACGTCGAAGCAGTCGGCGCCCTGGAGGGTCTCCCGCGCGAGCACGTCGGCGTGGACGTTCCCGAGGACCACCCGGACCGACGGCAGGAACGACTTCACCCGCGACGCGAGCTCCACGCAGATCTGCGCGGACGGCGTCAGCATCCCCAGCCCCAGGACGTCCGGCTCGAAGTCGGACACCTTCCGGCAGAGCTTCTCGTTCGTCAGGTTCTCCGCGAACTGGTCGTAGGCCGCGACGGTGTGCCCCGCCTCCTCCAGCGCGGCGACGAGGTAGGCGAGCCCGAGGACGGGCATCGGCTCGAGCAGCGGCGCCCACCGGCCGAGGGTGGCCGGGTCCATGGAGGGGTTGACGAGGGCTACGCGCATGCGGGTCGTCGTCCTAGTTCACGCAGGTCCCGAGCGCTTCGAGCCCGCCGGTCCACTCGAGGACCGTGTTGTTGAGGGTGAAGGTCGGCTGGTTCAGGGCGAGCGAGGCGTCGAAGTCGGTCCGCGCGGCCAGCTCCGCGAACGTCTCCAGGGCCGTGGCGCGCATCCGGACCCGCATCGTCACGCGGTCGGGGATGCCCGTGTAGATCGGCCACCATCGCTCCTGCGCGTGCCAGTACGCGGGGTCGGTCGGGTCGAGGGACTCCGCGCCGAGGAGGAGGTTCGAGTCCATCGTGACCGCCTCCCACATCCACGGGACCGGCTCCCCGTCCGCGTCCCTGGGCTGGCCCCGGATGATCCACGGCCAGCCGTCCATCGCGTCGGTGATCGGCGTGGTGTCGTCGACGACGCCCAGCGAGAGGATCTCCTCGCCGTCGCGCCAGGCCCGGAGCTCCACCCACACGCGGCGGTCGGTCACCGAGCCGGAGGGGAACGAGTGCCCCGCGCCGACGTTCTCGAGGGTGACGCCGATGGCGACGCCGGCGGGATCCGGGTCCACGCACAGGCTCGCCTGCAGCGACCGGTCGAGCTCCTCCTGGATCTTCTCCATCTGCACGTCGCGCCCCGGGAAGTCGTCGAGGAGGGCGACGTCGACCCCCGGCCAGGAGTGGTCGTGCAGCTGCCGGACGGGGAGGTCGGGGTCCGCCGCCGCGCGCCCCTGGTAGCCGTGCATGTGGCACCGCGAGCAGGTCAGCCGGGTCAGGTCGTGGGTCGCGAACACGGTGTCCCGGAACTCCCGGAACGTCCGCTCCACGTGGACCTCGTCCGGGGTGAAGACGCAGTGGCAGGCGCCGCACAGCTGGTTGCTGCTGGGGTCGTAGCGGTCGTGCTGCAGCGAGTACATCGACTTGTGCGCGGGCGTCCGGACGGGGTCCATGATGCCGCCCCGCATGATGCCGTCGTCCGCGATCACCTGCCCCGCGTTGTGGTCGCGGGGGACCGAGTCGATCAGGTGGCAGGTCGCGCAGGTGATGCCCTTGAGGTGGTCGGGCAGCTCGTCGAGGTCGGTGCCGTCGGTCGTCGCCCCCTCCTTCAGCGCCATCGGCGAGTGGCAGGAGACGCAGTACTCGGGGTTCTCGCCCCCGTCGTCCTCCTGGAACACCTTGTTCATCGCGTCGAAGATCGGGTCCACGCCCGTGTACGCGTGCATCGAGCCGCGCCACTGGTCGTAGTGGACGGGGTGGCAGCCCGCGCAGGACTCGGGATCGAGGAGCGCCTCCTCGTCCAGCCCGGGGGCGCAGGACGTCGCCGTCGCGAAGATCACCGCCAGTGCGAAAAAGCGCACACTGCATCGTCGGCCGGTCACTGCGTACCGATCCTGACGATCGTCATATGAGGGTGACGTAGTTCGCCGTACGGCGGTGCGGATCGCCGACGTGGGCGAAGAACCGGAGCCCCTCGACCCAGGGGATCCCGGTGATGTGCTTCTCCTCGAGCACGCCCTGGAGGCGGAGGGGGAGGAGCGCGGCGGTCGGGAGCTTCGCGAGGGAGCGGAGCACCTTGCACGGCAGCCCCAGGTGGATGCCCGCGCGGAACAGCAGGTACAGGTTGACCAGCTCCCGGCGCTGCCCGCTGTCGAAGAACGCCTGGGGGTCGCGGTAGTCCTCGACGTGGGGCGGCTCCTCCTCGAGGAAGCCGAGGCTGAAGGCGGTCTCCGCGAACGCCGTGTCGGCGAGGGGGACGGCGATGTTGACGCGGACGCGGTCGGCGCCGATGCGCTTGTTGAGCGCGATCGTCGAGAGCACGTCGTCCACCCCCTCCCCCGGCGAGGCGACCATGTTGAACGTGTAGAGCTCCATCCGGCGCTCCTTGATCAGCGCCGCGGCGCGCTCGATCTCGGAGTCGGGGACGGTCTTGCCGAGGATCTGCGAGCGGAGCTCCTCGTTGCCCGTCTCGATCCCGATGGCGACGCCCTTGCAGCCCGCCCGCTTGAGCGCGTCGGCGGTCCGCTCGGTGATGAGCGGCGTCGACGTGTTGCACGTGAACGGCGCCCCCACCTCCATCCCGTACAGCGACGCGAACTCGTCCAGCCACTTCGGGTGGACGGTGAAGAGGTCGTCGCTGAAGTGGACCCGGCGCATCGGCCAGCGGCGGCGGACGACGAGCAGCTCCTCGACGGCGCGCTGGGGCGACTTGCGGCGGACGAACCGGCCCAGGCCCTCGTACTTGTCCTGGAGCGTGGTGTTCCAGCAGTACGCGCAGCGGTGGATGCAGCCCCGGCCGGTGGCGAACTTCTTCCACGGCAGGCGGGCGGCGAACTTGTAGCGGAAGTAGAGCTCCCGGTCGGGCAGGGGGAGCGTGTCGAGGTCCTCGACGAGGGGGCGGAGGGGGTTCTCCACGAGCTCCCCGTCGACGTGGACGGCGAGGTTCCGGACGTCCTCCCAGGAGCGGCCCGCGGCGAGCCGGTCGGCCAGCTCCCGGAGCGCCCCTTCGGCCTCGCCGACGACGACGGCGTCGACGCAGTCCAGCGCGGCGAGCTCGGGGTGGAAGGTGGCGTGGGTCCCCCCCATGACGACGACCGCGCCGGGGGTCCAGCGCTTCACCAGGAGGGCCGCGTCGAGCGCCACCGCCTCGCCGGCGACGGGGCACGGGATGACGACGAGGTCGGGATCGAGCCGCCGGAGCGCCCGTCCGGGGCGGGGCGTCTCGTCGGTCAGGAGCAGCCGCGTCCGGTGGCCCCCTGCCCGCAGCAGCGCGGACGCGTCCGTCATCGCGAGCGACTCGTTGACGCCGCTGTCCTGGAGGACGAGGACCCGGATGCCCATGCCCCACCGTCGCCGGGGCACGGAGCCCCCGGCATGACATCCGTCAGGGGTCCGTGGCACGCGCCTTGCTCTCGGGGGGGACGGAGGTGCTCACATGTATGACTTCAAGCGGATTCTGGTCCCCGTGGACTTCTCCGAGTGCAGCGAGAAGGCGCTCGGGGTGGCGATGGGGATGGCGGAGCGGTCCGACGCGGACCTCTTCATGCTCTACGTCGAGGACGAGCGGCCCGGCGCGCGCACGTGGGTGGACGACCGCAAGGCGCAGCTGAAGATGGACCAGCTCGAGAACGACGAGGCCTGCCTGAAGGCGCTGTCGGACCGGATCTACGCCGAGATCCACGATCACAACGGCAAGGTCGGCGGTCTCGGCGACCACCGCCTCCGGATCCGCGTCTCGGCGGGCGACGCCGCCGGCGAGATCCTCCACGCGGCGGCCGACTCCGAGGCGGACCTCATCGTGATGGGGACCCACGGCCGCCAGTCCCTCCGCGACTTCTTCGTCGGATCCACCACCGAGCAGGTCACCCGTCGAGCGAACTGCGCGGTCCTCGCGGTCAAGCCCGAGGGCTACCCCTACCTGCGCGACTGACCTGTGCGACCCCGCACAGGGCCAGTTGTGCCCCCCCCCACATACCCGGAGTCCCCATGCGTTCCCTGAAGTTCCTCCCCCTCGTCGTCGCCCTGTTGGCGTTGTCCGCGTGCGACACGTCGGACACGACGACGTCGTCCTCACCGGCGCTGGACGCGGTCGTACCGTCGGCCGAGGCGGCCGGCCCGGTGGCGTTCGCGCCGAACGTGCTCAACGCCGTCGCCTCCTCCGAGGTGCGCGGCTGGGCGCCGGAGGGCGAGCCCTACAACGCCACCCTCACCCACGCCCCCGACGTCCCCGCCCCCATCGACCGCGACTACCCCGCGAAGGTCATCGTCGAGCTCGAGACGACCGAGACGGTGATGGAGATCGCGGACGGGACGGACTACACGTTCTGGACGTTCGGCGGCGAGGTGCCCGGCAAGTTCATCCGGGTGCGGCAGGGGGACACGGTCGAGTTCCACCTCCAGAACCACCCCGACTCCAAGATGCCGCACAACATCGACCTGCACGCGGTCACCGGCCCCGGCGGCGGCGCGACGTCGACGTTCACGGCGCCCGGCCACGAGACGGTGTTCACGTTCAAGGCGCTGAACGCGGGCCTGTTCGTCTACCACTGCGCGACGGCGCCGGTCGGCATGCACACCGCCAACGGCATGTACGGCCTCATCCTCGTCGAGCCCCCGGGCGGCCTGCCCGCGGTCGACAAGGAGTACTACGTCATGCAGGGCGACTTCTACACGACGGGTGACTACAACGAGCCCGGCCTGCAGCCCTTCGACGCGGACAAGGCGATCGACGAGGACGCGACCTACGTGCTGTTCAACGGGCGCGTCGGCTCGCTCACCGGTGACAACGCCATCAAGGCCGACGTCGGCGACCGCGTCCGGCTGTTCGTGGGCAACGGCGGACCGAACCTGGTCAGCAGCTTCCACGTGATCGGCGAGATCTTCGACCTCGTCTACCCGGAGGCCGGCACCCGGTACCAGGAGAACGTCCAGACGACGCTCATCCCGGCGGGCGGCGCGGCGATGGTCGAGTTCGACGTCGAGGTCCCGGGGACGTACATCCTCGTCGACCACAGCATCTTCCGGACGTTCCACAAGGGCGCCCTGGGGATGCTCCAGGTCGGCGGCGACGAAGCCCCCGCGATCTACTCGGGTCAGCAGGCCGACAACGAATGGAAGCCCGCCGAGTAGGCCGATGAAGCTCCTCCTCCTCGCCGCCGCGATGACGACCGTGGGTCCTGGGGTGTGGAAGCCCCTGTACCCGGCCGACGGCGAGGAGGAGGTCGCCGTCCCGGCGTTCCAGCTGGATGTGGTTCCGGTCACGAACGGAGAGTTCCTGGATTTCGTCCTCGAGCACCCCGAGTGGCAGCGAGACCGGATCGCTCCGCTGTTCGCCGACGACGGCTACCTGAGCGCCTGGGCCAAGCCCGTCCAGCCCGGCCCGGACGCTCCCGCCGACCACCCCGTCACCGGTGTCAGCTGGTGGGCCGCGCGTGCGTATTGCGGCTCAAACGGCGCGCGCTTGCCTACCGAGGCGGAGTGGGAGTTGGCGGCCATGGCGTCTCCGGAGCAGCCCGACGCGTCCGAGGATCCCGAGCACCTCGCAAGGATCCTGGCGTGGTACGGCCGCCCCGGAGGCGCCTCGGTCGCCGTGGGCGGCGGCGAAGCCAACTACTGGGGGGTCCACGACCTGCACGGGATGGTGTGGGAGTGGGTGGACGACTACGCGTCGGCGCTCGTCGCGACCGACAACCGCGAGGACGGGACCATCGACATCTCGCGGTTCTGCGGGGCGGGGGCCATCACCGCGTCGCTGAAGATCGACTACGCCGCGTTCATGCGGATCGCCTTCCGGAGCGCCCTCCAGGGCGACTCCACCACCCGAAACCTGGGGTTCCGCTGCGCGCGGGACCTGAACGTCGAGGAGGCGCCATGAGAGCCGCCGCCGTCCCCGTCGCGATCCTGCTCGTGCTCGCCGGTTGGAGCACGTGCGAGGAGAACCTGGACCCGCCGGACCACGTCCACAACCCCTCGTTCGGGGACACGTCGATCGACGAGTCGACCGCCGAGGCGCCCGCCGGCGAGGAGTCGACGGAGGAGGCGCCGGCCGAGGCGGAGGCGGAGACGCCGCACTGCGAGGAGCACGCGGAGCTGGAGGCGGGCGAACCCGTCGAGGGCGCGTCGCTGTACCAGCTCGACCTCCCCATCACGGACCAGCACGGGGCGGAGCGCGAGGTCGGCGACCTCGAGGGGACGCCGGTGGTGATCGCGATGATCTACACGTCGTGCGCGACGGCCTGCCCGATGATCCTCCAGGAGGTGGAGAAGATCGTGGCGGAGGCGGACGCGGCGGCCGACGGCGGCAAGGCGGACCTGCTCGTCCTGCTCCTGTCGATGGACCCCGACCGGGACTCGCCCGAGGCGCTCAAGGCGTGGGCGGACTTCCACGAGCTCGACGAGCGGTACGTGCTCGCGCGGGCGGAGGAGGCGAAGGTCCGGGAGTACGCGGCGGTGCTGGGGACGCGGTACCGGCAGCTCCCGTCGGGGGACTTCAACCACAGCCCCGTCATCGCGGTGCTCGACGCGCAGGGCGCGCTCGCGGGCCGGATGGAGGGGTTCGGGGAGCAGCGCGGCGACCTCGTCGAGCGGCTCCGGGTGCTCCTGAGGTAGCGCCGTGCGGCTGACCCCCCTCGGCGCGACGTCGACGGTCACGGGGTCCCGCACCCTGGTGACGGCGGGCGGCCACGGCGTGCTCGTGGACTGCGGCCTCTTCCAGGGCGTCAAGCGCATCCGCCGCCGCAACCGGGAGGCCTTCCCCACGGACCCGCGGGCGCTCGACTCGATCGTCCTCACGCACGCCCACCTCGACCACAGCGGATACGTCCCGGCGCTGCTGAAGCAGGGGTTCGCGGGTCCGGTGTACTGCACGCCGGGGACGGCGGAGCTGCTCTCGCTGCTGTGGCCGGACGCGGGCTACCTCCAGGAGGAGGAGGCGCGGTACCGGAACCGGCACGGGACGACGAAGCACCACCCCGCGGAGCCGCTGTACACGGCGGCGGACGGGCAGCGGGCGCTGAAGTCGCTGGTGCGGGTGGGGTTCGGGGAGGACTTCGAGCCGGCGCCGGGGACGACGGCCCGGTTCGCGCGGGCGGGGCACATCCTGGGGGCGGCGCAGGTCCGGCTGGAGCACCGCGGCTCCAGCGTGCTCTTCTCGGGGGACGTGGGGCGGCCCCGGGATCCGGTGATGCAGGCGCCGGAGCGGCCGGCGGCCGCGGACGTGATCGTGGTGGAGTCGACATACGGCGATCGGCGGCACGGGGCGGAGGATCCGGAGGCGGCGCTGGGGGCGATCGTGCGGCGGACGATCGAGCGCGGCGGGACGGTGCTGATCCCGTCGTTCGCGGTGGGCCGGGCGCAGACGGTGCTGTACCTGCTGAGCCGGCTGCGGCGGCGGGGCGAGATCCCGGACGTCCCGATCTTCCTGAACAGCCCGATGGCGATCGACGCGACGGAGATCTTCTGCGAGCACCGGCTCCCCGAGGACGAGTGCGAGGAGCTCTGCCGGGGGGGGCCGGTTCACGAGGAGCGTGGACGAGAGCAAGGCGCTGACGCGGCGGAACGGTCGGGCGATCGTGCTGTCGGCGAGCGGGATGGCGACGGGGGGGCGGGTGCTGCACCACCTCGAGCAGCTGCTTCCGGATCGTCGGAACACGGTGCTCTTCGTGGGGTTCCAGGCGGCGGGGACGCGGGGGGAGGCGCTGGTGTCGGGGGTCGAGGAGGTCAAGATCCACGGGGCCTACC
>CAYFOA010000010.1:13158-49530 GCA_964344575.1 uncultured Rickettsiales bacterium | reverse complement strand
TCGGGACGAGCTCCTGGCGTGGCTGCGATCGGCGGAGCGGGCTCCGAGCAAGGCGATCGTGAACCACGGCGAGGAGGTCGCGCAGGACGCGCTGCGGCGGTCGATCGAGGACGTGCTGGGGTGGCCCGCGGAGGTGGCGGAGCAGGGTCGCCCGATCGACGTCCCGACGGAGCGAAACAGCCCCCGCGTCGCGTGATCTGGCACGCACCGTGCAGCCCTCCAGGGGCATGACGACACCCACTCGACGAGACCGCCTGAGCGCCCCCCACACCACCGACCCCTACCGCGAGACGCGCAAGCGCGCGGAGCCCGAGTCGTGCCCCGAGTGCGCGGCGGTGTTCCGCGACGGGCGGTGGCGGTGGTCGGGGAGCGACGAGCCGCCGTACGCGCCCGGCCGGCTGTGCCCGGCGTGCCGGCGGACCCAGGACGACTACCCGGCCGCGGTGGTGACGCTGACGGGTCCGTTCGTGGACGCGCACGAGGACGAGATCCTGGGGATGATCCGAAACCTCGAGGACCGCCAGTCGGCGACGCACCCGATGAAGCGGATCATGAAGATCGAGCCCGCGGACGGAGGCGGGCTGGTGATCACGACGACGGAGACGCACCTCGCGCGGACGATCGGGAGCCACCTGCACCGGGCGTACGAGGGCGAGCTCCACATCCCCGACATGAGCGGCGAGCAGCTGCTCCGGGTGCACTGGCACCGCTGACCTGAGAGGAGAGCGCCATGAGCTGGCCCCCCCGCAAGATCCTGATCGCGACGGACTTCAGTGACCCCGCCCGCGAGGCCGCCCTCTTCGGGATGGCGTTCGCGGCGGACACGGGGGTGGAGGAGGTGGTCCTCTTCCACGCCCCGCCGCCGTTCGAGAAGCCGTTCGGCGGCGCGCACGCGTACGTGGACGAGGTCTACTTCGAGCTGCTCGACGCCCGGGACGACCGGCTCCGGGAGCGGCTGGAGGCGGAGGCGGCGGAGGTGACGCCCGAGCTGGGCCCGATCGCACACCCGATCCTGGGGAACCAGGGTGACGGCGCCGAAGCGGTGGCGATCGCGAAGGCGGCCGAGGACCTCGGCTGCGACCTCGTGGTCATCGGCTCCCGAGGCCGCACCGGCGTCAAGCGAGCCCTCATGGGATCGGTCGCCGAGCGGACGGTGAGGCTGGCCAAGGTCCCGGTGATGGTCGTGCGCTGAGCGGGCGGCCGGCCCCGATCAGGTCGGGTAGGCGTCCTTCATCCGCTCCGAGACCGGGATCACCATCGCGCCGGGGGACCAGTCCTTGAGGCGCTCCGCCGCTTCGTGGAGGGGGCGGCGGCCGAAGGCTTCTCGGCGGTCGTCGAAGTCGCGCTCGTCCTCGGGGTCGAAGAACCGGGCCAGGCCTCGCGCCATCACCGCCACGTGGAAGTGGATCGGGTTGAAGGCGACGCCGTCGAGCCCCTGCCGCTCGCACGCCATCATCAGCATCCCGACCACGTCCCGCGACACCCCCAGGCCGGGGTGCTGCTGGCCGGGGAGCAGCGGCCGCGTCGGTTCTTTGCGGGGGTTCTGGAGGAGCAGCCACTCCACCCACAACAGGCGCCACGGGGGGCGCTCCGGGGTCACGCGGGCGACGGCGTCGATCAGGAGGTCGGCGCGGTCGTCCGCCGTGACCACCGACAGCCGCTGGCCCGGGCCGTGCTCGAGGTCGAAGACCACCCGTACGTGGGGGTAGCCCCGCTCCGCCAGCTTGTCGAGGACGCCGTACCCGTCCAGCGCCGTCTCCACGCCGTACTTGCTGTACGCGTCGAGGAACCAGCGGGGACGCCGGCGGCGCTCCAGGTCGGCGACGATGTCCCGCAGGTCGAGCCCCGCGTCGTCCGCCTCCTCCGCGAGCAGGTCCGTCGGGGTGAGGGTCCGCCGAACGCGCCGGTAGGACTCCAGGGCCCGGTCCACCGACGACCGGATCCGCTCGTCCCGGCCGCCGATCAGCCACCCCAGCGTCCTCGCCGTGTAGCGCCACGCGTCGGGGCCGTAGCCGCCCGCCAGCGTCCACACCAGGGGGACGTCCGCCAGCAGCTCGACCACGAACCGGTCGCGCGCGAACACGCCGTCCGCCGAGATGCGCCACGGCCCGATCGGGTCGTCGTGGGCGACGTCCGTCCCCGCGAGGACGAACACCAGCTCCGGCTTGAAGCCGTCGACCACGCCGGGCAGCCGCTCCCGGAGGACGCGGAGGTACTCGTCGTCGCCCACGCCGCTCCCCAGCGCGATCTGCAGGTCCGCCGCCGCCGGCTCCGTGTCCCAGTGCTGCGCGTGGACCGAGAACGTGAACACCGTCTCGTCCTCGGCGAAGAGCGCGCGGGTGCCGTCGCCCGGGTGGACGTCGAGATCGACGACCAGGATCCGGCCCTCGTAGCCGTCCCCCCGCAGCAGCGCGATCGCGACGGCCACGTCGTTGAAGAGGCAGTACCCCGCGCCGTCCTCCGCCCGGGCGTGGTGGAGGCCGCCCCCGAGGTGGATCACCGGCCGGGGGACGCGGAGCCCCACCGCCCGCCGCGCCGCCAGCGTGGTGCCGCCGACCATGCGGCGCTGCCACTGGATCAGGGAGGCCGCGTCCACGTCCGCCGGGATCCCGGGGAAGACCCGCTCCACGAAGGCGCGGTCGTCCACGCGCTCGAGGTAGCCGCGGGTGTGGACGCGCCGGAGATCCGCCAGCGGCGCCGCCGGCGGGGCGGTCACGTCGGACGGCCGGACGAGGCTCCGCTCCACCAGCCAGCCGAGCACCGACGCCGACCGGTGGCCGTCCATCGGGCCCGTCCGGGGGGCCGCCTCGCGTGGGTGGTAGACGATCTGCGGCTTCGCCCCGAGGAGGCGGCGGGCGGAGGCTCGGAAGGTCGCGTTCATGCCCCGGAGGGCTGCACCGGGCGTGCCAGATCGCCCGATCGGGGCGGTCGTCGTCAGCCCGCGGCGGGCAGGTCGATGCGGACCGCCGTGCCGCCGCCGTCCGGACAGCGGAGGGTCACGTGGCCGCCGTGGGCCTCGACCGTGCGGCGCACCGAGGGGAGGCCGAGGCCGGTACCCGCGCGCGGTCCCTGGCGGCGCGAGAAGAACGGCTCGAACACGCGCTCACGGAGCTCCTCGGGGACCCCGGGGCCGTCGTCGGCGACCTCGAGGACGACGCGGTCGCCCCCGTTGCTGAGCCGGACGTCCACGCGGCCGTGCCCCTCCGTCGCCTGGCCGGCGTTCAGGAGCAGGTTGAGGAGCGCCCGCTGGACGAGGTCGGGGTCGACGTCGAGGGGGATGTTCGGGGCCAGGTCGAGGCTGACGTCCACGTCCGCCATGTCGTCGGCGGCGGCGAACAGCTCGACCGTGTCGCGGACCAGCATCGCCCCGTCCACCCGGCGGGGGTGCGGGTCGGCGGGGCGGGCGTACCGGAGCATGTCGTCGATCCACTCCACGAGGCCGCCGATGCGGTCGGTGATGCGCTCCAGGATGACCTGCTCGGGCACGTCCTCGGGAAGCCGCTTGCCGAGAATCTGGACGGCGCCGGCGATGCCCGCGAGGGGGTTCTTCACCTCGTGCGCGACCGTCGAGGCGAGCGCGCCGAGCTGCGCCAGGGCCTGCGTGTCCCGCATCTTCGCCTCGAGGGCGGCGTTCTCCGCGACCTCGATGTCGAGCTTGCGGTCGGCGGTGTGCTTCAGGCGGACGGCGTACCCGGTCGCGACGACGGCCAGGATCGCGAGCAGCCGGTTGGCCGCCACCTTCGCCGTCTCGCCGCCCTCGGGGGAGAGCTCCCACCCCACGAGCGTGAGGACCACGCCGGTCGCCACCGCGGGGAGGGTGTGGCGCGCCATCCCTCGCCCCAGCGTCATCAGGACGAGGAGGACGTAGGGGACGCCCGCGGCGATGCCGAGCTCCGTCGACAAGTCGAACACGAGGATCGCGGCGGCCAGGATCGGTCCGACCACGTAGAGGGCCCGGGGAGTGGCGACGACCATCGGCCCTCCTCCGGTTGCAAAAAGCACGCCGACCGTCCGCACTGGCACGGATGGTGCTTCGCTGGGCTGCATGTCCGATCCCGCCGAAGCCGCCCGCCGTCCCCGGGTGCTCGTCGTCGATGACGAGGATCTCCTCCGCTGGTCCATCGTGACGCAGTTCGCCGAAGCGGGGTTCGACGTCGCCGAGGCGAGCTCGGTCCGAAGCGGCCTCGCGGTGGGGGCCGAATCGCTGGACGCGGCCGTGATCGACTACCGCCTCCCGGACGGCACGGGCATCGAGCTGGTGGCCGGCCTGCACGCCGAACACCCGACGCTGCCGGTCGTCCTCATGACCGCGTACCGCAACCCGACGCTCCAGCCGCTCGCCGACGGCGCGGGCATCCGGGCGGTCCTGGACAAGCCCTTCGTGGTGAAGAAGGTGGTCGACCTGGTGCGCGGCTACCTCGAGGGCTCGTCTGTGGCGGATCGCACACCACGGCGTGCCCCCTGAAACACCGGACCTCCTCCTCACGGGGATCGTCCTCGTAGCGAGCCTCGGGGGGCTGGTCTGGTCGGCCGACCGGGTCGTCGCGTCGGCCCGCGAGCTGTCGGTCCGGCTCGGCGTCCACCCCCTCGTCATCGGACTCACCATCACCTCGGTGGGGACGTCGCTGCCCGAGATCGGGACGAACGTCGCCGCGGCGCTGAGCGGCGCGCGCGGGATCGACGCGTCGGGGATCGCGGTGGGGAACATCGTCGGCAGCAACCTCGGCCAGATCACGCTGCTCCTCGGGATCGCGGGGCTGGTCGCGGGGCTGCACGTCCCCGCGTACTCGCTGCGGCGGGACGGAGGCGCCGTGCTGGGCGCGCTCCTGGCGATGTTCGTCGTCGCCGTGGACGGGGTCGTCGGCCGCGCCGAGGGTGTGGTGCTGGTGACGCTGTACCTCGGCTACCTCGCCTACCTCGTGTGGGACGAGCGGCGGCGGCGACGGCCCCGCCCGGAGCGGCGCCGGCCGAGCCGGGGGCGGGGGGCGACGTGGACGCACGCGGTCGTCGTCGCCATCGGGCTGGCGGCGGTCGTCCTCTGCTCCGAGCTGCTCGTGGGACGCGCCGTCGCGGTGGGGCGGGGGCTCGGCGCCGACGAGACGTTCCTCGGCATCCTCGTCGGGCTGGGGACGAGTCTCCCCGAGCTGACGGTCTCGCTCCGCGCCATCCGCCGCGACGACGGGGCGCTGTCGCTGGGGAACCTCCTCGGGAGCAACGTCACCGACCCCCTGCTCAGCTTCGGCGCGGGCGCGACGATCCACGCCGTGAGCGTGTCCGAGCGGACGATCCGGTTCGACTTCCCGTGGTGGTTCCTGGGCACGACGGCGGCGCTGCTGCTGCTGTCGAACGACCGCGACCTCGACCGGCGCGAGGCCGGCGTGCTGCTGATGATCTTCGGGATGTTCCTCTACCTGCGCCTGGGGGGCGGGGTCTGAGCGCGCCTACTTCGCGAAGCTCCGGTTGCTCCAGGCGGGGGCGGTGGGGCGGATGATCTTGATGAAGGGGTGCTCGGTGGCGAGGTGGCAGGCGTTGCAGGCGTCGACCACGGCGTCGTAGGCCGTCTCGAACGCCGCCGCGTCCCCCTTCGCGACCGCGTCCCGGGCGATCTTCAGGCCCGGCACCACCGACGCCTCCAGGGTCTGGGCCACGTCCACGCCGTGCTCGGTGGGGCGGATCTCGAAGACCGGCTCCAGGGCCTCGTCGAGCTCGTGGAGCTCGTAGTCGAGGAGGGGGACGTTGCCCGCGGCGCCCGCGAACCAGACGTTGGCGAGGCGGCCCGCGACCGCGTCCATCACGTCCGCCAGCTCGAGCTCCTCGGGCTCGTGCGGAGAGGCGGCGACGTCGGCGCAGGCGGGGAGCAGGAGGAGGGCCGGGAGGAGGAGGAGCGAGCGCGTCATGCGCGCAGGCTATTGAGAATGAGAGTCAGTATCAATGGCCTTCGTCATGCGCGCGAGGAGGGCGCCCCCCGCCGCGGCGAGCCCCAGCCCGACGAGGACCGGCCCGACGAGGCGGACGTCCGGCGGGGTCAGCCCGAGGGCCTCCCGGAGGACCGGCACCGTCAGCGCGAGGACCTGCAGACCCAGCGCGATCCCGACCGCCGCGAGGAGCGCCCGGTTGGGCTCCTGCGGGCCGTCCACCGACCGCGCCGGCCAGGCGAACAGCAGCTGCCCCCCGACGAGAACGAGGAAGAGCACCGTGCGCGCCTCTCCGGGGTCCCACCCCTGGCCCCGCGCCCACGCCCAGACCGAGAGCGCGGACGCCGCCAGGATCGCCCCCCCGACCAGGACGAACCGGAGCTGCCGTCCCCCGAAGAGCGGCTCGGAGGGGTCCCGCGGCGGGCGGTGGAGCATCCCGGGGTTCCGGTCGAGCGCGAGGGCCAGCGCGGGGGCGCTGTCGGTGACGAGGTTGATCCACAGGATCTGGACGGCCGTCAGCGGGAACACCAGCTCCCCGACCGCGCCGCGGGCCAGCGCCTCGACCACGAGCACCGCCGTCGCGAGGACCACCACGATCAGCTCGGAGAGGTTCGTCGCCGCGAGGAAGCGGAGGAACTTGCGGATGTTGGCGTAGATCCCGCGCCCCTCCTCGATCGCCGCTACGAGCGTCGAGAAGTCGTCGTCGAGGATGACCAGGGCGGACGCCTCGCGGGCCACGTCGCTCCCCCGTTCCCCCATCGCGACCCCGACGTCCGCCCGCTTCAGGGCGAGCGCGTCGTTGACGCCGTCCCCCGTCATCGCGACCACCTCGCCGGACGCCTGGAGTTCCTCGATCAGCGCCAGCTTCCGCTCCGGGGCGCAGCGGGCGACGACGTCCTCGGCGTCGATCCCGACCTCCGCCGCGATCGCCTCCGCCGTCGCCTGGTGGTCGCCGGTCATCATCACCACGCGGACGCCCGCCCCCCGCGCGGCGGCGACGGACGCGGCGGCCTCCTCGCGCGGCGGATCCCACAGCGCGACGGTGCCGAGCCAACGGAGGGGGACGGACGCGACCGCGGGACGCCACGCGAGGCCGATCACGCGGAGGCCCCGGGCGCCCGCGTCCCGCACCCGGGCGGCCCACTCGGCGCGGGCGACGGCGTCGAGGTCGGAGCGCTCCAGCAGCCCCTCGGGCGCCCCCTTGATCAGCACGATCGGCCCGCCCGCGTCCTCGACCGTCACCTCCGTCGCGCGGGTGGCGGGGTCGAAGGGGCGGAGCGCGATCCGGGGGTGCCGCAGCGGCAGCGCCGCGAGCTCGTCGCCGTACCGCCGGGCCGCCTCGTCGAGGAACGCCTGCTCCATCGGATCGGCCGCCGGCGTCCCCGGCTCGGGCTCGTTGCCGAGGGCGAGCACCAGCGGACCCAGCCGCGCCGCCTCGTCGCCGTCCCCGAGGTCCAGCGCCCGGACCTCCATCCGGTTCCACGTCAGCGTCCCCGTCTTGTCGACCGCCGCGACCGTGACCGAGCCGAGCGCCTCGACGGCCGCCAGCCGCCGCACCACCGCCGACCGGCGGGCCATCCGCTCCACCCCCAGCGCCAGGGTCAGCGTCAGGACGACCGGCAGCCCCTCCGGGATCGCGGCCACCGCCAGCGCCACGGCGACGAGGAACACCTCCCCGAACCGGTCCAGCCCGAACGCCGCCAGCCCCGCCGCCGCCAGCGCCGCCGCGATGCCGAGGATCCAGATCGCGATCCGGTTCCCGAGCGCGTCGATCCGCCGCTCCAGCGGGGTCGGCGGCCGCTCCAGCGTCGCCATCGTGCCGGCGAGCCGGCCCAGCGCGCTCCGGGGGCCCGTGTCGGTGACGTCCAGCCACGCCGTCCCCCGGACGAGCAGCGTCCCGGAGCTCAGCGTGTCCCCCAGCGTCCGCTCCACGGGGACCGACTCGCCCGTGAGCACCGACTCGTCGACGGAGACGAACCCGCCCTCCACCGCGCCCGCCGCCCCGTCCGCCACGACGCCGTCCGCGGGGACGCGATCCCCGGCGTCGAGCCGGATCCGGTCGCCGGGCACCAGCTCCGCCGAGGGGACCCGCACCAGCGACCCGTCCCGCAACGCCAGCACCCGGCTGACGCTCATCGCCCGCAGCCGCTCCAGCGACCGCTCCGCCCGCCCCTCCTGGACGACGGCGAGGGCCGCGTTGAGGACGAGGATCGCGGCGATCGCGATCGCCTCGGCGGGCACGCCGTGGGCTCCGTCGACCGCCCACCGGACCCCCTCGATCCCGAGCGCCGCGAGCAGCACCCAGACCAGCGGGCTGGCGAACGGCTCGGTCCAGCGCCGGACCCAGCCCCGCCGCGGGGCCTCGGGGAGCTCGTTCGCGCCCAGGTCGTGGAGCCGGCGGTGCGCTTCTTCGGAGGTCAGTCCTGCGGTCACGCCCCCGGGTCGGAGCAAGGAGCGCGCCAGGACTCGACCAGCTCCTTCGCGATCGGCACCTTTTCGGCGAAGAAGTCGACGACGTCACCCTCGTCGTGGCGGACCGGCTTGTTGAGCAGGAGGTACGGCAGGTAGTACAGCTCGCCGGCCACGCAGGTCGGCTGGATGCCGAGCTGGCGGTCGAGCAGCGTGCGGCCGGACTCCACCCCCGCGGCGGCGAGGCGGGCGCGGTGGTCGGCCCGCTCGTCGTTGTAGACGGGGGTCCCGAAGTCGATCCCGTAGTCCTCGTAGAAGTGCCGGATCAGGCTGAGCGAGAGGATCGACTGCTCGACCATCTCGTCGGTCGCCCCGTTGGAGCCGTCCGCCATCCGCGTCAGCCCCCGGTCGAGGCAGAAGAGGACCGAGCGGGCGTGCATCACGAGCTTGCACCCGAGGCACCACACGAAGCCCGAGCCGAACTTCCGGTAGTCCTTCCCGATCGTCTTGACCGACAGCTTCTGGAACGCGTCCTTCGTCGAGATCAGCGTGAACGTGAACCGGTCGCCGAGCGCCTCCGCCCGCTTCCGGCTCCGGTCGTGGCGCCAGTGGCCGTAGCCGTTGCGGTAGGTCACGAGGTGGACGCGGGAGAAGCGCTCCGCGAGGGCCAGGGCCGTCGCGGTGGAGTCGAGCCCGCCGCTGAACATGAGCCCGATCTCGTCGTCCCCCGCGGGGGCGGCGTCGGGGTGCGATGCGTACAGGACGTCTGGTCTCACGCTCCCAGGCTTCCCCGGGCGGCGCCCCCCGGGGGTGACGACCGTCAGGTCCGCCGCCTGCGCCCGAGGGCGACCAGCAGCGCGAGCAGCCCGACTCCGCCCGCCTCGCCGCCCGCCGCGCGGCAGGAGCAGTCCAGCCCGGGGGCCAACGCGCCGGGGGCGCCCACCCCCGCCGCGTCGCCGTCGCCCGCGCAGTCGTCGTCCAGCCCGTTGCCGGCGACCTCGTTGGCGTCCGGGTTGACCAGCGGCCGGGTGTCGTCGCAGTCCCGGTCGTTGTCCGCCCAGGCACCGGCCGGACCGCAGTGGGGGTTCTCCTCGAAGGGGACGTCGGGGTCGCCGTAGCCGTCCGCGTCGAGGTCGGCGAACCAAGCGAGTGCCTCGTGCCCCTCGTTGACGTCGCCGTCGCAGTCGTCGTCCGCCGAGTTGCAGACCTCCTCGGCGCCGGGGTGGATCGCCGCGTCGGCGTCGTCGCAGTCCCCGCCCCCGGCGACGCCCTCGACGCCCGTGTCGACGAAGTCGGCGCAGGCGAGCCACCCGTCGGCGTCCACGTCCACCTCGTCGTCGGGGAACGCGGCGTCGCAGTCGTTCCGCGCCCCGTCGCACAGCTCGGGGGCCCCCGGGTAGGACGGAGCGTGCAGATCGTCGCAGTCGGTGGCCCCGAACCCGTCCCCGTCGGCGTCGGTGTCGGCGCCGTCGGGCACGCCGTCACCGTCGAGGTCGGAGCACTCGTCGACGAGATCCTCGTCGCAGTCCGAGTCCACGAGGTCGTCGCACAGCTCCTGCGCGCCTGGCCCGACCAGGGCGTCGCCGTCGTCGCAGTCACCGGCGCAAGCGCTGGCGCCGTCGGAGTCCGCGTCGCTGTCCTCGTCGTCGGCGTCGACCAGCCCGTCGCAGTCGTCGTCCCGCCCGTTGCAGACCTCCCCCAGGCCCGGCGCTACGGTCGCGTCCGCGTCGTCGCAGTCGCCGTCACACTCGGTCGCGCCGTCGCCGTCGTCGTCGATCTCGTCGGGCCCGAACTGGCCGTCGCAGTCCGAGTCGAGGCCGTCGCAACCCTCGTCGGTGACCCCGGGGTGGACCGACGGCGCGCCGTCGTTGCAGTCGGCCTCCGCGCCGTAGACGCCGACGCAGAACACCGCGTCGAAGGCGCCGTCACCGTCGGCGTCGAAGGGCTCGTCGGCCGCTCCGTCGCAGTCGTCGTCGAGCAGGTTGCACGCCTCCGTGCCCGCCGGGTTGACCGACGCCGCGCCGTCGTCGCAGTCGAGGTCCGCGTAGACGCCCGCGCAGGCGACGTCGTCCCAGTAGCCGTCCGCGTCGGCGTCGAAGCCCGCGTCGATCGCCCCGTCGCAGTCCTCGAGGTCGCCGTCGCAGACCTCCGGCGCGCCCGGGTAGACCCCGGGGTCGGCGGGCTCGCAGTCCTCGGAGTCCGAGACGCCGTCGCCGTCCGAGTCGGGGAACGTGCGGAGGTGCACGCCCAGGGGCGAGGACGCCCGCCCCGGGATCCATCCCCCGCGGCGCGCGAACCGGGACTCCGCGGGGTGGTACGCCACCCGCGCCCGCCAGTGGTAGGCCGTCTCGGGGACGCCGTCGAACGTCACCGCCAGCTCCGCCCCCGCCACGCCGCTCTCGACCCAGTCGCCCTCGACCAGGCCGGAGCCGTCGAAGGGGGTCCCGTGGGGCTTGACCTCCAGCTCCAGGCGGACCTTCGACGAGCCGCGGGCCGGGAGCACCGTCCAGGCGACGTCGAAGGACGAGGCGACCGTGAGGCCGCCGGGGGGGACCGGCGCCCCGGTGCCCGGCTGGACGGCGCGGGGGCGGGTCGTCCGGGGGGCCGGACCCTCCGCTTCCCCTCCCCCGAACCACGAGACGCGGCCGTTGCTCGCCCCGAAGATCGGGCTGCTGACGAGCACGTCGGAGAACCCGTCCGCGTCCAGGTCGCCGCGCGAGGAGACCGACGCGCCGAACTGACCGACCCCCGCCGCAGCGCGGCAAGGCTCCGGGGCGAGCCCCGAGGCGCCGCCGCAGAAGACGGCGAGCCGGTTGGTCCCGAAGGCGCCGGCGACGAGGTCCGGGTAGCCGTCGCCGTCGTGGTCCCCGCCCGCGTCCAACCCCACCCCGAAGTTGCCGGCGGCGACGGTGTCCTCGAGCACGGCCGGCAGCAGCGAGGGGCCCGCGGCGCCGCCGGAGTACACCAGCACGAAGCCGTCGGAGGGCCCCGCCGGCTCCGGCGCGGACAGGGCGATGTCGTCGAACCCGTCAGCGTCGAAGTCGGCGACCGCGACGGCCCACCCGAGCGCCGCGCCGTCCGTGTCGGACTCGGCCTGCCATGCCGACGGGGACGCGGCGAGGCCCGCGGGCGAACCGCCGTACAGCACCACGACCCCCTCGTCGGCCTGGCCGGCGTCGGCGTAGGGGGCCCCCACGACGAGGTCGTCGCAGCCGTCGCCGTCGACGTCGCCCGCGCCGGTGACCCCGAACCCGTCCCCCGACCCGGACCCGTCTGCGGACCAGGTGGCGGCCGCGGACAGGCCCGCGGGGCCGCCCGAGAAGACGGACACCCGACCCGTGCCGCCGAACTCGGGACTCCCCACGGCGAGGTCCGCGTAGCCGTCGCAGTCGAAGTCGCCGGGCGTCATCGACGTCCCGAACGCGGCCCCGGCGGAGGCCCCCTCCAGCTCGAGGTCGGGCGGATCCGCGGGGGACGGCCAGGCCGCCCGGCCGTAGAAGATCAGCGCGCGCCCGGCCCCCGCGCCGGCCGCGCCGGTCATCCCCGGGGCGCCGGCGGCCAGGTCGGCGTAGCCGTCGCCGTCGAAGTCGCCCAGGGCGACGCCCTGGCCGAGCGCGCCGCCGGACTCGGTCCCCTCGTAGACCCAGGACGCCGCGGTGGCGAAGGCGCCCGGGCCGCCGGGGGCGAGCTGCACCCGGCCCGCGTCCAGCCCCCCGGGGCCGCCGTCGTACGCGGAGAGGCTGAGCACGGCGTCGTCGTAGCCGTCGCCGTCGGCGTCTCCGGTCGCCCCGGTCGGCCCCCCCGTGCCCATCCCGAAGCCGCCGTAGTCGCCGTCGAGGGTGGCGCTCGGCGCGGCCGCGAGCCCCGGGGGGGAGCCACCGAGGACCTCGACGTGGCCGAGGTTGCCCCAGTCGGGCTGGGCCCGGAGCGCGTCGTCCAATCCGTCCCCGTCGAGGTCCCCCGCGGGCGAGATCGCCGGCGTGGCGGACAGGCCGGAGTGGTAGACGCTCCACAGCGGGTCGGAGCCGAAGGTCGAGCCGTCGGACCCGTACAGGGAGGCGTAGGCGCCGGCCCACGCAGCCAGGACCTCGGGCAGGCCGTCCCCGTTGACGTCCCCCAGGGTTTCGGCGGAGGTGTAGCCGCCGTTCGTCCCCGTGCTGTCCCACCACGACGGGGTGGTCTGCAGGCCCGCCGCGCGACCCTCGAAGAGGTCGAGCCGCCCCCGGTTGTAGTCGATGCCCCACCCGGGCGACGCGACGACGACGTCGGCGTAGCCGTCCCCCCCGACGTCCCCCGCCCGGGCGACGGCGTGGCCGAAGTGGTCGCCGGCCGCGCCGCCCAGCGCGATCCAGCTCGGCGACGCCTGCAGGCCCGCCGCGGACCCGAGGTGAAGCCACGCCGCGCCCTGCTCGGCGAGCCCGCCGTCGTACAGGGGGGCGCCGAAGAGGACGTCGTCGTAGCCGTCGGCGTTGACGTCACCCGCGCCGGAGGCCTCCGCCGCCCCGCAGCCGGTCTGTCCGCAGGTCCACGCGGGGAGCAGCGGATCCGGCGTCGGGCCGCTGGACGCGCCCCGGAAGACGAGGACGCGGCCTTCGTCGAGCGTGGCGCCGTCCCACCCCGGCTCCCCGAGCGCGAAGTCCGCGAACCCGTCGTCGTCGACGTCGCCCAGCATCCCGGCGTCCGAGAGCGACGCGCCGGGCTCCGAGCCCGCCAGCTCCCAGGAGGCGGAGACGATCCCGGCGCCGATGTCCGACCCCGAGAACAGCCAGGCGTGGCCGGCGCCTCCGTCGAACCCGGCCGAGGTGACGATCAGGTCGCCGACGGCGTCTCCGTCCACGTCCCCCACCCCGAGGACCCGCGAGATCCCGGCGCCGGCCTCGGGCGAGCCGAACTGCCAGGCTCCGGCGACGGGGTCGGCGGGGGTCCCGAAGAAGGAGAGGACGAGCCCGTCGCCGTCGTCGACGACGAGGACGAAGTCGTCGTAGCCGTCCCCGTCGACGTCGCCCACCCCCGCGACGTCGGTCCCGTAGCCGCCGCCCGGCGCCGTACCCGCGACAGACCAGCTCACCGCGAGCAGCGGAGCGGACGACGTGCCGGCCGGCGGCGCGCCTGCCGGATCGGGAGCGCAGGCTCCGAGGAGGGCGAGGGCGACGACGATCGACGCAGGTTGGCGGGGCGCCCCCATCGCACGAGTCTACTCGGGGGTCGACGAGCGGATCAGATCTGGACCGGCCACTTGTTCATGGGGCGGCTCGCGTGGAAGTCCTTCCACAGGTCCAGGTAGATGCGCGTCAGCGTCTCCGGGCTCATGTGCGCGGGCTGGTAGACGACGTTGGCGTCGTTGAACTCGCGCCACGGCCGGCCGAGGAGCCGCCCCGCCGCGCCGAGCCGCTTCCACTCCTTCGTGCCGGGGTACGGCGTCGCGATCGCGAACTCCGCCACCTGGACGTCGCCGAGGCGGAGGATGTCCATGACGCGGTCGTAGATCGACTCGTCCTCGGTGTCGTGCCCGATCGAGAACGACGCGTAGACCTCCAGCCCCTTGTCCTGGATGACCTTGACGGTGTCCACGGCGGTCTGGACGGCCTCGGGGGTGGCGTCGCGCGCGGTGCTGTCGCGGCTCGTGTGGCCGAACCCGAACATCAGGTAGACCATGTGGACGCCGAGCGTCTCCATCGCCTCCCAGAACGACGGCGGCGCGCGGTGGATGAACTCCGGGCCGGAGCCGATGTACGCGACCTCGGTGTGCAGGTCCGCGCAGGCGTGGGCGACGTCGTCGAGGTGGTTCTGGACGCCGCGCGCGGGGAGGATCGTCGTGTCCTCCGTCAGCGTCGCGCCGCGCCGCCCGCCGAGCGACTCCATCTTCTCGAAGCAGGCGCGGATGAACTCGGGCGGGAAGAGCCGCAGCTTCGGCCCCATGTAGTGCGGCACGACGCAGTGCGAGCAGGGCATGGGGCAGCCGCGGGAGAGCTGCAGGGGGAAGTCGACGACGGGGTTGATGGCGAGGCCGGACGCCCGGACCGCGTCCACCCAGTCGACGTAGAGCTCGTACCGGGGGACCTTCGCCTCGCGCAGGTCCCAGGGGCGGTCGAGCCGGTAGGTCCGCTTGAGGCCGCCGTTGGTGAAGTCCGCCAGCATCTGCGGCCAGATCGCCTCCCCCTCGCCGATGCAGATCGCGTCGACGTGGTCGAGCACGACGTCCGGCATGAGCGACGTGAAGATGCCGCCGGCGACGACGGGGACGCCCGCGGCGCGGTAGCCGTCGGCGATCTCCATGGCGCGGTCGGCGGCGGGGGTGAAGATCGGCATGGCGACGAGATCGGGCTCGGAGTCGGGCTCGACGCGGACCACGCGGTCGTCCTGGAAGTCGTAGGTCCACCCCTCGGGGGTGTAGGCGGCGATGGAAGCGACGGCCATCGAGGGGGTCCCGATGTAGGGGTGGGCGCTGACCGAGCCGAGCTCGGGGTGGCAGTCGCGCGGACGGTCCCACGAGGGGTAGACGAACTTCACGTGCATGGCGCGCGACTGGACAGCAAGACGGGCGGGCGCGACCTGACAACGGTCAGCTTGCGTAACGGAGCGACCGCGCGGCCCGTCCGGACGTGGGAGCCTGAAGCGTGACCGCGGACTGCATCGACGCCGAGCTGCTGCCGAGCCTCCGGGAGGGGGACGCGGCGGCGTGGCGGGAGCTGTTCGCGCACTGCGGCCCGACGCTGCTCGGCTACGCCACGCGCATGCTCAACAGCCGCAGCCTCGCCGACGACGTCGTGCAGGACGCCCTCGTGGCGGCGTACCGGAACATCGGGCGGTACGACGGGCGGGCGAGCCTGAAGACGTGGATGTGCCGGATCGTGCGGAACCGGGCGATCGACGAGCTCCGGAAGACGTCGCGCTTCGTCGACCTCCCCGACGACGACCCCGAGGCGAGCTACTTCGACGCGGGCGGCCGCTGGTCGGGGGGCTGCCCGGCGTGGTCGTCGCGGGCCGAGGAGGCGCTGGACGCGTCGCGTCGCCTCGACGAGGTCCGAACCGCGCTCGACCGCCTCCCCCACCGCTGGCGGGAGGTGCTGCTGCTCAAGGAGGTCCACGGGTTCAGCAGCGCCGAGATCTGCGCCGCCCTGGAGATCGAGCCGGGCAACCTCCGCATCCGCATCCACCGCGCCCGCAAGGCGCTCCGCGCCGCCGTCGTCGACCCGGGAGAAGGAGACTGACATGCCGTTCCGCAAGTGCCGCACCGTGCTCGAGCAGGTGTCCGCGATCGTCGACGGCGAGGCCGGCGCGGTCGCCCGCATGCGCTTCTTCGGGCACCTGATGATGTGCGACCACTGCACCCGCTACTTCGAGCAGTTCGAGGCGATCCGGGCGGCCGCCGGGGTCGTCACCGAGGAGGACCTGCCCGCCGACTTCGACCGCGTGATGGGGCCGATCCTCGACAAGCTCTAGACGGTGGCATCCGTCATCCCGGCGTCGCGGGCCCCTCCTACGGTGTGTGAGATGCCCCGCACCGACGACCTCGCCGGCCTGAAGGTCTGCTTCGTCTTCCCGAACGTCGCCCTCGAGAAGACCGCGGCCCTCCTCCAGAACGTCCACGCGCTGGGGCCGATCCAGCCGATGAGCCTGCTCTACGCGGCGGGGATCGTCGAAGCCGCGGGGGCCGACGTCCGGGTCGTGGACGGGACCGGCGAGGGGCTGACGAAGGAGCAGATCGCCGACCGCCTCCGGGCCTTCGCCCCCGACGTCGTCGCCTACACCCTCGCGACCCTCGACTTCGCCTTCTCCGTCGAGTGGATCCGGGACCTCCGCAAACTGTACGAGGCGCCCGTCCTCGTCGGCGGCGTGCACCTCAGCCAGTACCCTGCGGAGACGCTGACGCACACCTGCATCGACTGGGGCGTCGTCACCGACGGGGAGGTCACCACCGTCGAGCTGCTGAAGACGTGGCGGGCGGGCGGCGACCTGAAGGACGTCCCCGGGATCGTCTTCCGCGACGACGACGGCGAGCCGGTGGTGACCGAGGAGCGCCCGACCTGGATCGACGTCGACGCGACCCCGTGGCCGGCGCGGCACCTGACGAACCTGGACGCGTACTGGTCGATCATGTCCACGCGGCACCGGTTCACCGCGATGATGACCGGCTTCGGCTGCCCCCTCAGCTGCACGTTCTGCGTGCTCACCGACGTCCCCTTCCGCCAGCGGAGCCCGGCGTCGATCGCCGACGAGATGGAGCACTGCCACGAGGTCCTCGGGATCCACGAGTTCGACTTCTTCGACCCCAACTTCTCGTTCGGCCGGAAGCGGACGCAGGCGATCTGCAACGAGCTCATCGACCGCGACCTCCACAGCAAGGTCATCTGGGCGCCGCGCGTCCGCTCGGACAAGGTCAACCGCGAGACGGTCGAGCTCATGGCGGCGGCCGGCTGCTCGCAGATCCGCTACGGCTTCGAGTCCGGCGACGCCGAGATCCTCCACAACGCGTCGAAGTGGCAGGGCGGGTTCGACGCGATGCGCGAGGCGGTCGGCTGGGCGCGCGACGCGGGGATGGAGACGCTCGGCTTCTTCACCCTCGGCAACCCCGGCGAGACCCCCGAGACCGTCGCCCGGACGAAGGCGTTCATCCTCAGCCTCGACCTCGACTTCATCCAGATCGCGCCGATCTTCATGCTCCCCGGCAGCCCGATGTACACGACGTACGTGGACCGGACGGGGCACGACCTGTGGCGGGCGCACACCCTCGACCTGGAGCCGCTCACGGACCTGCCGTACCTCGACACGGAGCTGACCACGGCCGACCTGAAGGCCGCCGCGCTCGACATCTACCGCAGCTTCTACCTCCGCCCCCGCCAGTACTTCCGCAAGGCCACGTGGCGACGGGTGCTCAACCCGACCACGCGGCAGCGGGCGCTCGCGGCGCGCAAGATGCTGGCGTAGGACCCACCGGAGGGCGCCGGGCCCGACCTCGTCGACACCCTCCTGTACGCGACCTGCTGGGCGATCGCGGGGATCGTCGCCGATCTTTCGGACGGGGTCGCCTCAACCCCGTCCCGATCCCGCCGATGACCTGGGAAGGCACCCCCCCCCAGGAGGCAAGATGGCGAAACCGGTGATCCTCGCAGCGACCCGCGACCGAAGGCTCGTCCGCGCCCTCCGGCGACACTTCGGCGAGCGGTTCGACGTCGAGGGTCCGTCTCCGGGGGCGGGCTTGATGGACTCGATCTGGGTCACGCTCCCCGACGTCCTCGTCCTCAGCACGGACTTCCTCGGATCCGTGGACTCGGCCGGCGTCCGGGGCGTGGTCGCGGAGGCGACGAAGCTGTCGCCCATGCGGGTGTTCGTCTGCGGCGAGGTCACGGGCTCGGCCGGTGCCGCCGCAGGAGGGCGGGCCGAGCTGGTCGAGGCGTACCTGGGAGACGGGGCGGATCGCAAGCTCCTCGTGCAGCGACTCGCCGACCTCCTCGTGCCGCAGGACGCCGAACCGGCGGAGGCCGGCGACTCCGGGTCGCCGGAGCGACCGAGCCAGCCCTGGCGCCTGGTCGAACCCGAGGATGAGGACCTCGCGCCCAGTTCCTCGACCGTCGAGTGGCTCAACTTCGTCTCCCTGGGCCCGCCCCGCTGGAGCCCTCCTCCACCCCCCGAGCCCGACCCCGCGGGCGAGACCTTCCCGGCCGGGCACGAACCGACGTGGGGCGAGCTGATGAAGGCCGGCGTGTCGGGCCGGAACCTGGGGCGCGTCGTCCGCAAGGCGACCAAGGGCTCGGCGAAGAAGCCCTGATTGGGGGCGCGCGCTACGGGCACTCCCCGTCGATGCCGTTGCTGTTGGAGCAGTCGCAGGCGCCGTCGGAGTCGTTGTCGGCGCCGTCCTCGCACTCGCCGGGCTCGTTGCCCTCGATGTCGATCTCCTCTTCGGGGCAGCCCGCGAGGATCGGGAGGAGGACGGCGAAGGTGGCCACGGAGGCGAGGCGGGGGGTGAGCATTCCCAAGCCTACTCCGACGGGCGACGGGCCAGCGGCCGGAACTCGCCCCAGCCGAAGCGCGCGGGGTACTCGCGCCACGGACCCTCGCAACGATCCGCCGCGCTGCACGCCGCGCACGGCGGCCCGTGGGTCTTCGCCTCGTCGCGGCGCCGGGCCGTCCAGTCCGCGACGAGGCGGGCACCTTCGTCGATCCGCGTCGCCGGGATGGCCGCCTCCGCGGCGGCGTCCTCGATGCCCCGCAGGAAGCACAGCGGGACCCCCTCGGTGAAGACGGGCACCCCCGCGAGGCGCCCGATGGCGACGGCCCGGCGGACGTACGGCTGCACCTCGCTCAGGAGCGGCACCACCTCGTCGAACCGCGCCTCCGCCTCGCCGAGGGCGTGGACGAACGCGAACTGGAACTGCTTCACGCCGAGGGCGACGAAGAGCCGCGCCATCGCGGGGAGGAGGCGGTGGTTGGCGCGGACGACGACGCTGTTGACGATCACGTCCAGCCCCCGCTCGCGGACGTGGCGGACGCCGCGGACCGCCTGGAGGAAGCTCCGGGGGGCGCGCGTGAGGCCGTCGTGGACCTCGGCGGCGGGGCCGTGGATGGCGGGGCTGACCTCGGTGACGCCGGCGGCGGCGACCGCGTCGGCGAACCGCTCCGAGGCGAGCATGCGGCCGTTGGTCTGGAGCTGGACGGTGCGGTAGCCGAGCGCGCGGGCGGCGCGGACGAGGTCGAGGGCGTCGGGCCGGATCGTGACCTCCCCGCCGGTCAGCACGACCCCGTCGCAGGTGGCGCGGCCCGCCTCCAGGGCGGCGATCAGCTCGGCCGTCGTGCGGTCCGGCAGCCGGTCCCGCTTGTCCCCCTGGACGCAGAACCGGCAGCGGTTGTTGCAGGTGTACCCGACCTTGAGGTCGAGGCGGCGCCCCCGCTCAGGACCGGGCACCGGGCTCCTCCCGCGACCGCCGCTCCGTCCAGCGCCGGAAGATCCGCTCGGTGCCGCCGTCGGGGTCGTCCGCGAGCCGCTCCAGGAGGATCCGGGAGACGCCGAGCTGGCGCAGGCACCACGCCGAGTTGGGCCGCTGCCCGAAGAGGTCGCCGCAGGTCTGGTAGCTGTGCACCGGGCAGACGCCGCAGAACGGCCGGTTCCAGCAGCCGGCGCACCCCGGGAGCGCCTCGGTCAAGGACGCCGCCGCGAGCGCCTTGACGGTCCGGTGGCCGACGTCCTCCGCGAGGCTGCCGCGGCGAACCTCGCCGAGCGCGAAGATCGGGTCCCCCGCCGCCGCCACCATGCGCGCCTCGTCGCAGGGGTAGACGCGGCCGTCGTGGTCGTAGGCGACCTGCCCGGTGCCCGCGCCGCAGGGGGAGCGGAGGTCGACGTAGCCGCCATCGTCCGGCGTCAGCAGCTTGGTCAGCACCACCGCCGCCGTCCCCTCGACGATCTCGACGCCGCGCCGGTTCAGGGCGAGGACGTGGTCGAGGGTCTCCTCGTAGAAGGCGAGGAACTCCTCGGTCGTGTAGCCGATGCGGCGCCACGCGCCGGCGGCGAAGCCGAAGGGGTTGAGGGGGCGGAGGTGGATCGACGGCAGGCCCAGGCGGACGTACTCGTCCACCACCTCGGGGCCGCGACGGAGGGTGTCCCGGGTGGTCGTCAGGAGGGCGTCGACGTGCCACGTCCGGGGGTCCCGGCCGGCGGCGGCGTAGCGTTCCCCGAACCAGCCGAGCCAGCGCTCGACCTCGGCGTGGGCGCTCCCGCCGCGGCGCCACGGCCGGTTCCGGTCGTGGAGGTCGGCGGGTCCGTCGAGGCTGGTGCAGATCCAGAGCCCCTCGTCGACGAGCCACTGGGCCAGGTCCTCGGTCATCGCGGTCAGGTTGGTGACGACGGAGAAGCTGAGGTCCTTCCCCTCGTGGCGGTTCTTCTGGCGGGCGTAGCCGACGACGAAGCGGAGGACGTCGGGGTGGAGCGTCGGCTCGCCGCCCTGGAACTCGAACGCCAGGTGGGGGGACGGGGTGCGGAGGGCGCGGTCCACGACGCGGCGGGCGTCGGCGAGGCGGAGGTCGACGCCGCCGGCGTCCTCGGGGCGGCGTGAGGCGTGGCAGTAGCGGCAGGACTGGTTGCACCGGAGCGTGGCCACGACGACGTGCAGGTGCGGTCCGGCGCCGACGTGGGCGCGCTTGCGGGCGATCCGGGCGGCGAGCGCCTCGAGGTCGGCGCCGGCGCGGACGAACCCCTTGGCGACGAGCTCGCCGCGGCGGGGGTGGGCGGCGTCGAGGCGGCCCTCGACGAGGTCGGTGAAGTCGTCCCGATCGAGGAAGGTCCAGTCCCCGGCGTCGTTGGTCAGGATCACCCGTCCGGCGACCTCGCCGAACGCGAACGGGCCGAGGTCGTCGGGGCGCGGCCGCGGCGCGGGGACCCGGACGGAGGGCATCGCGCCGCGGAGTCTGCGCCTCCCGGCGGGGGCGAGGTATGCGGATCGTCAGGGTCGGCGACGAACGGCCGGGGACTTCACGGGGCCACGACCACCACCCCCGCCCAGAGGCGGCGGACGTCGCCGAACCGGCAGTAGTCCACCAGCCCCGCCAGGGGGTCCTCCTCCAGGGTGAAGGAGCCCAGCGCCTCCCCGTTCCAGGACACGTCGAGGACGTCCCCCGGCCGGCCGCGGGCGGGCCCTTCGCCGCCGTCGAGCCAGCGGAGCTCCGCCTCCTCGACGCCGGACGCTTCGACCGCGACGGACCCGACCTCCCAGGTCGCCGCGAGGCGCGCGGGGGGCGGCCCGGGGTAGAGGCGTCCGTCGCCCGGGATCGGCTCGGTGAAGGTCCTCGCGGCGAGCCACCAGGCGTCGGGGTCCCGCTCGCTCACGACCGCCTTGTGCACGGCCTCGGGGTCGGGGCGGCTCTCCCGCTGACGCAGCCACGCCATCGCCAGCGGGAAGGTCTCCGAGAACCCTCCGCCGTGCCCCTCGCCGGGCAGGCGCCAGTACTCCACGTCGAAGCCCCAGTCCTGCAGGCGGGCGGTGATCTCGTCGACCGGCCCCACCGGCGTCACGTCGTCGGCGTCGCCGTGGACGACGGCGATCGCGGTGTTGGACAGGTTGCGCCACAGCTCGTCGTCGTAGCCGGCGACGCCCGCCGAGTAGGGCAGGACGCCGGCGTAGTTCTCGCCGCTGACGATCCCGCCCGCCCACGCCGCGTTGCCCTCGGCGGAGATGCCCCCGATGTAGACGCGCGACGGGTCGACGGGGAACGTCCGCTTCAGCTCCGCCACCATCGCCTCGGTCAGCAGGGCGAGGTCCATCGCGGCGTCGACGGTGTCGAAGTCCGGATCGCCCAGCACCTGCTCGTCGTAGCCGTCGGGACCGAGCTCGGTGTAGAGCCGGTTGAACAGGTGGAGCTGCGCCCACACGAACGGCTCCCCGGCCAGCGACGCGCGCCAGGCCCAGGTCGAAGGATCCTCGAGGTCGTCGACGGGGTGGCCGGGGTCGACGAACAGGGGCAGCGGCCCGTCCGGCGCGTCCTCGGGCATCAGCACGCTGTACTCGAACGTGAACTCCTGGAGCAGCGGGACGGCGAGCGGCACCTCCAGGGCGTGGCCGTGGCTGACGCCGGCCTGCGGCGGGGCCCGATCGGCGTCCGCGGCGAGGATCGCCTCGCGCACCCACGCCGCTTCGGCGTCCGCCAGCGGCGCGAGGGAGGAGGCGTCGCAGCCGGCGACGAGGGCGTCTCGGACCAGCTCCTCGACCTCCTCCGGGCCGGGCCCAGGCTCGGGTGGGGGGCAGGCCGCGGCCCCGAGGGCCGCCGCGACGAGGACGGACCGGCCCGCCAGGCGCGCCCCGACGGCAGCGAGGGGGTGGGGGTTCATCGCGACCCCCCGAGCCTAGCGCGCGCCCCGCCTCGCGCGTGCTGCCTCCACCACGCCAGGAAGTCGCCCGGCTCCTCCCCGGCGAGCATCCAGCGGTAGTGGCGGTCCCCGATCGCTTCGCCGCCGACCTCGCGGACCTCGAAGCGGGCGCCGTCCCAGGCCGCGTACTGGCGGGCGCCGAAGGCCCACGAGCCGGCGTTGACGTAGGTGCGACCGCCGCCGGCGTCGACCGTCCCGGGCAGGTGGGTGTGGCCGCAGACCATCGCCCGGTGCTCCGATCGCCGGAGGAAGTCGCGCGCGGGGCCGAACATCGCCTGCGCGTCGCCCCACAGCGCCCGGGACCAGTACGCGACGAAGGCCTCCGCCTCCTCCGCCGCAGCCGTCCGGCCGAGCCGCCGCCAGAGCCGCGCCTTGCCCTGGAGGAACCGCCCGTAGCGGATCCCGAGCCGGTGGGCGGCGCGGTTCTGCCAGGTGTCGTACCGGCCCAGGGGGAGGCGGAACCGGAACCGGAAGAGGCGCTCGGCGGCGTGGTGGAGCGCGGTGTGGAGCCGGTGCCCCCTCCGCTCCGGCGCGCAGTACCGGTCCAGGCGGTGGCCGTGCCAGACGAGGACGTCGCCGACGTGGAGGCGCTCGCAGGCCGTCGCCGCGGGGAACACCGAGCCGAAGTCCACCCGCCAGTCGTGGTTGCCGCGCAGCACGAAGACGGGGAGGCGGCGGCTCAGCGCGTCGATCGCCCGCACCGCCTCGGCGTGGCGCCGGAGCGCGCGGCCCAGGGTCAGCGCCTGGGGCAGATCGAAGGTGTCGCCCATGAACACGACCGCCTCGCACGAGCTCGCGCACTCGCCCAGGAACGCGGCGAGGGCGCGGTCGCCGCCCGCGAAGCCGTCGTTGTGGGCGCCGTCGCCGAGGTGCAGGTCGCCGACGAACCGGACCACCGCGTCGCCCGGGAGCCGCGGCTCGGGCCCCGTCGTCATCCCGCCGCGGACCCGAGCGGTCCGAGGAACGAGCGGTCGGGATCGAGCAGGCGGAGGCGCTGCAGCACGTCCTCGTCGGGGGGCGGCTCCACCGGAAGATCGTCGTCCACGCTGAACGCGAAGCCGGTCCGGGCGGCGAGATCGCGGACGTGCGCCTCGACCGACCCGCCCGCGAGCGGACCGACCAGCCGGGTCAGGCGGAGCGGCTCGGGCCCGCGGGGCCTGGTGAAGACGCCGCGATCCGTGACGACCGCCGTGACCCGCTCCCCCGGTCCGGTCACGTAGGGGAGGCGCTCGACGAGCCGGCCCGGCGCCGCCGGGAGCGTCAGGACCACCTCGTCCGCTCCCGAGGCGACGTCGTTGGCCCCGCCGCTCCCCACGAGCAGCGTGCCGTCGGCGAGGCGGGTCGAGTTGAACGCGCCGCGGCCGTCGACCTGTCCGGCCCCCAGGGAGCCGAGGCTCCGCGCTCCCCTCCCCCCCACCAGCACGCCCAGGGCCAGCGCCGCGTCCGCCCGCGCCGTGCAGGTCTCCAGGTTGCGGAAGTTGAAGAGGTAGGGGTCGCAGGGACGGGGGACGTAGCCGACCATGCCGACCTCGGCCACCAGGTCGACCTCGCGGCCGGCGGCGCAGAGCCCCGGCCAGGCCAGCCACGCGGCGAGGTTGCCGGCCCCCAGGCCGGAGAGGATCGCCCGGTGCCCGCGCCGCTCCGTCCGCTCCGCGATCAGGCGGGCGGCAGCGACGATCATGGCCTCGGTCCGGGTCGCCGGCGCCTCCAGGTCCGTCGTCCGGAGCGCCTCCAGCAGCTCCGGGCGCCAGGAGTCCGGCCTCGCCTTCCCCTTGAGGTGGAGCTGCCGCGCGGCGCCGAGCCGGCCGAGGTACGCCTCGTGGTCGGGGGGGCCGGAGAACCACCGCTCGACCCACGCGCGCCAGCCCTCCTCGGAGCGGCCGGCGGCCCGGCCGGCGGCGTAGAAGGCGACGTCGTCCCCGTAGGGCTCCACGCCCGGGAGCCCCGCCGCCGACAGGCCCGCCGGGTGCGCTCCGAAGGGGACCACGGAGACGCTCCGGACGCGGCTCGCGGGGAGCGCTCGGAGCCACGAGTGGCGCCGGAGCTCGTCGGGCTGGAGCAGCCGCTCGCAGGTGACGATGACCCCCTCGCGGGCGGCCAGCGCGCCCCACGTCCCCTCGCCGTAGGGCGGGGTCAGGAGGACGTTCCCGGCGCGGTCCGCCGCCGCGGCGTGGACGAACGACAGGTCCGGGACGAGGGGGCGGACCGCGAGCCCGCCGTCCTCGTCGGGGCCCACGAGCGCGTCGCGGTTCTCGACGGCCATCGTGCTGCCGGCGAGGCCGCGCACGGGCATCGCGGCGAGGCCCCGCGCCGCCGCCTCGAGGCGGGCCACGTAGCTCAGGACCGACCAGTGCTCGACCTCGAGGCGGCCTTCGCGCAGGGCCCGGCGCGCCGGCTCGCAGGGGCCGGGCGCGGGGTAGGGCTCGCAGATCAGCGTGGTCACGAGGCGCCGGACGAGCCCCTCGGTGAGCAGCGGGACGACCGGCCCGGCGGTGAACATCGTCGCCACCGTGAACCCCGGGTCCGTCCCCGCGAACCGCCGCACGACCTCGGCCAGCGCCGCGGCGGGGCGGTGGTGGGTGAACGCGAAGTGCAGCGTCATCGACGGCCGGACCGCCTCGGCGACCGCCTCGCGCAGGGGGCGGACCTTGTCGGGCGCCCCGACGGGTCCCCGCTCGAAACGCTGGACCCACGGACCCGTCACCGGAGGCCCCCGTCCTCCACCAGGCTCTCCGCGATCAGGTCCCGGGCAGCGGCGACGTCGACCGAACCCGCCCCGACCGGGGCGAGCAGGGCGGAGGCGTCCTCGCCGACGGCGGGGGCGAGGCGGGCGAGGACCGGGAGGGCCCGCTCCCGGGCGCCCTGCTCCGCCAGCGCGACGAGGGCGCGCGCCCGGTCGGAGCCGTCGGCGGCCGCCCGCGCCGCCGTCGTCTCGCTGAAGTAGAGCTCCGCCGCGAGGTCCGCGATCCCCGCGAGGACGAGCTGCCGGTCCGCCAGCTCCGGACCGAACCGGGCCGTGGCGAGGCCGCAGACCCGGCCCAGGCACCAGCGGAGCACGCCCGCGAGATCGCGGCCGTCCGGGGGAGCGGCCCGTCCCGCGTCGAGCAGCGCGGGCAGGTCGAAGTCCCCCGCCACGCCGCGTCGCAGCAGCGTCCCCGCCGCGAGCAGGCGGTTCACCTCGTTCGTCCCCTCGAAGATCCGCTTGACCCGCACGTCGCGGTAGATCCGGCAGACCGGGTACTCCTCGACGAAGCCGTAGCCGCCGTGGATCTGCACCGCCTGGTCGGCGACGAAGCCGAGGTGCTCGGTGCTCGCGAACTTGAGCAGCGCGCAGGGCGCGGCGTGGGCCTTGAGGACCGAGACGGCGTGGGCGGAGGGGACCTCCCCGAGGACGCCCCCGAGCGCCCGGTCGTGGCTCCGGGCGAGCCGGAGGCAGACGGACTCGAGCGCGTAGATCCGCGCCGCCATCGCCGCCAGCTTGTCCCGGATCAGCCCGAACGAGCCGATCGGCCGGCCGAACTGCCGCCGCTGCGCCGCGTACCGGCAGGACTCCGCCAGCGCCTCGCGGGCGCACCCCACGGCGTCGAAGCCGAGCTTCAGGCGGCCCAGGTTGAGGACGTTGAACGCGACCCGGTGGCCCTTGCCGATCTCGCCGAGGACGTGGCCGGCGGCGACCTCGACCCCCTCGAACGTCACCGACGCCGTCGGCGAGCCCCGCAGGCCCATCTTGTGCTCGAACGCCCCGGGCACGACCCCGGGCTGCTCCCCGCGGACGAGGAACGCGGTGAGGCGGTCGCCGCCGACCTGGGCGAACACGGTGTACAGCCCGGCGATCCCGGCGTTGGTGATGAACTGCTTCGTCCCGGCGAGGGTCCACCCCCCGCCCGGCCGCGGGGTGGCCCGCGACTTCAGCCCGAGGGCGTCGGAGCCGGCGTCCGGCTCGGTCAGCGCGTAGGCCCCGATCCGCTCCGCCGCCACGAGCTGAGGAAGGTACCGCTCGCGCAGCTCCTCGGACCCGAACAGCACCAGGGCGAGGCTGCCGATCCCGAGGTGCGCCCCGAGGGACGTCGCGAACGACTCCTGCCGGCCGAGCTCGGCCGCGACCAGCATCGCCGCGGTGACGCCGGCCCCGAGGCCGCCGTAGCGCTCGGGGACACCGAGCCCCGTCAGCCCCAGCTCCGCCGCGCCCGCGAACAGCCGCCGGAGCGTGGGCAGGTCCCCCGCCTCCAGCGCCGGCGACCGGGGGAGGACCTCGCCGTCGACGAAGGCGCGCACCGCGTCGCGGAGCAGCCGCTCGTCGTCCGTCGGCTCCCAGCCTCCCCGGAGGTCGGCGGGGGGGGTCGGGGCGGCGAGGAACGCGAGGGGGTGGGCGTCTCCCTCGGGGGCGCGACGCGCGGGCGACGGCGGGGACGACGGCGACGACGAAGACGAAGACGACGGCGACGGCGGGGACGACGGCGACGACGACGTCGACGGCGGCGGCGACGCGGACGGCGCCGGGCTCACCGGTCCGCCCCCGGCTCGACGACGACCCGGACGACGCCGCCGCGCCGGCTCGCCAGGTGCGCCAGCGCCGCGCCGGCCTCGGGGAGGGGGTAGCGGGCCGAGATCGAGCCCGACAGATCCAGCCGTCCGGCGGCGATCAGCGCGAGGAGATCCTCGATGTCCCGCCGGTCCATCCCGAAGGAGCCGAGGACCGCCTGCTCGCGCCCCGCGAAGGCGACCAGGGGCGGCAGCGACGGGCGCTCGGGGCCGACGCCGACGAGGACCGCGCGGCCCCCCTTGCCGAGGCAGCGGACGGCCAGCTCGGCGGTCTCCGCCCGGCCGACGCACTCCACGACGAGGTCCAGCCCGCCGCTGCCGGACGCCGCCCGGACCGCGCGGGGGGCGTGCTCCGCGGCGGGATCGACGACCACGTCGGCGCCGAGGGCCTGCGCTCGGGCGCGGGCCGCGGGATCGGTGTCGATCGCGACCACCAGGCCCGCGCCCATCATCCGCGCGAGCTGGATCGCGTGCGTGCCGAGGCCGCCGCAGCCGACCACCCCGACGGTCTCCCCCGCCCGGAGGGCGCCGCGGCCGCGCAGGGCGTGGAACGGCGTCGCCACGCCGTCGGTGACCACCGCGCCCACGTCGAAGGGGACCTCCGCGGGGAGCGGGATGGCGGTCCGCGCGGGGACGGCGACGAAGTCCGCGAGCGCGCCGTCGCGGGCCATCCCGTAGACCTGCGCCCGGTCGCAGAGCGCGTCCCGGCCCGCCCCGCACGGCCGGCAGGCCCCGCAGGTGGCGGACGGGAACAACGCGACGCGGTCGCCCTCCCGGAGCCCGACGACGCCGGCGCCGACCCCGGCGACGAACCCCGCCGCCTCGTGGCCGAGCGTGATCGGGGTCCGGGCGACGGGCAGGTCCCCGTCGACGGCGAGGTGGAGGTCGGTCCCGCACAGCCCGCAGGCGGCGACCGCGACCAGGATCTCCCCCGGGCCCGGGTCGGGGACCGGGACCTCGTCGATCCGCAGCGGCTCCCCCGGCCGGATCAGGCGGGCCGCCCGCATCGTCGTCACGACCCCTCCTCCGGCGCCCCGCGCAGCCCGCCGAGCAGGAGCTCGATGGCGACGTCGAGGTCGGCGTCCCGGTCTCGGGGGGGCGCGCCGAGGTTGGTGCGGCTGTCGTGCAGGAGGCCGAGCCCGAAGAAGGCGGCCCAGACCAGGTCGACCGCCACCCGCGCCCGCTCCGGCCCCACCGCCTCGGCCAGGATCTCCGCGAACATCCGGAGGTTCTCGCCCGACTTGACCCCGATCTCGCGCCTCACCTCGTCCGACACCGACGCGGTCGACTGGGGGTGGGCGAGGTGCGCGAACGTCAGGAGGTACTCGGGGTGCGTCCGCCGGACCTCCTCGAAGAACCGCCACACCCGCACGATCCGCTCCCGCGGCGAGCCGCCCCCGTCGCGCGCCTCGAGCAGCCCCTGCCGCATGAACTCGATCCCCTCGAAGAGGAGCGACGTCAGCACCTCGTCCTTGCTCCCGAAGTGGAAGAAGACCGTCGCCTCGCTGACCTCGCAGCGGGCGGCGATCGCCCGCGTCGTCGTCCCCACGAAGCCCCGCTCGCGCACCAGCGCGCGGGTCGCGTCGAGGATGGAGGCCCGGCGCGCGGCGCGCTCCCGGGCCCGGCGTTCGGTGATGCCCATGTCCGTCACTCCTCCAGGCTGCGCGCGATCGTCTCGCGCTGGATCTCCGACGTCCCCTCGCCGAACTCCAGGACCTTGCAGTCCCGGTAGAAGCGCTGGGCCGGGCTCTCGTCCATGAAGCCCTGGGCGCCGCACAGGTGGAGCGCCCGCTCGCACGCCCACGTCGCCGTCTCCGTCGCGAACAGCTTCGCCATCGACGCCTCGGTGGAGTGCGACCGGCCGGCGTCGGCCCGCCGCGCCGCGTGCAGGACAAGCTGCCACGCCGCCGCCAGCCGCGTCTTCATGTCGGCCAGGGTGAACCGGACGAACTGCTTCCGCACCAGCGGGCCGCCGAACTGCTCGCGCTGCCCGACGTGGGTCCGCGCCTCGGCCAGCGCCGCCTCCCCGAGCCCCACCCCGAACGCCGCCGCGGCGATCCGGCCGAGGGTCAAGACCTCGAGCGCGGCGAGGAAGCCGGTCCCCTCGGGGCCGAGCAGGGCCGAGCCCGGGACCCGGCAGCCCTCCAGCACGATCTCCGACATCCGCGAGGCCCGCATGCCCAGCTTCTCCATCGGGGGACCGGCGCGGAAGCCGGGCGTGGCCGCGTCGACGACGAACAGCGACAGCCCCTTGAGCCCCTGGTCGGGCGCGGTCGAGGCGACGATCACCGCGAAGTCCGCGAACGGGGCGTTGGTGATGTAGAGCTTCGAGCCGTCGAGGATCCAGTCGTCGCCGTCCCGCCGCGCGCGGGTGCGGACCCGGGAGACGTCGGAGCCGGCGTCGGGCTCGGCGTACGCCCAGCACCCGATCCGCTCCCCCGCGAGCGCCGGCGGCAGCAGCCTCGTCCGCTGGTCGTCGCTCCCTAGGTGGAAGATCGCGGCGCAGGCCAGCGCGGTGTGGACGTACGGACCCAGCGCCACGCCCGCCGAGCCGCGGGCCAGCTCCGCGCACAGCACCGCGTACAGCTCCGACCCGCCCCCGGCGCCGCCCACCTCCTCGGGGAAGGGCACGCCCAGCCAGCCGAGCCCGCCCAGCCGGGCGAACAGCTCGCGCGGCGCGCCCTCCCGATCCCAGCGCGCGGCGTGGGGCGCGATCTCGGCGGTCACGAAGGCCCGCACCGTGTTCCTGAAGTCGATCACCTCGCGTTCCATGTCACGCTCCCTCGAACCGCGGGGCCCGGCGCTCCCGGAAGGCGGCGAGCCCCTCCCGGTGGTCGGCGGTCTGCAGGCACTGCACCTGGGCCCGGATCTCGAAGTCGAACTCGCCCTCCATCGACCGCTCCAGGGAGCGGCGGATGGCCTGCTTCGTGTAGGCCAGGGCGATCGGGGGGCCGGCGGCGAGGCCCTCGGCGAGCCCGGCGACGGCGCTGTCGAGCTCGCCGGCGGGCACCGCGCGCGTCACCAGCCCGATCCGCTCCGCCTCGGCGGCCCCGACGAAGCGACCCGTCATCATCAGCTCCGTCGCTCGCCCCAGCCCCACCAGCCGGGGGAGGAACCAGCCCGCCGACATGTCGCAGCCCGCCAGCCCGATCTTCACGAACGGGGCGCACAGCCGCGCCTCGACCGACGCGATCCGGAAGTCGCAGGCGAGCGCCAGCCCGAGGCCGCCGCCGACCGCGTCGCCGTGGAGCCGGGCGATGACCGGCTTGTCCATCGCGCAGATCCGGCGGACGGGGTCGAGGTAGCGGTCCACGATCCGCTCCCACTGAGCCGCCGTCCGGGGGACCATCTCCCCCTGGTCGGCGCCGGCGCAGAAGAGCCGGCCGGACCCGGCGAGGACGACGCACCGGACCTCCGGGTCCGCCGCCACCCCGTCCAGCACCGCGACGAGGGACTCCAGCGCGGGCAGGTCGATCGTGTTGAGGCGCTCGGGGCGGTTCAGCGTGACGGTCGCGACGCCGCCCGCCACCTCGAGGAGGATCGGGGCGCTCATGACGTCCTCCGGGGCCGGAGGGCGTAGTCGAACGTCCCGTGCAGGACCGGCTCGCCCGCCGCGTCCGCCACCGTCACCTCGACCTCGACGTCGGCCCGCCCCGACGCCTCGAAGGCCGCCACGGCCGCCCGGGCGGCCTCCGGATCGATGGACGCGGTCGCCGCCACGTCCGTCTCGGCGCGGCGCCGGTAGCGCACCGTCGCCGAGCGGAGCAGGACGTACGCGCGGTCGCCGCCGACCACCCCCCACGCCGCCACCCCCGCGGCCGTCTCGGCGGCGGTGAAGAGGGCGCCGGCGTGGAGGATCCCGACGTGGTTGGTGAGCGCCGGCGCCAGCGGCATCCGGACCCCGACGTCGTCCCCGGAGCCGTCCACCGCCAGCCCGTGGGGGCGGAGGTACGGGATCCGGGCGAGGACCTCGCGGAGCGCCGTCACGCCTCCAGCCCCAGCGCGCGCAGCGTGTTGTCGCGGACGATCTTGCGGAACACGCCGGCGTCGAGGTCGAGCTCCTCCAGCTCCGTCAGCGTCCGGTCGAAGTCCAGCAGCGGGTAGTCGGTCGCCCACAGGACCTTGTCGCGGCCCCACCCGCTAGCGAAGCGGACGAACGAGTCCGGCCAGTGCTTGGGGGCGCGGGCGGACGTCTCGACGTAGACGTTGTCGTGCTTCCACGCCAGCGTCATCATCTCGTCCTCCCAGGGCTGGCCCAGGTGGCACCCGATGATCGTCAGCTCGGGGAAGGCGAGCGCCACCTCGTCGAGGTGGATGGGGCGCCCGCAGGCGCTCGGCAGCAGCGGCCCCGTGTGGCCGACCTGGATGGCGACCGGCACCCCCAGCTCGACGCACTTGATGTACACGGGCCAGTAGCGCTTGTCGGTGGGCGGCAGGCCGACGGTCCCGTCGCCGTACATGTACGGCTCGAGCCGGATGACGGCCATGCCGAGGTCGCGGACCAGGCGCTCCACCTGGCGGGCGACGTCCATCGGCTTGTGGGTCACGTTGACCGTCCCCGAGCCGATGAAGCGGTCGGGGTGGGCGGCCACCGCGTCGGCCACCTCCTCGTTGCTCACGACCGCCAGGTCGCGGTGGTAGAAGGCCGACAGGACGCACTTGTCGACCCCCGCCGAGTCCATCTCGGCGAGCATCTGGTCGAGGCTCATGCCCTCGAAGATCACCTGCGGCGACCGGTACTTGCGGAAGATGTGGAGGTACTCCTTGGGCCAGCGTCGGGCCCCCTCGGGGCTGATCCAGCTGCCCCAGGCGTCGATCGCGATTCGTTCCCTGCTCATGTCGTCTCCGTGGAGGGGGGTGGAAGGGGGATGCCGAGGATCCGGCGCGCCTCCGCCGGGGTGGCGGGCTCGCCCCCCAGCTCGCGCAGGACCCGGACGGCCTTGGCGACGACCTGCCCGTTGCCGGAGGCCAGCTCGCCGCGGCCGATGTAGACGTTGTCCTCGAGCCCCACGCGGACGTGGCCGCCGAGGGCGAGCACCGCCCCGAGCATGCGGAAGTGGTTGCGCGCGCCGATCGCGGTGACCAGCCAGTTCGTCCCGGGGGGGAGGTGCTCGGTGAGGAAGAGGAGGTGCTTGACCGTCGCCGGGCTGCACTCGCCGGGGATCCCCATGACGAGGTTGACCAGCAGCGGCTGCTCGAGGACACCCCGGTCCAGGAGGGCCTGGACCGTCCCCAGCATCCCCGCGTGGTAGACCTCGAGCTCGGGGCGGACCCCGTTCCGGCGGAACGTCCGCGCCGCCTTCTCCAGCTCGGCGTGCGACGAGAACAGGGGCACGACCCGGTCCCCCACCCAGCCCTCGGCGCGGCGATCCCATCGCCCCAGGAGCGCGCCCGAGCCGACGGACAGCGACGCGATGTCGGGCCGGAGCTCGGGGACGACGCGGATGCGCTCGGACAGCGGCAGGCCCGCGACCGCGCCGCCGGTGGTGAGGTTGAGGAGCGCGTCGCAGCCGGCCTCCCGCAGCCCCTCGACGATGCGCCGGAAGACGGCGACGTCGGCGGTGGCGCGGCCCGCCTCGTCCCGCGCGTGGAGGTGCAGCACGGCGGCCCCCTCCCGCCACGCGGCGAGCCCCTGCTCGATGATCTCGTCGGGCTGCTCGGGGAGGTTCGGGTTGGCCTCCTTGCCCTGCTGGGCGCCGGTGAGGGCGCAGGTCACGACGGTGCTCACGGGCGACCTCCGAAGTCCGCGGCGCGCTTCTCCAGGAACGCGCCCATCCCCTCCCGCTGGTCACGCGACAGGAAGCTGATCGCGACCGTGTTGATGGAGAACTCGATCGCCGCCTCGAGATCGGTGGTCATCCACTGGTGGACGATCTCCTTCTGGGTGGCCAGCGCCGCCGTGCTCCGGCTCGCGAGCCGCCGGCAGAGGCCTGCGACCTCGGCCTCGAGCTCCGCGGCGGGGTGGACCGCGGTCAGGAGCCCCCGCCGCTCGGCCCGCGCCGCGTCCCAGAACTCCCCCGTGTAGGCCATCTCGCGGGCGCCCTGGATCCCCACCGCGAGCGGGAGGATGGCCGCCTCGACGATGGCGGGGATCCCGCGGTGGATGTTCGGGAGGCCGAACCGGGAGCGCGCGCTCGCGACCATGAAGTCGCACGACAGGGCGAGCTCCAGGCCGGCCCCCAGGCAGAGGCCGTCGATCGCGGTGACGACCGGCTTGGGGACGGTCCGCAGCGAGGTGAACGTCGCGTGCAGCTCGCGGCCCGCGCCGCGCGCCCGGAGCGCGTCCATGTCCTTGACCCAGGCGACGTCGATGCCCGCCGAGAAGGCGCGGTCGCCGGCGCCGTCGATCCGGATGACCCGCACCTCGGGATCCGAGGCGGCGGCGGACAGGGCCCCCCGCAGCTCGGCGAGCATGCGGCCGTCGATGGCGTTGAGCACCTCGGGGCGGTCCAGCGTGATCCGGAGGACGCCGTCCTCGCGGCGGCAGCTGATGGTCTCGAAGTCCGTCATCTCTCTCACCTCCCCCGGAACCGGGGCCGCCGCTTCTCGACGAACGCGGCGACACCCTCCCGGGCGTCTTCGGTCTGCCGGAGGGGCTCGGCGTAGGCCTGCTCCAGGCGGAGCCCCTCCTCCAGCGGCAGGTGCAGCCCCCGAAGCGCGGCGGCTCGGGCGGCGGCGACCGCGAGCGGGGCGCAGGCGGCGACGCGATCGGCCAGCGCCAGCGCCTCCTCCATCAAGCGGTGCGCCGGCACGACGCGGTTGACGAGGCCGGCGCGCAGCGCGGTCTCGGCGTCGATCGGATCGCCCGTGAGCAGCAGCTCCAGCGCGACCGCGAGGGGGACGGCGCGGGGGAGGCGCTGGGTCCCCCCGGCCCCCGGCATGATCCCCCGCTTGACCTCGGGGAGGCCGAAGGTGGCGTGCTCGGCCGCGACCCGGAGGTCGCACGCGAGGGCCAGCTCCAGGCCGCCGGCGAGGCAGGGGCCGGAGATCGCGGCGACGACGGGCTTGCCGGGGTCCAGGTTGCGGGTCAGGCCCCCGAGTCCGGGCTCGCGCTCGCCCCGCTCGCGTCGCTCGATCGGGGTCATGGACGCGTACCAGGAGCCCACCTCCTTGAGGTCCGCGCCCGCGCAGAACGCCCGGTCGCCGGCCCCCGTGAGGACCGCCACCCGGAGGTCCGGGTCGTCGCGGAAGGCGCGCCACGCCTCGCACAGCGACGCGTGGGTGGCGCGGTCGATCGCGTTCCGCGCCTCGGGGCGGTCGATGGTGACGACGAGGATGGCGCCGATCCGCTCGGTCCGGACGGTCATGCGTCCCTCCCGGGGTCGGACTCGGGGCCGGACTCGGGGTCGGGCTCGGGCTCGGGCTCGGGCTCGGGCTCGAAGCCTTCGAGGTCGAGGATGCTCCCCGTCCGGACGGCCGCGAGGCGGACCCGGAACCGGGCGCCGGGGGTCCGGGCGGACGGGTCGCCGAGGAGGCGGTGGAGCGTGGCGCCGGTGGCGCCGTCGAGCCGGACGAGGGCGAAGGCGCCGCGCCCCGGCACGTCGGTCCACGCGAGCAGCTCGCCGCCGGGGCCGACCTCGATCCGGTCGGGGGTGTCCGCCCCGCAGGCGGCGCACACCGGCCGCGCCGGGGCGGCGACGGACGCGCAGCGCCCGCACCGGGAGCCGAGGAGCCGCCCCTCGTCCCGGAGGGCGGCCAGCGCGGCGCCGTTCGCCTGCCCGGCCGCGTACCGGAACTCCAGCCGGACCGACCCGCGGCGGATCACGGGAGCACCTCGAAGTGCAGGATGTCGTCCATGGCTCCCCTCCGCTCGTCCCGCCACACGGCGGCGACCCGCAGGCCGATGCGGAGGGCCGCCGGGTCCGCGCAGGCGAGGTAGTGGTTCAGCGTCGTGTCGGCGCCGGCCAGCCGCACCAGCCCCATGCCGTAGGGGACCGGGCGGGGGAGGCCCGTCCGCCCGTCGAGGATCGGGACGTGGACGACGGTCCACGCCTCGAGGGTGCCTGTGTCCGCCACCGGCACCCAGCGGTCCATCGGCGCGCGGCAGTCCCCGCACACCGGACGCGGCGGCAGGTACCGGCGACCGCAGCGATCGCACCGCAGCGCCTCCAGCCGGCGGTGGCGGAGGCCCTCGCAGAACCGCTCCATCGGCGCGCCCGAGGCGTAGCCCCAGGACAGGTCCATCTGCAGGGGGACGGTCAGGCGGGGGGCGGTCATGCGGACGCTCCGAGGACCACGACGTCGGCCCAGGAGTAGACGCCGTAGCCGGTGGCGAGGGCGAGGGCCGCGCCGTCGACCTGGTGGGCGCCCGCGCGGCCCTGGATCTGGCGCGCCGCCTCGGCCACGCGGATCACGCCCGAGGCCCCCACGGGGTTCGTCGACAGCACGCCGCCCGACGGATTGACGGGGAGCTCCCCGCCGAGCTCCGTCACGCCGTCGTCGACGAGCCGGCCGGCCTCCCCGTCCGCGCAGAACCCCAGCGCCTCGTACCAGGCCAGCTCGACGTAGCTGACCGGCTCGTAAATCTCGGCGACGTCGAGCTCCCCGCGGGGGTCCGCGATGCCCGCCTGGGCGTACGCGGCGCGGGCGGCGTCCCGGAGGGCGCGCGCCGTCAGCAGCCTCCGGTCGTGGTCGCCGAGGAAGGGCTGGTCGTGCCGGGTGACCGCGGCGCGGACCCAGGCGGGCCGGGGGCAGAGGCGGGGCGCCACGTCCTCGGCGGCGACCACGATCGCGCACGCGCCGTCGGACTGGGGGCACATGTCGAGGAGCCGGATCGGCGCGGCGAGCATCCGGGAGCGGAGGACGTCGTCGACGGTGACGTCGCTCATCTGGAGGTGGGCGTGCGGGTTGAGCGCGGCGTTCTGTCGCGCCTTGACCGCGACCTTGGCGGCGTGGACCTCCGTCACCCCCCGCTCGGCCACGTACTGGGAGACGGACAGGGCGAAGTTGCCGAGGGCGCCCGACGCCACGGTCCGGTCCCAGAACGGGTCGGTCAGCGCCATCCCGGTCTGGGTGTGGCCCTCGGAGTGCTTCTCGAACCCCACCACGAGCACGACGTCGAACAGCCCCGACGCGACCTGGTGGAACGCGGCGATGCAGGCGCTCGTCCCGGACGTCCCCCCCGTCGCGATCTTCACGCAGGGCTTCCCCGTGGCGTACGCCGCCTCGCCGACCCACAGCTCCGGCAGCGCCCGCCCCTCGAACAGCTCCATGTTCGAGATCACGACCGCGTCGATCCGCTCGGGCCCGATCCCCGCGTCCTCCAGCGCCGCGGCGGCGGCCTCGCGCACCAGCTCGGGCTGCGAGACGTCGTCCCGGCGACGGGCGTGACGGGTCTGCCCCGTGCCTGCGATCGCGACCCGCCGCACGTCAGGCGCTCCCTTCGAGGATGGCGACGACCTGACCCTGGCCGGCGGGACCCCACGCGCCGTGGACCAGCGCCCGCCCGGGACGGTCGAGGCCGCGGAGCGCCGCGGTGGCGGCGACGAGGCGCGACAGGCCGCCCGCCGCGGGGACGGCGCCGGCGAACAGGCCCCCCGTGGGGGAGAGGACGGCGGCGCTGCCGGCGCCCACGGCGGCCGCGAACAGCTCCTCCTCGTGGGGCCAGCGGCAGGTGGGCTCGAGGACGTCGAACGGGGCGGCCGCGGGGTC